>NZ_JAEHBQ010000003.1:0-392980 GCF_016483555.1 Bacillus cereus group sp. N14
TGAGTCCATATAAATATAGAACTCAGGTTGCTTAGTTGTGTTTTTTGAATACTGTCTACTTGACAGGGGTCACTTCATAAGAGTGGGCTCTTTGTTTATATACTATCTTCTACTAGTTTTCTTATTTTCTCCGGAATGTCTTTTTCAGAAATAACTTCGTAAGAATAGACATACTTACCTTTTACATGGATTTTTAAGTAAGTTTTTCTTATAAAATCATTAGGAGTATTCGTTCCTACTGTATACTCTTCTTCATTTCCAGATTCATCAATGCCTTTTAACGAGTATATAGCTCTACCGTTCGTATGATAATTGGGAACACCATATCCTTCCGCAACGGCATATACATTTTTCTCTTCAGCAAGTGGATTTAATATGTCTAGATCCCCGCGTAACATGAAGGGGAGTAAGTATATAAGAAGGCCTATTCCTATTATGCAAAGTATAAATTTCTTCATAATTGTTTCTCCTTTTGTTCATTTACATGATTCAGTATAGAAAAAAATTCTTATGAATTTAGAAGTGAATTTCTTAAGTTTTTCTTAAATAGGTTTTTAAAGGAGGGATAACATTGTATGGTTATTCTCTTGTGCAAATCGTGTTATGAGCTTAGATTTGCAATGATAAATGTTTTTTCATTAGATAATTACTTTACCAATAATCGAGATGTTTGCGGATACATTTATTTTTGGGATACATAATTATATTTAGAGAATACCCAGTTACAGTATTTGAATTTTTAATAAGAAGGGATGCGAAGGAATGAACTCACAGAGACAAGGCTATGCAGGCTGGTGGCAAGGCGGACACGGTGGTTGGCAAGGTGGACACGGCGGTTGGCCGGGCGGACATGGTGGCTGGCAAGGGGGACACGGTGGTTGGCAAGGTGGACACGGTGGTTGGCAAGGTGGACATGGTGGCTGGCAAGGCGGACACGGTGGACACGGTGGTTGGCAAAGTGGACATGGATATTAAAAAGATACTATAAAATCATTTTTTTATGCAAAGTTTGTATATTTTCATTTGTATAGTAAGGATATAGTGAAAACAGCAAAGAAATCCTGTGAAGTAAGGATTCTATCCGTAAAATTAAAGCGGTGGAAATGTCAAAAGAACAAAAGACACCGCTTTTTATTATTCAAGGAGAAAGAGACTATCAAGTTCAATCGAAAATCGAAATCCCTCTTTGGAAAGAACAATTAAAAGAACGACATAACATTGATTATCGACTATATCCAAAGTTAAATTCCTTATTTACAGAAGATTATGGAGAAATAAGTAAACCGGATGAATATTATAATTCTGCTAATATCTCTGAGTATGTTATAAATGATATTGCTGCTTGGATGCAAGGAAGATTGCAATTAAATTAGCAACCATATGTTTTAATAAAGACTTTCTTTCTGTAATCAAAATAGAAACATTTTTATTAGGTTATATGTTTTTTAAAAGCACTCTTTGAAAAGGAGTGTTTTTTGATTTTGATTTAATTAACGAAAAAAGTATCTTGTACTTCTTTTGTAACTTTTTCTAAATAGAAATTTTCTATAAAATAAGGGGCTTGCCTTCCAAACAAATCGTTATTTGTAACACTTTTATCAAAGCAAATTTCTCGTGACATTTCTTTGATATTCAAAAACATTAATAATCTATTGTGTGAAGTTTTTTGAAAATTTAGGTTTAACATCTTTAAAATAGGTGTATTACATATTACATAACAACTAAATAAGAAAATAAAAAATCTAAGGGAGGAAAAATATAATGCATAAGAATGAAAGAAAACCGGTAGTTCATGAATATGAAAATGAACAGGAAGTAGTTATGAAAGTAAAAGAGCTAGAATTGCAAGGGATTCGCCAAGATGACATTTACGTCTTAACACATGAAAAACATCTAACAAAAAAGATTGCGGATGATACAAACACAAATACGATTGGAGTAAAAGAACAAGGATTGGGTACAAGTATTATCAACTTTTTCTCCAAAAAAGGGGACGAACTCCGAAATCAAATGGAGGAAATGGGGTTGTCGAAGGAGGAAGCTAACTTATATGAAGAAAAACTAGATCAAGGGAGAATTTTACTCCTAGTAACAGCTGAAACACCAACGGCAAGTGATAGGCAGCCGCAAAACTATCATTCTCTCTAATAGATTGCAACATCTGATAAATAGATAAGTTAATTATTTTAGGTTGTAGCATGGAAGAAAATAAAAGTAGAGAAGGGTGAGAAAAATGAAACATACAATATTTAAATATGCTGTGATTGGGATTACGACCGGAGTCATGGTCTCCCTGTTAAAAAAAGAAAATCGGAAAGCTATACAAACAAAAGGAAAAAGAGTAAAAGACAAACTACAAGAAGGAAACATAAAGGAAACATTAGAGAAAGTAACTGAGACAAGTAAACAATTCTCTGTAACTGCAGCTAATGTTGCAAAACAAACATTACCACAACTTCTTACAGCCACACCGGTTGTCATTTCTACTATTAAAGATTTAACAGAAAACGAAAATAACAAAAAGAAAAAAGATGAAAAGGATAACGAAATAAATCAAAATAGTAAGGACATAGACGGAGAAAAAACGAAAAATGAAAAGAAATATATGAAAGAAGAGAAAGAAGAGAGTGCCTAGATTGAATTCTAAAAAGAGAAAGTGAGGGAAAAGTATGAAATCTCTGTATGCAATTGATGTAGGAATTGGCTTTACCAAGCGGGCATATCGACAGGATGTAGATTCTGAGGTGACGATTAAGAGTGAAGTTTCCACACTAGCCCCTGTACCTAACCATGCTGAAAGTGAAGATTTAACAAAGGTGAGTTTTATAGACTTAGACTTTGCATACTACATGGGAAATGAAGCGCATCAATCTGACGCTTCATTTCTTCCTCCATTTGACGAAGAAATAGAAAATTATTATGAAAGCGAACAGTTTAAACAACAAATATTTGGTTGCATTGCAAAGGATTATAAAGAAAATGTCGTGTTACCTTTAGTTGTTACCGGGCTTCCCGTTACTTGTTTTGGTAGTCAGCATGAGCAATTACAACGTGCACTAAAAAAAGAAACTTCCGTGCAAATTGATGGGAAATTTATTAATATTACGGTGGAAAATGCTTTGATTCTTCAGCAACCGGTCGCTTTACATGCCTATTTCTTAAAAGAGGGAATCATTCAGGAACGAGATCGTATCTTAATTATTGATGGTGGATTTCGTACATTAGAAATGACAGATATGAAACAGAATGTCATTTTAAATCATTATGAGACAGAACTAGGATGTAGCAAGCCTTTGAAAAATATTAAGAATATCCTGCAGAATCATGCGGGTGAAAGTAATCAATTGCATATTAATGACATGCCAAAAATATTAGAAAAAGGATATGGAGGTCGAGAAGAAAATCATGAGACAAGTCAGGTTGATACTTTGATTCAAAAAGAGTTGGATGCACACTTCCAAGACGTTATGCGTGTATTACAAGAACAATTTAAGTTAGACCAGTATGAAACTATTATTTGGACAGGAGGAATAGTAGATATCCACAAAAAACGAATTGAAAAAATGCAAGGTGAAATTTCTTCTTTCCGTATGGTAGACGCTTCGAAAGAGGCTGCACTTCATGGATACTATATGATTGGAAGTCAAGTATTTGAGGACATCACCAATCAATCTGCATATGAATCTAAATTATAATAACGACCGAAATAGAGTTCGTTGAATAGACGTGCCAAATTATGTGGCTTCTTTTCCACATATAAATAAGAAAAGATGAAAAGTGCTTGTATAGAGGAAATGTTTAAAATTGAGAATAAAAATAACTAATATATAGGGGGTCTTCCTTGTAATAGAAGAAGACCTCCTATGCCATTTAGCTTGTAATTTAGGTGATTTAAAAACTTTTCCTCGAAGACATGAATACCTACATACAAATTTCATATTACGGATATTATTCGATCAAACATAAAACTATTCAGAAAGGAAGAATAATATGGAATGCATAAAAATGCCGAAATGGAATTGGTATCATGTGAAAACTAGTGAGCTTGAAAAACTTTCTTCTATAATCCCTCGTGATGTAATATCTTATTTCTCTCAATTTGTAAAGAAAATAAGTTCTCCTTGTGAAAATGGCTTATATGTTTATACGTTATCACCAAGTCAAACTTGTGTATATGGTTCTTTTTTATATGATCAAGATAAAAAAGACGCCAAAATTCAAAAATTTCTTCATTATTTCGTAGCTCATGAAGTACTGATAACGGTCCAGGAAAAAGAGGAAGAGGATTTTCAAGAATTAATACATAATTTCCCGGTGGGTACAAAAAATTGTAATAGTTCCGCTGAAGGAGTATGTACTATCTTATCAATGTTTATTTCTCACTATTTGCGAGAGGTTGACTATTTTGAAAACAATTTCAGAAATGTATTATGGGATTTTTATCATCATAATAACATAGCAGTTTTAGAAAGAATTTATCATATTCGTCATGAATTATTTATGAACACACATGTGTTTCGCTTAATACAAGAAGTGTTACAAGGCTTGGAGGAAGCTTGGTTAGAAAATATAACAAAAACTCTTTGTTATAAACAAACACACTTGAAATTAGAGCGTGGATTACAACTTGTTAAAGAGTACCAAGAAGAATTAGACACGATGATTCATTTACAAGAAGTTGTTTCTTCTCATCGTGGGAATGAAATTATGAAAGCTCTTACTGTATTAACGGCTGTGAGTACGCCTTTGACAGCCTTAGGAGCATTGTGGGGGATGAATTTTAAATACATGCCTGAACTAGAATGGAAATATAGCTATTTAATTGCTCTCTTATTTATTATTTTTACAACGGGAGGTATGTATATGTATATGCGATTTAAAGGATGGACAGGTGATTTATTACGAGTAAAGAAAAAGAAATCTTTTTTTAAATCTAATTAATCCTGTTTATAAAAAATATGATAAATATTAACCTAGATATAAGGTTAGTAATATTTATTAATGGGGGTAGTGCCATATCCCCATCAAGTTAAAGTTTTGATGTCCCCGCATTTAAAAAGATGCTCTTGGATAAATCCAGGAGCATCTTTTTAAATGCGGAGTAGTGCACCACTGTAATCAATTTAAAGAATCGAAATCTTCCATAACGAAATTTTTATTCATTTTTAAATGGTGATATTGAGATGTTAGGTTGATAAACCTCTATTAGTTTCGAATTGAATATTCTTCTTACCAGCTAAAATGTATGGATTAGCTTTTTTTAGGTCTCTTAGGTGGATTGTTATATTACTATCAAGATAATATTTTGAATAATCCTCAAAACAAAGAAAAGTTTTGTCAGAAAACAATAAAATCTTATTAATTTTTATAATTGGTAGAATTTTTATAGAAATAATTCTCTTAATATATTAAAATAACATTGTATTATGTCAGATTTTAATTAGGGGAGAGAAATTTTATGTTGAAAAAAATCATTCCAGTTGCTTTAGCATTAAGTACAGTTACTTTTACTAGTGT
Source organism: Bacillus cereus group sp. N14 (assembly GCF_016483555.1). Classification (NCBI taxonomy): domain Bacteria; kingdom Bacillati; phylum Bacillota; class Bacilli; order Caryophanales; family Bacillaceae; genus Bacillus; species Bacillus cereus group sp. N14. The sequence continues at coordinate 5,518 of NZ_JAEHBQ010000003.1, forward strand.
ATTCGCTGTGCCTTCAGCCCAAGCAAGTACAGCACCAAACCGCTACATAGATGTACAAATGCTCGGTATTAACGATTTTCATGGGCAACTAGACACTGTAAAAAAAATTAACAATAAAGATGCAGGGGGAATTGAGTACTTAGGGGCTTATTTACGTGATCGTGAAAAACAAAATCCGAATACATTAAAGGTACATGCTGGCGATGTTGTTGGAGCAAGTACTCCTGTTTCAGCATTATTACAAGACGAACCTACGATTGAATTTCTAAATGATTTGAAATTCGATGTTGGAACCATAGGAAATCATGAATTTGATGAAGGTGTTGAAGAAATGAACCGCCTTATTTATGGTGGATACCATGAGAAAACAGGAAATTTTAAAGGAGCAAAATTCCCATATGTTGCCGCAAATTTCTATAATAAATCCACCGGTCGTTTATTTTTACCACCATTCACTATAAAAAAGGTACAAGGAGTTCCTGTTGGGTTTATCGGAGTCGTAACAACGGATGTTCCTAACCTTGTTATGCCTACTATGCTAAAGAATGTAGAAATTACAGATGAAGTTGAAGCTATTAACAAATCCGTAAAGCAATTAAAAAAACTAGGCGTTAAATCTATCGTTGTTCTTGCGCATAACGGAGGTACAACAGATGGGAACGGCGTAACAAATGGTGATATCGTCCGATTAGCAAATGAGACTGATCCAGAAGTCGATGTTATTTTTGGTGGGCATAGCCACACCTATGTAAATGGAACTGTCAATAATAAACTTGTCGTACAAGCAAATTCTTATGGTATGGCTTTTGCTGATGTTGATGTAAAGATTGATCGTAAAACACAAGATATTGTTGAGAAAAAAGCAGAAATTGTTACAACTTACCATGAAGGCATGGAGCCTGATAAAAAAATAAAGAAGAAGATGGAGAAATATCAAGCAAAAATCGCACCTCTTGTCAATGAAGTTGTAGGTAAGTCTATTGCTCCACTAGATCGCAAAATCAATATGGCTGGTGAATCTACTCTTGGAAATTTAGTTGCTGATGCCCAGCGTACAACAATGCAATCCCAAATTGCACTTATGAATCCTGGTGGTATTCGTAATGACTTAGATGCTGGTGATATTACATGGGGAGAGATATATGGTATTCAACCATTCGGAAATCAATTAATAAAAGTAAATTTAACAGGTCAAGATATTCGTGATGTTTTAAATCAACAATGGCAAAAAGACATAACAAGAATGCTTCAAATTTCAGGAATCCAATACACTTGGGATGCGAACAAGCCTAATGGAGAAAAAGTAACAAGTATTCGCTTAACAAATGGAGAAGAAATTAATCCTTCTAAAACTTACAGCGTCGTTGCTAACGCATTTCTAGCTTCAGGTGGAGATGGATTTGTATCCTTTAAAAACGGTAAAGATGCTGAAACAGGACCAACTGATTTTGAAGCATTAGTAGATTATATAAAAAAATCAAAAGAACCAATTCAGTCTGTTATTGATGGAAGAATTCAAAGAATAAATTAGTTTTTTATTAATCTCAAAAACAAATAGATTACCTGTGCGCTATACTTTTTAGTGTGCAGGTAATCTATTTTTTTGCGCTTTCGGGCACAGATGCTACTTCAATCCTTTCATTATAGAAACGATTTTGAATGTAAGGAATTTGTAAGGGATAGGTAAGGAAAAAGAGATTTTCATTGTGTAGGATAAAAATATGAGGAGGCGTGAAAGGGGGGAATAAGTACGGCCTACATATAAAACAATCAGTAACAAATGAGTACAATGATTGCAAATGCATTGTTGCCTTTTCATCATTGGGAGAATTGATAGCTGTGTGGTTCGTATATGACACTGCTATCAACTATCTATACAATTTTAATAGAAGAGAGGAATTCTTTATGAAAACACGCAGTAAAATTACATGTGCAAGTCTAGCACTTTTAATAGCTGGAAGTTCCCTGTTATACATAACACCAGCCTCAATTGTAAAAGCAGAACCCGCGCAAAATGTATCTAGTTCGTTACAAACAAGTACTCAAAGCGATCGTACTTCCGTTAAGAAAGCAATGCGGGATACACTGCAACTAGGATACCCGGGAATACTCGCTCAAATTTCTAAGGGTGGTAAAACTTGGAGTTATACTGCTGGGGTAGCGGATCTGAGAACTAAGAAACCAATGAAAGCAGATTTTCGCTTTCGTATTGGCAGTGTGACGAAAACGTTCATTGCAACAGTTCTACTTCAATTATCTGGAGAGAACCGTTTGAATCTAGACGACTCCATTGAAAAATGGTTGCCTGGTGTCATTCAAGGAAACGGATATGATGGTAACCAGATTACGATCCGGCAAATATTGAATCATACAAGTGGTATTGCTGACTATATAAATTCAAAAGACTTTGATATTACGGATATAAAAAAATCGTATACGGCTGAAGAATTTGTAAAGATGGGGATTTCACTTCCCCCAGACTTTGCCCCAGGAAAGGGTTGGTCTTATTCAAACACAGGATACGTATTACTGGGGATCCTTATTGAAAAAGTAACTGGCAACAGTTATGCCGAAGAGGTTGAAAATCGGATTATTGAACCGCTTGATTTGTCAAATACATTCCTACCTGGCAATTCAAGCGTGATTCCAGGCACCAAGCATGCCCGTGGCTATTTGCAACTAGACGGAGCAAGTGAGCTAAAAGACGTTACTTATATTAACCCAGGTAGCTCGGATGGAGATATGATTTCTACTGCTGACGACTTAAACAAATTCTTCTCTTACTTACTCAGTGGCAAATTACTGAAGGAACAGCAACTAAAACAAATGCTTACTACAGTTCCTACAGAAAGAGAGGGAACTGGATATGGTCTTGGAATTCTTGAAATTAAACTTCCGAACGGTGTCTCGGTATGGGGACACAGGGGTGCCGTTCCAGGGTTTTCTACTTTTGCTGGTGGAACACTTGGAGGCAAACATACATTTGCTATCAATGCGAACAGTTTAAACATTAATAATCCGGAATTTTTTAAAAACATTTTACTTGCTGAATTTAGCAAGTAGGCAAAAAGGAAAAACGGATAAATTTTGCCATTTGTAATTTCAATCGGAATGAATTACCGCTTGAAATGAGTATAGAGGGGATTAAGTATCTAGAAACAATCAAACCAATTATGAGAGATAGCTAAGTAAAAGGATTGGTTTATACATTGGCCGATTAAAAGAGCAACAAATATAACAAGTGATTATTATGTATATATATACTATTATATTTGTATTGATATTGTCACTAATTGTAAATTTGTATAAGGTGCGAAGTCTAATTTAAGACTTCGCACTTTTGCCGTTTAACAGCTTTTATTATGAAGCTATTAACAATAGAAAAAAGGAGAATGTAACTAGTTATGCGGATGAATCTTGGTACATGCGCTATGTAGGAGATTTTGCTGAAAAAATATACAAGAAAAAATCAAATCTAGAAGAATATATGCATTAGAGACAAGAAAGCTGAAGTAAATTAAAAAATCTTTGCTTTTTTGTTTTGGGAATAGTATTTTATTATCTTCACACATATAAGAAACAAAGAAATTTATATAAATTTTGTTTTGATAATACAGATTTAATTGGTTTGTTTTAGTAGTTTTATGCTTATGAGTTACTTGAAATTCTAGCAGTTTTGTATACATAGTTTTTCCAGCCTTAATTGATAGCGCACAGATATAACGGTTATTTTAACCAAAATTTTCATGAAAATACCTTTAAAAAGAACATAAGTTCGTATATAATAAGAACAAACGTTCTTTTGTTAGGAGTAATAACCTTGTATGATTATTCTCTTTTACCGAATCGTATTATTTTATGTGTAGATTTACGTAGCTTTTATGCAAGCGTATCATGTATTAAAAAAGGACTTGATCCACGATATACAAAATTGGCTGTTGTAGGAGATGTAAACCGTAGTGGATCAATCGTATTGGCAGCAACACCGCCATTAAAAGCGCTAGGAATTAAGAAAATGGCACGATTGTACGAAATACCGAAGCGACCAGATATTATTATTGTGAATCCGATTATGCATACGTATATGAAATGTTCAACTTACATAACAGGTTTAGCTTTACAGTATGTTGCGCCGGAAGATTTCCATCAATATAGTATTGATGAGTTTTTTATGGATATGACCGCGAGTATTCATTTGTTTGCGAGTAATCCGTGCGAGTTCGCATTAAAGTTCAAACAAGAAATATATAAACGTACACGGATTGAAAGTACGATTGGTATTGGACCCAATTTATTATTGAGTAAAGTAGCACTGGATGTGGAAGCGAAAAAGAATAACGATGGAATAGCGCAGTGGACGTATGACGATATACCCGAGAAGTTATGGAGTATTAGACCACTCAGTAAATTTTGGGGTATATCGTATAAAACGGAAATGAAATTAAATCGAAAAGGTATACATACGATTGGGGATTTAGCGCAGTACCCGTTGAAGTATTTAAAGCAATCATTTGGTGTAATAGGAGAGGAATTACACTTGCATAGTAACGGGATTGATTTTAGCAGAATAGCAGAGAAATATGTTCCAGCGACAACATCTATAGCGAAAAGCCAAATATTATTTCGTGATTATTCAATAGAAGAGTTCATCGTTATTTTATTAGAGCATACAGAAGAAGTTTGTTACAGATTGAGACGAGAAAAGAAATACGCGCAAACGATCCATTTTTCAGTTGGATATAGTAATGAATACGGAGGGGGAATAAAAAAAGCACATACGTTAAACAGAGCAACGAATTTGACGATGGATATTTATAATGTTTGTACATATTTTTTATACGAGCGGCATACAGGAGAGCCGATTCGGTCGATAAGTCTTTCCTTAACAAATTTAATACATGAAGGAGAAGAGCAAATTTCGCTTTTCGATAACATTATACAAAGAGAAAAAGAAATGAGATTAACGAGAGTTATGGACGAAATTCGAATACGATTTGGTAAGAACAGTATTTTACGTGGGATTTCTTACACAAGCGTCGCAACAGCAAGATATAGAAACACATTATTAGGAGGGCACAAATCGTGAAGAATGCTAATATGCCAAAAGGAAGAGGAATGGTAAAGTGGCAACCTTTTGCTAGTATGCCAGAGCAGTTCGCCTGTATTAAAGAAATGATACACGAGAAAACAAAAGTCCCACGTCCAATCTTAACGCAAGATGCAAAAGAAAGGATTGAAAACAAGCTGTTAATTTCATATTTAGGTGAGAAAGAGGTTTTACTTACATATTATAAAAATGGCTACTTATATAAAAATTACATAACAGTAGATGATATAAATCCATTAAATGAGACGATTACTTGTACGGATGCTTTTCATAATCAAAGAATGTTTAAGTTTGGTGATGTAATTGAAGTGGACTAAAGTGTAACTGGAATCCATATAAAGGTTTATGGCCAACTATGAATAAATAGTTGGCCATAATTATCTTAAAGATCCATATCTTTTAATCCGGGACTATGCTCATTTGGCATTTCAGGGAGTTCTGGTACAGGAAAACCTTTTGGTGGGTCAGTTACTGTTAATGTTCCTTTGTTTCTACTTGGTGATTCACCTTGGAATATTTCTCCCATTCTTGTTGGATCTAAGCTAAAATTAAATTGTGCGTTATGGAATCCCATGTCTACATATTTTCTACACTCTGGATATTTATTGATATCATAGTTTGGCACAGGGAAGAGTTTTCCCCATTCAACCCCTAATGTCTCTAAAGCTTTTGCAAAAGCATTTTGATGTGCATTATCACGTACAATTAAAAATGCAAGAGTTTCTCTAAATGTTTGATTAGAACTCATTTCATAAATTCTAGTCTTTTGAAGTACACCTGTAGATTCAAGTACGACATTATCTAGTAAATCGCTAATTAAGTTTCCATGACTATATACCCAAGATCCATTCCAAGGATTGCCAGCTGCATCAACAGGCAATGAACTTTGAGCACCTACAATAAAATGGTGAGGGTTTGCATGTTTAACCGCTTCATCAAGCGGTGCTTTGTCAATACCAGCATTTCCTGGCGTAGGTTCACCAGATCCAGTTAATAGCTGATTAATTGTATGTTGTACAAGTTCTACATGGCTTATTTCCTCTAAAAAAACACCTCGAAGTAAATCACGATATTGCTTCTCTTTACCTCTAAAATTTGAGCTTTGGAAGAAATATTGCATCATTGTACGCATTTCACCATAATGCCCGCCTAATATTTCTTGTAAAACTTTTGCAGCGGCTGGATCTGGTTTATCCGGCTTAATCATATTAATTATTTCCTCTTTATAATAAAACATGAAGGACACCTCTTTTTAAGTTAGTTAACATTGTTATCGTGTCCGTTAATTGGTTGCTTAATACTTTAATTCATTTTTTTACCAATAAATCGTTACCGTAAAATGCAAAGTCTTTTTGAAATAACTATTTTCGATATGAGATGAGAGTGGGGGAATAGCTACTTAGCATGTAATAAAAAAGATAAGATTACGGAGTGTAATCTTACCTTTTCATGAAGAATAATAAATTGTATCTTCAAGGTTTTAAAATGACTTTTATACAATCATCTTCACGATTATTGAAAATTTGATAACCGTAGCTCGCTTCTTCAAGGGGGATTTTGTGTGTAATAATCTCTTTTGGATCGAATTCTTTGTTTATTATTTTTTCAAACCGTTCCGGCATAAAATGAATAACAGGTGCTTGTCCCATTTTAAGATTAATATTTCTAACCCAAAATGCCCCGAGTGGAAAAGCATTATAATTGCCGCCATAAACACCCGTCATTTGAACCGTTCCGTATTTTCTTACGGATTTCGTAGCAATTTGAATAGGACCGAGAGTTCCACCTTGTAATTTTAATTTTTGTTCTAAAAATTCTAGTGGTGATTTTTTTCCATCCATGCCCACGCAATCAATGACTACATCGGCACCGCCATGTGTGATTTCCTTTAAATGTTCTCCCATATCAGGAAATTTTGTAAAATCAAATATCTCAACATTGTTAATCTTTTTTGCATAATTCATTCGGTAATCTAAGTAATCGACTGCGATTACGCGCTTAGCTCCTTGCATCCAAGCGAATTTTTGTGTCATTAATCCAACAGGTCCACAACCTAGGACGATAACAGTATCACCTGGCTTAACACCTGCGTTTATTACACTCCAATAGGCTGTTGGCAAAACATCGGATAAAAACAGTAGAGATTCATCTTCAAGTTCGCATGATTCTGGTATAACAAATGGAGTGAAATTTCCAAAAGGAACTTTTAGATATTCTGCTTGTCCACCTGGATGGTTACCGAATTTCTCTGTATAACCAAAGTATCCACCAGAATCATAATGAGGATTGGAGTTATCACATTGGCTTTCCATTTCATGTTGGCAATAAAAACAATGTCCACAAGCAACGTTAAAGGGGATAACAACACGATCGCCTTTTTTTACTTTCGTAACATCTGGACCAACTTCTTCAACAATTCCCATTGGCTCATGGCCAATAATGTACCCTTCAGGTAACGGCATGTTACCTTGATATAAATGTAAATCAGAACCGCAGATAGCGGTTGAAGTAATTTTTACAATAATATCATCTTTTTTCTCTAACTTTGCATCATCAATTTGTTTAACTTGTACTTGGTTTGGTCCTTGATAGGTTACAGCTTTCATCACATATCTCCTTAGGAATCATTTTTCATAATTTATATGTATCTCTTGGCAAAACAGAAATCTTTAGTAAAGAGAAATCTATACATAGTGTTGTTATGAAAGTACGTTATAGCAACTCTTCTTTCTTATATCTTTTGCCCTATTTTAAGAAGAAGCTCAATATTTATACATAATCTAATTTCCATAAAAAGGATAACTATTATTTCATGATTCGTAGCATATTAAAAACATCGGAGGTGAAACGATATGACAAACAATAATAGTGGAAGTCGTAATGAATTGTTAGTTCGAGGCGCTGGGCAGGCTCTTGATCAAATGAAATATGAAATTGCACAAGAGTTTGGTGTACAACTTGGTGCAGATACAACAGCTCGTTCAAATGGATCTGTTGGTGGTGAAATTACAAAACGTTTAGTAGCAATGGCTGAACAACAACTTGGTGGTAGAGCTAACCGTTAAGTAAATTAGTGTAAAAGATAGCAGATATGTAAATCAATTTCTTTTATATATATAAATAAAAACCCTTATAGTAAATGGATTCTCACTCAAAGATTATTGATAATCTTCTTTCATAATCTTTGAGTATTTTATTTGTAAACTACTTTCCTAAACAATAAACACGCAGTGTTGGAAAGGTGTTTTCCATGCATAGTAGAAAATCTTTTGCAGGAAAAAGCATACTTAAAAATTGGATTTCACTATTGAAATCCATATTTATTATGATATTTTCGAAAGGGAGGAATTTAAAAATGGGTATTTTAAGTGGAAATCCTCAAAATGAACCGTTACATTACGGAGAAGTATTTGATATTTGGAGTTATCTTTTAGCTGCACAAGGTGCAATCGCAAGCCATCAAGTATTTATGAATCACACAGGTGACGAAGATTTGAAGAAGTTTTTAGAAAGCTTAATTGAAAATGATATGAACTCGGAAATAGAAGAGTTAAAAACTCTTTTAAAGGTTAATGGCGTAGCTTTACCTCCTGCTCCTCCAGAACGACCAGTTGCATCTATCGAAGATATTCCTCCAGGAGCGCGTATTAATGATGCTGAAATAGCAGCAGCTGTTGCTACAGGATTAGCAGCTGGACTTGTGACATGTAGTCAAGTGATGGGAAAATGTCTTCGAGAAGATGTAGGGATGCTATTCGGACAATTTCATATGAAAAAAGCGCAAGCAGGTGTAACTTTGCTGCGTTTAAGTAAGAAAAAAGGGTGGATAGTTCCACCTCCGTTACATGTAAGAAATTCTGACCAAGCTTAATAAACAAAAATAAAAAAGTGGCATTGGCCACTTTTTTATTTTTTAGATGTATCCTCAACTTTGGATTTATTTATTGTAGAAGAATCTATATATTCATCTGACATTTCCATAGCATATTTATCATGATGAATATGATTCTGATTTCTTAATTCATCGTCGTTACGCAGTACTAACCTCTTCATATAAATGTGGAAGAAAACCTCTGTTCCGCCAATAATTAATGCGGCTATAAATGAAGACAGGCCAATATTACGAGTAGCATCTAAATTCGTAAATAAGGATGTTAAAAGCCAAATCCCGAAGAAGGTTAGGCCGAAATCTGCTATTGTAGCAATCATATTTCCGTATTTAGGTAAAATGAAGAGATCACCGATTAAATAGGCAGCTCCTGTTAGGAAAAGAGAAATGAGTAATACTCTAGGAATTGAAATGCCTTGAAAGATACCGAGTACCATTAATAATACTGCAGTTATCGCTGTGTATTTAATTAGTAAAGCAACAATATGTTTCATCATTTTCCTCCATTGTTTAAACGTATATGGAATAAAATATTTCATAAAAAACGGGTTATGCTATATAGCGTAACCCGTTTTAATCACCCTTTAATGGTAAGAAGTACAACCTGGGTAAGAAGCAGGCTTATACTACGTATAGTATTTGCGGAGTATCAAGTTTTATTCACAAGGTGTAGTTCCATTCTTATAATAGAGATGTTGCCTAAGTACATTGTTTTTATATTAAACTTAATAATTTTTTTGTTTTGATTTTGTTTCTTAAATATAAGAAGAAAAAATATTTTCATGCTTAATGTATCTTTTTGTCTACATATTTTCCATAATTGGGTACAGCGATTTTATCAAATTCTTGAACGAGTGTTTTGAGGCTTGTTGATAGCAATTCACCTGACATCGGTATCCCATGTCCAGTAATAGCGACCAGAGGCTTTACTTCTTCTAATTTAATGACTGATTCTTTAGCGGCTTTCCAGTCTGTTGTTAAATAACGAGGGGGGCCGCTTATTTCCTGTTCCTGAGTAAATACTTTATATAGATATTCCTGTTTCACTGTAACAAAAGCATCCCCAGCAATTAAAGTTCGGTCTTTTTCTCGGAATAATGAAATATGACCTGGAGTATGCCCTGGTGTATGAATCCATCTAAACTCTGGCATATGGGGAACTGTTCCATCGGTAGGTAGTACTTTTACGCTATTTCCTAAATCAATCGGTTCATTAGGGAACAGGGGAGACATTTTGGCTACCATACCACCTTCAACTGTTGGATCTGGTTCAGGATAGCTTTGTTGTCCAGTCAAGAACGGTATCTCCAGTTGATGGGCATAGACTGGAACATCCCAATACTTAATGAGTTCAATTATTCCTCCAACATGATCAAAATGCCCATGAGTTAAAATAATTGCTTTTGGGCGGCTATTTATACCAAATCGCTTCTCAGTGACAGTGATAATTTCATTTGCACATTTAGGCATTCCAGCATCAACTAAAACAAAATCATTGGTATGCGGATTTCCAACAAAACATATGTTGACGATTTGAATCGTGTAACAAAATAAATCAGGCAATACTTCAAGGCCATGACCACTTTCAATTGAAGTTGCTGGAATAAACTTGTAATCACTTCCATAATTCATTTCCTTGTCCACTTTTTATCCCCCTTAATATATTTCAATACGATATTATAGTTCCCTAATTTCTCAAATCCATTTTGAGGCATTTGAAAAAAGAATTAGTGGGGGATTACAAAAAACAAAAATTAAGTCCTAGAATCAAGGTGGAGACATATCAATTTATATAATAGTTTCTACAATTTTTTTGAGGGGGGTGATGGGTTAATAAAATATTTATCTTAATATTTTAATGTGGGTTTATACAAAAAACATAACAGTAGTTGATAGAACGCCATTAAATAAGACGATTACTTGTACCGATGCTTTTCATAATCAAAGGATGTTTAAGTTTGGTGATGTAGCTGAAGTGAATTAGAGGGGGGAATATCTCTTCCTAAGTTAATTATATCATGTAAATCAAATTCGAAATAGACTGTTTATTCGTATTTACTCCTGCTACAATCAAGAACACATGCATAATAAGGAGAGATGTTACATGAGTTCTTTCGTTCTCGATTTTCAGGAAATAGGAAACACGCAGCTTTCACTCGTTGGTGGAAAGGGTTTGAATTTAGGGGAGTTATCCAACATTCAAGGGATACAAGTACCAGAAGGATTTTGTGTTACAACGGTAGGATATGAAAAGGCTATCGATCAAAATGAAGAGCTTCATACTTTGTTGCAGCAGCTAACAAAGTTGAAAAAGGAAGAGCGAGCTCAAATTGGTGAAATTAGCAAGAAGATTAGAGAAGTCATTATGGCAGTAGAAATCCCTTTTGATGTAGTGGAAGCGGTAGCTCATTATCTCTCACGTTTTGGAAATGAACATGCGTATGCCGTGCGTTCTAGTGCTACGGCTGAAGATTTACCGTATGCCTCGTTTGCTGGTCAACAAGATACGTATTTAAATATTATCGGAGAAGAAGCAATTTTGCAGCATGTAAGAAAGTGCTGGGCTTCTTTATTTACAGAGCGAGCAGTTATATACCGCATGCAAAATGATTTTGAACATAATCAAGTTTCTATATGTGTTGTCGTTCAAAAAATGGTTTTCCCTAAGGCTTCGGGCATTTTATTTACGGCTGACCCGGTTACTTCTAACCGAAAGGTATTATCAATTGATGCCAGTTTTGGACTTGGTGAGGCGTTAGTATCAGGACTGGTCTCTGCTGATAATTATAAAGTAAAAGAAGGAAAAATTACTGGAACGATGATAGCGACTAAAAAAATAGCTATTTATGCTTTGAAAGAGGGCGGAACGGAGACGAAACAGATTGATCCGGCTCAGCAAAAAAATCAAACATTGTCTGAACAACAAATATTACAACTAGCACAGATTGGAAGACAGATTGAAGCTTATTTTGGTTGTCCCCAAGATATTGAATGGTGTTTAGTGGATGCTACATTTTATATTGTCCAAAGTCGCCCAATCACGACTTTATATCCAATACCTGAAGCAAATGATGGGGAGAATCATGTGTATGTATCGGTTGGTCACCAGCAAATGATGACCGATGCGATGAAACCACTAGGATTATCTTTTTTCCTGTTAACGACTAGTGCTCCTATGCGTAAAGCGGGAGGCAGGCTATTTGTTGATGCTACGCAACAATTAGCTTCACCTGCTAGCAGAGAATTCTTAATAAACACGTTAGGAAAATCGGATCCACTCGTCAGAGATGCATTAACGACTGTAATCGAGCGAGATAATTTTATTACATTGTTACCGGATGATGAAAAAGAAAAAAGTGGTAGTAAAAGTCTGCTACCTGCCAGTTCGCAACCAGAAATCGAAAACGACCCGGCAATTGTGATGGACTTAATAAAGAATAATCAAGCATCGATTGAAGAGTTAAAACGAAACATTCAAACGAAATCAGGATCGGCTGTATTTGATTTTATTTTAGAAGATATCGAGCAGCAATTACAAAAAATATTATTTAGTCCGCAAAGTATGGCTGTCATTATGGCAGGTATGAATGCTTCAACATGGATGAATGAAAAAATGGAGCAATGGTTAGGCGAAAAGAATGCAGCAGACATGCTTTCTCAATCCGTACAAAATAATATTACATCTGAAATGGGGCTAGCATTACTCGATGTTGCTGATGTGATTCGGCCGTATCAAGAAGTTATTACGTATTTACAACATGTAGAAGATGATAGCTTTTTAGATGAATTGGTTCAGTTTAAAGGCGGAGAAAAAGCTCGAGAGGCAATCGATGCTTTTCTAAATAAATACGGAATGAGATGCAGCGGAGAAATCGATATTACGAAAACGCGCTGGAGTGAACAGCCAACTACAATTATCCCGATGATTTTAAATAATATAAGAGATTTTGAAGCCGGTGCTAGTAAACGGAAATTTGAAAAAGGACTGCAGGAAGCTTTGAAAAAAGAAGAAGAGTTAGTAGAGCGACTGCAGCACTTGCCAGATGGTAAACAAAAAGTAGAAGAGACGAAGCGTATGATTCGTAACATTCGGAATTTCATCGGTTATCGTGAATACCCGAAATACGGTATGATTAACCGTTATTTCATATATAAGCAGGCGTTATTGAAAGAAGCAGAGAAACTCACGCAGAGCGGTGTCATTCATGAAGTCGATGATATATACTACCTAACTTTTGAAGAGCTTCACGAAGTCGTTCGCACGAATAAACTAGATTACGAGCTAATCCAAAAACAAAAAAATGATTACAAATTATATGAAAAACTAACGCCTCCTCGTGTAATGACGTCTGCTGGAGAAATTATTACAGGTAAATATAAACGAGAAAACCTCCCGGCTGATGTGATTGTAGGTTTACCTGTTTCTTCAGGAGTTGTTGAGGGAAGAGCGCGCGTTATTTTAAACATGGAAGAAGCGAATTTAGAAGAAGGAGACATATTAGTTACTGCTTTTACTGACCCTGGCTGGACACCGTTATTTGTGTCTATAAAAGGGTTAGTCACTGAAGTTGGTGGACTTATGACGCATGGAGCAGTTATCGCACGTGAATATGGATTACCAGCAGTTGTCGGGGTAGAGAATGCTACGAAACGAATAAAAGATGGGCAACGAATTCGGGTACATGGGACTGAAGGGTATATTGAAGTGTTGTCATGAAATAAAAGATCATCCGATATTATAGTGGATGATCTTTTATTATATAGCTGACTTATTTTTTTAAGCCAGCTGCATAAAAAGGCCCATGAACTGCGATTGTTGATAAAATGCGAGCAATTTCCTCAGGTGTTTCTTTTTGCCCGGTAGTTAACCATTGCTGAATAACACCTATATGAGCAGATGCCATATAAGAAGCTAAGTATTGGCTTGGGACAAGTAAATTCTCCTTATTAATGAGAGCGCCATTCGTATCTTCAAATATTGTTTTCCACATAAAGTCTTTCAGTTTTGTTTGGAAAGATAAATCTCCTTTTGGACTTAATACAGCTTTCATAAAATCACTATTTTCATTTAGAAATTCAAGAATAGAAGTGATAAGTATAAACGGCATTGTTGGGGAAGGATTTGACCCAAGATCAGCAATCACTTCAGGTAATCTCTGTTTGGCAATGCTAGAAAATTTATACATAATTTCTTCTTGGCATTTCGTCATTAAATCAAATTTATCTTGATAATGCGCATAGAAAGTACCGCGATTAATGTTTGCTTTCGTTGTAATATCTTTCACTGTAATGGCGTCAAAACCTTTTTCTTCAATTAATTCGACCAATGCGTTTCGTATGGCAGTTTTCGTACGAATAACACGTAAATCTAAATTACTATCGCGCAAAGCATGTCCCTCCTTAATTTTTCTCAACACTTTTCAAGAATGTGTCTTATAACCGACACATTCACGATTTTTGATTATTGTATAAGGTTCAACTCGAACATATAATTCAAATATAAATAAACAACACGTTGTTGGTTATTATAAATCAAATTATAGGAGGAAAAAAGAAAATGTTTAAAAATAAACTTTTATTATTATCACCGGTTATTGCACTACTTGTAGTTTTTATTTTTTCATTAACGTTATTTCCAACCGTTCAACCTCAGCCGAAAAACTTGCCAATCGCTATTGTAAATGAGGATCAAGGAGTAGAAATTCCGAATCAACCGAAGATGAATATGGGGCAAACGATTGTTGATAATATGAAAAAGACATCAAAATCAGAGGAAGAACCTGCGGTGAAGTGGGTAGAAGTGAAAAATAAAGAAGCAGTTCAAAAAGGCTTAAATAATCAAGAGTATTACGCAGCATTAGTTATTCCGAAAGACTTTAGCACAAAACAAGCATCATTACGAACACTACAGCCATCTTCGCCAGAGGTAGAAATATTCATAAATCAAGGAATGAATACAGCGGCTTCAACTATGGCAGGGCAAATATTAAATGGGGTAGTTGATAATATGAACAATACTGTTCGCATACAACTATTAGAAGGATTGAAAGCAAAAGGAGCTACAGTAACAGTAGATCAAGTTTCAAATATAGTAACACCGATTACGAAGAAAGTGACAAACGTAAATGAGATTGGCAAAAATAGTGCGAACGGTAACTCGCCAATGTCTTTATTCCAGCCGTTATGGATTGCAAGTTTAGCGAGCTCAGCAATTATCTTTATTGCGATAAGTAAAATGCCAGTAGGTACAAGAAAAGAAAACTTCGTATTAAAACTAAAACAAATAATAACAGGAGCTGTCGCGGCACTTGTAATTGGATTTGGCCTCACATGGATTGCGGATGGAATGGTAGGATTAAACATTTCGAATTTCACTGATACGGCACTGTTTTTATCTATTACATCTTTTAGTTTCTTCTTAATGATATCGGCGGTACTTTCATTAGTTGGACTAAAGGGAATCGGTGTATTTGCTCTCTTACTATTCTTCGGTGCACCGTTATTATCATTAGCACCGGAAATGTTGTCACCATTTTATCAAGACTGGGTGTACGCATGGTTGCCAATGCGATTTATGATTGAAGGACTTAGAGAAATATTCTTCTTTGGAAAAGGGTTAAGCTGGAGTATACCCCTTACTGTGCTCGTTTGGATTGGTGTGGTAAGTATCGTTATTATTTTAGCGACTGCTTTCAAACGTAGTGTAATAAAGGAACATAAAACGGAATTACACGCATAAAAGATAAAAACGTTTCACTAGGAGTGAAGCGTTTTTTGATTTTTATTAACTTATAGGGAAATCAGGTAGGATAGGTTTTTCTATATTTTTAAGAGAATAGAAGAATTCAGATTTTCGACTTCTCTCTGTATACATGCTCCTGCTATTTCAAATTGCATAAAATATTATGCGAAATAATGGAGGGGATACGATGTATAATTCGAATTATTATGATTCGTATAGGCAAAATGATAAGTTGATTCGTGATATTGAGAAAGCAATTAATGGAGAGTTTAGTGCTATAAATTGCTATGCGAAATTAGCGAACATGGCTCCAAATGCGGCGGAACGAAATCAAATTCTTGAAATTCGTAACGATGAAATAAAGCATTTTCATCATTTTGTACAAATCTATACAAATTTAACTGGTCAGCAACCTAAACCACAAATCATGGAAGAATGCCCGAATACGTACTTACAAGGATTAGAATTCGCTATACAAGATGAACAAAAGACTGTAGATTTTTACTTAGAAATTGCAGATGAAACATCGGATGCACATATGAAAGAGTTGTTACGCAGAATAGCTGCAGATGAACAAAATCATGCGGTGTGGTTTTTATATTATTTTGTGAAGTCGAAGTGAATGCTTAAGGAATTAAAACCGTTTCACTAATAGTGGGCGGTTTTTTTGATGGAATACAAGTTGTAAAATAGATATCTTTGAAGGTGTAGTGGTTAATCTTGGTATATAATGTATAAAACGAAAATTAATAAAGAGAGAAGTAAGCATATGAAAGGAGAACAGAAATATGGAGAGAAATACAGTTAAAGAATATACAATTCGAATTGCTACTGAAAATGAAAGCGATAGCATCATCACTCTATTAAAAGAAGTAGCACAGTGGTTACAACATAAAGAAGTGGATCAGTGGCAGTATTTGTTAGGCAGAGAAGCTACGGCTGAAATACTAGAAGGTATAAGAGAGCAATATACATATGTGGTTATGAAAGAAGATGAAATAATCGGTACAGTTACAGTATCTCCTAAACAAAGTGAATGGGATGAGCGTATTTTTGGTAAAGAGAAAGTTTTCGATTCTTTATATATTCATAGATTTGCGGTAAAACGGAAGTATAAGGGGAATGGAATCGGAGAAGGGATTTTACAGTGGGTATACGAAAATGTACAACATGATAAAGAGTACTTGAAGCTAGACTGCGTCGGGCATAATCGTACGTTGAATGACTTTTATAAGAAAAATGGTTTTGAATATGTTGGGAGTACAGATGGACTTAGTAAGTTTCAAAAGAGAAGGGGGCAAGTGAATGAATCAAATTCATACTGATTTAGTTAAAAGGTTGATAGGGGAACAGTTTCCTGAATGGGCACATTTAGAGGTGAAGCCTGTAAAGTTTAGTGGGCATGATAATAGAACGTTTCACCTAGGGGATGAGATGAGTGTCAGATTACCAAGTGATGCAGCATATGCACCGCAAGTAGAGAAAGAAAATAAGTGGCTACCTATATTAAGTAAGGAGCTTTCTTTACCGATTTCTACACCAGTTGCGAAAGGTAATCCATCTGAATCGTATCCATGGCCTTGGTCTGTTAATAAATGGATAGAGGGAGAAACCGTTACGAAACAAAATGTTCGTGATTTAAATGAATTTGCAACGGACTTAGGATCATTTTTAGTAGAATTGCAATCCATTGATGCGAGTAACGGACCGATCGCTGGAGCGCATAATTTTTACCGAGGTGGGCTTATATCTGTATATGACGAAGAGGCGAGAGGTGCTATCGAAAATAATAAGGACGTTTTTGATGAAACAGTATTAAAGCATCTTTGGGATTTAGCACTTCAGTCAACGTGGAAGCGTAAACCAGTTTGGGTTCATGGAGATGTTGCACCAGGAAATTTACTCGTTAAGGACGGAAAGCTTTGCGCCGTAATTGATTTTGGTATTTTAGGAGTAGGAGATCCGGCTTGTGATGCAGCGATGGCATGGACATTTTTTGATAAGAATAGCAGAAACATATTTAAAGACGTATTGCGCATAGATGAAGAAACGTGGAATAGAGCAAGAGGATGGGCACTTTGGAAAGCGTTAATTACATATGATGCAAATAAGACTAGTAATAAAATAGTGGCAGAGGAATCGTATCGTGTTATTCAAGTGATTGTGGATGATTATGAGAGATAGTAGAAAAAGCCTATTTTAAAATAGGCTTTTTCATATGATGAAATATTAGAAATGGAAAGAAGGAATCTAACATAAATATACAGAATATTTAGATAATGGGAGGTGTCGAATTTTGAGTGAAATTGAATTAAAAAGGAATGTAATTAAGACTGGGAGTGAGAAGGGGGGTATTCTCCGGTTTATACTCGCTAGTCTAGTTGGGGTGTTTATGTTTTTCGTACCAGTTACGATAAACGGTGCTTCGTCCATTATGATTGATCATATCGTATCATGGATCAGGACTTCTGTTCCGAGCGTCGTACCTTATTATGCACTACTCGTTATGATAATAGGTGCGATTTATCCGTTTTATACGAAAAAGTGGAATGCATCTATCGTAGACATTTGTTTTTCGATTTTAAAAGTAGTTGGTGTTGTCTTTGGCGTATTGTATTGCTTGAAAGTAGGGCCAGCTTGGTTCTTTGCGCCAGATGTAGGGCCGTTTTTGTATGAAAAACTAGTAATATCGGTAAGTTTACTCGTGCCAATTGGCTCGGCTTTTTTAGCGTTATTAGTCGGGTACGGATTACTTGAATTTATCGGTACGTTTTGCCGTCCCATTATGAGACCGTTATGGAATACACCAGGACGATCAGCAATCGATGCGGTTGCATCCTTTGTGGGGAGTTATTCGTTGGCTTTATTAATTACGAATCGCGTGTATAAAGAAGGGAAGTATACGACAAAAGAAGCAGCTATTATCGCTACAGGTTTTTCTACAGTATCCGCAACATTTATGATCATCATCGCAAAAACATTAGACATTATGCATTTATGGAATGTTTATTTTTGGACTACTCTTGTTGTAACATTCATCGTAACTGCTATCACCGTAAGAATTCCACCACTTAATAGAAAACCAGATACATATGTAACAGAAGAAGGGTTCCCCGAGCCCGTTTATAAAGAGAAAATGCTAGAACGCGCTTGGGAAGATGCGCTAGAAGTATCGAAATCTGCACCAAGTATTATGAAAAATATCGCAGTAAATTTAAAAGACGGATTTATCATGACAATGGGCATTTTACCATCCATTATGTCAGTCGGATTAATTGGTATCGTCTTAGCGAAATTCACACCAATATTTGATTGGATCAGTTATATTTTCTATCCATTTACGTGGGCTTTACAGCTTCCAGAAGCAGAACTAGCTGCTAAAGCGGCATCTGTTGGTATCGCAGAAATGTTTTTACCTTCTCTTTTAGTTGTAAGTGCACCACTTGTGACAAAGTTTGTCATTGCGGTTGTTTCGGTATCATCTATATTGTTCTTCTCAGCTTCCATTCCTTGTATTTTATCGACAGACATTCCGTTAAAAGTATCGGAACTTATTATTCTCTACGTACAAAGAACGATATTAACATTACTTATTATTACGCCGATTGCTTATTTGTTACTTTAAAGTTTTAAAAAGATAAATCTCTAACAAAAGAAGCCTTCTGTAAAAGGAAGGCTTCTTTTGTTTAAAATCGGGGTATTCCCACATCACTATCATGCTAAGAAAATCAAATATCCTAAAACGTGAAAATATACTATTTTCTGTTTTTGTGATGTTTTTATTTATTTTTTGAATATGATGTCATACTTCTTAAGAAGATTCCTAGCCCTGCAAAAAAGAAACCTAAGCATAATAAGCTGCCTGGCGTTCCCCAAGTAATTTGATCTAGCATTTTTATCCCCTCCCGTTTATCATTATATAGAATTTATTGGGAATTATCAAAATTTTCCTTTTTAAAGGTTATTGATGAGCCTTCCTACCTTATACGAGAAGATTATATTTGAAAAGGAATTCTTTTAAAAAATATTCTATTATTCTTATAAAGCGTTTTCGTTTCGTATGATATAGTAACAACAAAGGGGGCTTACAAATGGAAATCATTCACGAAAGAGCAAAGTTACGGATAATAGATAGTGATGATGTCGAAACTTTGTTTTCGATTGTAGAAGGAAATCGGGATATTTGGGCGTATTTAATCTCTAAAATGGATAGTGCGCAAGATATGCAGCAATACGTTCAAAAAGCGATACAGGGTTATGGGAAGGGGACTCAAATACCTTTCGTTGTAGTGGATCAACAGACGAATACGATTGTAGGAAGTACACGTCTATATAATATTTCAGTAGAAGAGAAAACAGTCGAGTTAGGACAAACGTGGTATCATCCAAGTGTGCAACGTACGAGTATCAATACAGAGTGTAAGTATATGCTTCTTCACTATGCTTTTGAAAAACTGCGTATGCTGAGAGTACAAATTAAGACGGATGCAAGAAATGAAAAAGCACAACGAGCAATTGAAAGGTTAGGTGCAGTAAAAGAGGGTGTGCTTAGAAATGAAAGAAAATTGCCAAGTGGACATGTGAGAGATGCGGTTGTGTATAGTATTATCTCGAGTGAATGGCCAGGCGTAAAAGGACAATTGTTAGAAAAATTAGAATTGTATGAAGAAAAGTTATAATTCGTGTTTTGAAAGGTATATTGTTCGTAATACATGAAAAATATACCTTTTTTCTTACAAAATGCTACTTTATTTTAATTACTTTTGTTTCATCGTTCCCTTCTGAGAAAAAATTCGTTACAATGTAGTTGTATGGTAATAAACTTATGAATTTAAAACATGTAATGAAAACCGCAAATAAAAATGAATTGATAATCCTCAATTTTAAATGAAAACCCTTTTATATAAATAACAAGTAAAGTTCCTTCTTTTAAATAAACTCAAACAAAACGATTTGATATAAATGTTTTTTATAGAAGTATGGATGATGTACGGAGGCAATTACAAATGAAAGAAAATAAGAAAAGTAAGAAAAGACGAATCTTTCAAGTATTTTTACTAATGATTTGTTCTGCTATTTTATATGTAAGTTATGCAGCTTACGATATTTGGAGCTATCGTTTTAAAACAGATGATAGTATGAAAACGGATGCTGGTATCGTACTAGGAGCGGCTTCTTGGAATGGAAAACCATCCCCTGTATTTAAAGAAAGAATTAATCATGCGATTTCTTTATATAAGAACGGAAACATTAAAAAGATTATTTTTACGGGTGGTACAAAGTTCGAGGCAGAACTTGAGGAAGCGCGTACTGCAAGAGTATATGCAATGAAACAAGGTGTAAAAGAGGAAGATATTTTAATTGAAACAAAATCCCTTTTCACAGAAGAAAACTTAAAGAATGCGAAGGAAGTTGGAATAGAGAACGGAATACGCACATACACGATTGTAAGTGATCCACTTCATATGAAACGCGCAATGAGAATCGCAAAACATATTAATATTGAAGCGTATGCTTCACCAACGCCGACATCAGCATATAAAACGTTAGACACAGAAATACCATTCTTCTTTAAAGAATTATTCTCGTACATTGGATATGTAACCTCTTTGCCGTTAAAGGCATTGAAGGGAGACTAATATAAGAAAAGAACCTATTTTAAATGGGAACTTTTCTTATTGGTCAAAAACATTGTATTTTTATCGGAATAGTGAAACAATAGAGAGGTAGCTTCATATAATCATAATGAAAAAGTGAGCGGTTGATGAATCGAACATAAAGGAGATTATAGTATGGCACTCTCATTTGTTGAAACAGAAGAACAATCTTTCATTATTGAACAAATAAATAAATTGATTCCGAAGTTCATGGAAAGAGAGCATCAACTAAGTGAATTAGGATCATTTCCGTCTGAAAATATAAGTGATTTGAAAGATATCGGATATACGAAATTAACGTTACCGAAGGAATTTGGTGGTAGTGCGATTTCTTTATATGACTTTGTTTTATTTCAAGAGAAAATCGCGGAAGGCTGCGGAGCTACTGCGTTATCGATTGGCTGGCATATTGGCATTGTGAAAGAGCTAGCGGAAAATCACTCTTGGAATGATGAGATGTTCAAATGGTTTTGCGAAGAAGTACGTAACGGTGCACTCTTTAATCGGGCAGCAACAGAACCAAAAACAGGGAGTCCGACGCGTGGTGGTAAGCCAGAAACAATAGCGGTTCAACAAGGTGAGAAGTGGATTATAAATGGAAGAAAAACTTTTACAACGATGGCGCCAATACTTGATTATTTTATTATTTCAGCGAGTATTGAAGGTCGAGAAGAAGTTGGTGAGTTTGTCATTCCGAGAAATACGCTCGGTGTATCCATTGAAGAAACGTGGGATAGCGTTGCGATGCGAGGGACTGCTAGTCATGACCTTGTCTTACAAAATGTAGAGATAGAAAATCGCTTTTTTACAGATGTAAAGGGCGGGAAAGTGAAACAAAAGGGTATTGGCTGGTTGCTACATATACCAGCATGTTATTTAGGAATTGCACAATCAGCAAGAAATTATGCAGTTCAGTTTGCGGGATCATACAAGCCAAATAGTTTAAATCATTCTATTAGTTTATTGCCGAATGTTAGAAGATTAGTTGGAGAATTAGAACTTGAGCTTATGCAAGCTCGCGTCTTTTTATATCAAATTGCGAAAAAGTACGATGAGGCAGAGGATAAACTATCATTGCAAGCCGAACTAGCAGCAGTGAAATATGCTGTAACAAATGCAGCAATATCTATTGTAGATAAAGCAATGCGCATCGTAGGAGCAAAAAGTTTATCAGAAAAAAATCCGCTTCATCGTTACTATTTAAACGTCAGAGCAGGATTGCACAATCCGCCGATGGATGATGCAACACTATCTATGCTGGCGGATGCGGCGTTTCGGTCGTAGTAATTTTAAACTTGTATTTTATTGTTTATGAGTAATATAGTTGTTTTGAAAGCACGTGTTTGAGTAGTAATCAAACACGTGCTTTTTATGTGTTTAATATACTAGTTTAAAACGAAGCGTTGTAAACATTTGTCGTATCTAATCCCATATTAAAGGTCTTTCCAAGTTTATCATTCGTAAATATTGTAGAAATTGACCAGCATGGACCGCATCATGATAGGCAATTCGTAATAGCATGTCGCCTAAATATCTTTGATAGCCAACATCGCTTCGATCAATAAGGGTTGAATCTAGCTCAGCTATGCTTATGGATTGAACATACTCTATGAAGTCAGTAAAGTACGATTGTGCCAATTCAATTTCTTTTTTTACACAAGTAATTGGCTCGTCATCATACGGGAAATGTATATCATTTATTGAGCCGTTGTTTTTTAAAATCATATGATAGTAAAAAGTTGAGCTCCATACATGACGAATCATCTCACCAAAGGACATAGCTTCATGATCAGGCTTCCAATTAAGAAAATTATCGGGAAGAGAATTCCATAATTTTTCTGAGCGCCTTCTCGTTTCTTTCAAATTTAATATACTAAGATCAATTGCATTCATAATACATTCTCCTTTACTATTAAACTTAAAATAATTGTATCAGTTTAATAGTTAGGGTATCATCGAAATATGAATGTATATCCGAATATCTCATATATAGCTAAACTAATTGCTGAACCTACAAGAGCAATTATCTTAGATTGTCTAATGAATAATCAGGCACTACCTGCTAGCGAATTGGCTTATATGGCAAAGGTGTCACATCCAACGATTAGTTCTCATCTTTCTAAATTAGTAGAGGGGAATCTACTTACAGTTGAACAACATGGTAGACATCGTTACTATCGACTTGCTAATCAAGAGGTAGCAGAAGTTCTTGAAAAGTTAGGAACAATCGCACCATCAGTCCAAGTTCGGTCTTTAAAACAATCGGATCAATTAAAACAAATTCGTTATGCTCGAACTTGCTATGATCATCTTGCAGGCAGACTCGGTGTAGAGATAACTGAAAAATTACTACATAGGGAATTTATAATTTTAAAGGAAGGAGAATACATTGTAACGGAACAAGGTAAGCAATGGTTTCTGAATTTTGGAATAAATATTGAAACGGCAGATATAAAGAGAAGGGTATTTGCAAAACCTTGTCTTGATTGGAGTGAACGACGCTACCATATTTCTGGTTGGTTAGGATCTGCGATAGCAAAACTATTTTTTGAACAGGAATGGATTACAAAAACGGATAAGAATAGAGCCGTCCATCTTACAAAAAAAGGTATGAAGTTATTGAAAGACCAATTAGGCATTGACATGGAAAATAAAAAAGTCCATCAAAATGTAGTGCCTCCTATCGAGTAAACAGTATTAAATAACCTGAGTTCTATATTTATATAGACTCAGGTTATTTGATTTGTTTTAAAATCTTTGATGATATTTGCATATGGCAACTTTAACCTCATTTGCTTTACGGAAAGAGGTTAAATGAAAACATAGTAGTTTGAGGCAGTTCTATTAAATTATTAATCATATTCATTGAAAATTAAGCGTAAGAATATAGTAAATGAAGGGAGATATAAAATGAATAAAATTAAATTGAAAGTATTAAATGTAAGATATGTAGTGATATGTATTTTATTCACTATTATATGTATCCTCACTTCATTCTTCATTTCTAGTAATTCCAGCGTATTTAAATCATTTTATATGAATCAGTTGTTAGGAACAAATTCTACTAAAGGTCTTATGTATATGATAGGAAGTGAAAATCGTTATTTTGCAGAAGAATTTCATAAAGAAAAAGGACGAGCGTCTTTGGAATCTTTTTTACTGTCACTTTCTACAAACATTAATGTAAATGATCTCCGAAGTTTATTAACTAGAGAACTTCCTAATATGAATCAATTTTATTCGGAAATATTAATTGCTGGGGAAGGAACAGATTATACGAACATTCCTGAAGAATCCAGTATTCCTTTAGATAACATTAAAGATAAAGGTACTGCTATTAAACACCCAAAGAGTGGGAAAGAAAACAATTCTACTGGTGAAAATTCAAATACAAAAAATAACGGTGAAAATAAAGTTTTTATTTATCATACACATAGTTGGGAAGCGTTTATTCCTCTCATTCCAGGTGCTACGATACCCGATGATGCTTCCAGTACAAATAATGAAGTGAATATTACGTTTGTTGGAAACTATTTAAAACAAAAGTTAGAAGAAAAAGGAATAGGTGTTTCACATGATACGACAAATATGAGGGATTTTCTGCGAAATAAAAATTTAAATTGGGCCCAATCTTACAAAGGATCCCGTCAAATATTACAAGATAAATTAGCACAAGATAAAAATATTATGTTTCCAATGGACCTTCATAGAGACGATGCACGAAAAAATATTACAACAAAAAATATTAACGGAAAGAATTATGCTCGGCTTTATTTTATTTTAGGACGAGAAAATCCTAACTATGAAAAAAATAAAAAAATAGTAACGGCAATAAATTCATATTTAGATGAGAAGTATTACGGTTTAAGCCGAGGGATTTTTATTAAAGATCGTAAAAGCGGGAACGGAGTATATAATCAAGACCTTTCTCCAAATGCATTACTTATTGAAATGGGAGGGGTAGATAATACACCAGAAGAATTGTATGCGTCAGTTGACGCATTAGTAGAGGCATTTAGCCACTATTATAATGAAGTAACTAAGAAAAATAACTAAATGTATAGGGGAAACCTAGTATTTTTGTAAAATAAAAAGGAGTGACACCTAGTCAGAAGTTCCAGGGGTTACTCCTTTTTTAGTAGAATATAATATTAACAACGAAGGCAATCAATAAAAAAATCTTTCTTTTTATTCTTCTTTTTACAGTTTTATAGGAGAATGCTATGTTTCTTATTTCAGCTACTGTATAATAAGAAAAAAGCACGAAAAGAGGTCATCTCATGCTAGAGGTTATTGCAACATGTTTAGAAGATGTGAAACGAATTGAACGAGCTGGCGGGAAGCGAATTGAATTAATTACATCTTATACAGAAGGCGGTTTAACGCCGAGTTATGCATTTATTAAAAAAGCGGTAGAAGCAGTACATATACCGATTCACGTTATGATTCGTCCGCATGCGAAGTCTTTTACATATACGGAAGAAGAAATTGAAATGATGAAGGAAGATATTATCATTGCGCAGAAGTTAGGTGCAGCTGGTGTTGTATTAGGTGTATTAAACGAACGAAATGAAGTGGATGAAGAGAAATTAGCGAATTTACTATCTGTTGTAGATGGAATAAATGTAACGTATCACCGAGCGATAGATGATATAGAGAATCCAGTAGAAGCGATGAAAACTTTAAAGAAGTTTCATAAAGTGACTCACGTTTTAACTTCAGGTGGACAAGGAAATATAGTAGAGAATATTCCGGTGCTTGCAGAAATGCAAAAGGTAAGCGGTGGTCAAATTCAGCTTGTAGTTGGAGCTGGTGTGACAAAAGAAAATATAAAGCGATTGCTAGATGAAACTGGAATTTCGCAAGTTCATGTCGGTACAGCGGTTAGAGAAGGGAAATCATGCTTTTCTGAAATTGATCCTAATTTAGTACAAGAATTAGTTCAAATCATACAATAAACAGTTAAGAAAGAGGAGAAACGATGAAGGAAAATACGAAGAAAGAATTATTCTCATGGGCTAAAACGATAGGATTTACTCTTGTATTAATTGCTATTATTCGCGGTGTTTTATTTACACCTTCATTAGTACAAGGTGAATCGATGATGCCTACTTTAGAAAATAACGAACGAGTTCTTGTGAATAAGATTGGTTATAGTATAAGTGGATTAGATCGCTTTGATATTATCGTCTTCCACGGAAAAGAAGGATACGATTTAGTAAAACGAGTGATTGGTTTACCAGGCGATACAGTGGAGTATAAAAACGATGTTTTATATGTAAACGGAACAGCGATGGAAGAACCATATTTAAAAGAGTTTAAAGAAAAAGCAGCAGGCCGTGTATTAACTCCAGACTTTACGTTAGAACAAATCACTGGAAAAACGAAAGTGCCAGAAGGCCAAGTGTTTGTTTTAGGAGATAATCGTGAAGTTTCGAAAGACGGTCGAATGTTCGGATTTATTTCAGAAGATGAAATTGTCGGAAAAGGCCAAGCTGTTTTCTGGCCGTTGAAACAAGTAAGAGCGCTATAAAGAAGTATGAAATATAATACCCTATAGAATAGACACCCGAAAAAAATCTATTTTATAGGGTGTTTTTTGTATAATAAATCAATTGAAAATAAAAGACTATTAAGAAGCAAGCAAGAAAAGGTTTGTCTCCTTGATCATATATATTACGAGTAGGTGATTTTGTGGAAAAAGAAAGGAAATATGCTATTATGGCAGATGGCAGTCAAATTTATTACGAGAAAAGCGGACGAGGTTTTCCACTATTTTTGTTACATGGGAATAGTGGCAGCGGGAAATATTTCTCTAAGCAGGTGCCTGAATTGGAAAAGTATTTTCAAATATTCTTAGTCGATAGCCGTGGGCATGGGCGTTCGACTAACGTCTCCAAAAATTTAAACTTCCCACTAATGGTCGATGATTTGAAAACAATAATGCTTTTAGAAAACATTCGGAAAGCAGACTTTCTCGGGTTTAGCGATGGAGCCAACTTAGCAATGATGTTTACTACTTCGTATCCCGAATACGTTCATCGACTCGTTTTAAATGCAGGAAACACAAAAACAAGTGGAGTTCGTTTTTTAGTGTTAGCAGCTATTTATGCATTGTATAGTTTTGTTTTCATTCCGTCCTTATTTAGTAAGAAAATACAGCAGAAACTATCCATTCTCAGTTTGTTACTCCATGATATTGGTGTCTCAGAATTAGATTTAAAACAAATAAGTTGCCCGACTTTAATATTGGTTGGGGAGCATGACATTATAAAACGCAAACATTCCATATACTTAGCAAAGACAATTCCAAATGCTTCATTTGTCTCAGTTTCTGGACAGGGACATACATTTGCACGAAAAAATCCCCAACAATTCAACCAAGAAATTTTAAAGTTTTTGAAAGAAAAGTCAAGTTGAGGACTGAAAAATTTACTCAGACGTTAACTGTATATAAAGTTGAAAAGATACTTAAAGATGGTCAGTACAAGCCTAGATTTATTCTAGAATATTTGTAAGTAAACTAGAGGTAACAGATCTTGTCATGAAAGAAGCGAAAAAGTATACTGACAAATTAAATGGAATTTAAAAAAGATGATTTCTGGGAATACAGAAATCATCTTTTTTTGTCCTACTTATTTAAATGTTAGGTTTTGCTATAACTTGAACTTTTGAAAGAGAACCATCATTATTTCTAAATTTTATTTTGTATTCACCTTCAGGAAGCCAATCACTCCAATTTATATTAAATTCATTGATTGCTTGTTCCCCAGTTTTTAAAGTTCCGTCAATCATCCAAGAACCTTTAGCGTTATATAAAGTGTAACTAAAAGGAGAATCGCCTATATTTTTTACAAAAAGGCTTAATTCATCACCGTGAGAGTAGTTAAAGCCAGAAATACTTGATCCGAAAAAATGAATTTCTTCGTTCGCTATTTTATGATATTGGGCAACTGTAGCGGTTGCATGAGTATCTTCATTCGTCGCAAATGTTACATTATAACCTATACAAAAAGATAACATAATGGCAGGAATTACTAGCAACTTTTTCAAAAGAAACACTCCTTATATGTTGTTTTACATATATCATGATAATTGAAATATGTTGGATATGTAATAGTTTGATGTGAAAATTTACAAATGCATTTAATTATTTACGTTTTTTAAACTACTGACAAATATATCGGTTCATAGGCTTGAAAAAAATATTGATAGAATTGAAAGAATATTTTATAATTTTAAATTATATGTTTGTTTCGAAAAACGGAATTTAAGTTCCGAAATTCGGAACAAGAGGGAGGTAGAATGAGTATAAATAAAACGGCAGTTAAGACAATGGATATTTTAGAGTTGTTTTATGAGCATGAAGAGCTAAGTTTAACAGAGATGGTTCAGCTTACGAGTATGCCGAAAACATCTGTTTATCGTTTAATTGGCTCCTTAGAAGAAATGGAGTTTTTACAAAAAAACGAGAAGGGGAAATATCGTCTCGGAGTCGTTTTTTTACGGTTCGGTCAACTTGTTTCACAAAGATTATCCGTAAGAAATATTGCGATTCCCTATATGAAAGAGCTTAGAAATAGTTTAGGGCAGGCAGTTAATTTAATTATTCAAGATGGTAATGACGCGATTTATGTGGAAAAGATGGAAGGTGCTCAGCCTGTACGCGTGTATACGGCGGTTGGAAGAAGAGCGCCACTTTATGCGGGTGCATGTCCGAGAATTTTACTATCGTATTTCTCTGAGGAAGAGCAACGGAAATACGTAGAGGAAACGGATTTAAAACAGTTTGCAGATGGAACAATCGTGGATAAGAAACAATTGCTAGAAGTGTTACAAGTGGCGAAAAAGGAAGGACATACAATTAGCTACTCTGAGTTAGAAAATCATACAGCGGCTATAGCAGCGCCCATTTTCGCAAGCGATGGAACGGTTGTAGCAGGTATTAGTATTTCGGGATTAGCAATTGAGTATAACGAAAGTAATATTGCATATTTTATTGCGAAAGTGAAAGAAACAGCACATCGTATTTCGAAAGAACTCGGCTTTTTGGCATAGAAAGAGGGAGTGGGATGAAATTTTCTGCATTAGGGGATCAAGCCATAATTGTTACATTTGGTGAAGAAATGAGGATGGAGACATACGAAAAAGTGCAGCGATTGTTTCAAGCGTTGAGGCGGCATCCGTTTGTAGGGATGGTTGAGTGCGTTCCATCTTTTACTTCATTAGCAGTCTACTACAATGTATACGAAGTATGGAAGCGAAATAAGAGAAGTGAAGGGCCATATAATTATGTCTGCCAATATATAAAAGAGCTGTGTAATTCGTATAAAGAAGAAGTGAATCAAGATGCGAAACATATTTCTATACCAGTTTGCTACGGGGGAGAATATGGACCTGATTTAGAAGAGGTCGCACATTGTAGAGGATTACGAACGGAAGATGTGATTCGCATACATAGTGAAACAACATATTTTGTATATATGTTAGGCTTTACACCAGGATTCCCGTATTTAGGAGGGCTATCAAAAGAGCTAGAAATACCTAGAAAAGAAACACCACGGTTACAAATTGCTCCTGGTTCAGTAGGTATTGGCGGAAATCAAACAGGTATATATCCGTTTGAAACACCGGGTGGATGGAATATTATCGGTCGAACACCAATCTCCTTATTTAATCCAGAAGAAGAAACACCAACATATATTCAAAGCGGTATGTATTTACGATTTATCCCAATAACGAAGGAAGAGTACGTATCACTTGAGGGGGCTAAAGAATGGATGTAGAAGTTTTACATGCAGGAATGTTTACAACAGTCCAAGATTTAGGGCGAGCTCATTATCAACAATACGGTGTACCAGTTGGCGGGGCCATGGATCAAAGTGCACTTCGGATGATCAATATGTTAGTCGGTAATGAAGAGACTGAAGCGGGACTCGAAATGACAATTATGGGGCCTAAATTGTTAATAAAGAAAACGACTTTACTTGCGATTGGCGGAGCAAATATGGAGCCGTTACTGAATGGAAAGCGTATTCCATTATGGCGTCCCATTTTAGCGGAAGAAGGTAGTATGCTTTGTTTTGGGAAAGTGAAAAGCGGTTGCAGAGCGTATGTGACTTTTGCAGGTGGTATACAGATTGATCGCATAATGGGAAGCAAAAGTACTTACATACGTGCTGCAATTGGTGGTATTGAAGGAAGAATGCTGAAAAAGGGAGATTATTTTCAAATTGGAACGCACACAGAAATGGCGAGTCATTGCATTCAAAACTTACAAAACGATGAGCGAAACAAAACGAAATGGGCAATTAGCAAAAGCGTACTGCCAAAGTATAAGAAGTATCCTAAGCTGCGTGTCATAACTAACTTTGAATATGATCAATTTACAGAAGAAAGTATACAGGCATTTTTTACGAAAGAGTATAAAGTATCTAATTACGCTGACCGTATGGGTTATAGAGTTGAAGGAGAAGTTTTAAATAGAGTGGAAGAAAAAGAGATTTTATCGAGTCCCGTTACATTCGGAACGATTCAAGTGCCAAACGGTGGACAGCCGATTATATTAATGGCAGATAGGCAAACGACAGGTGGCTATCCGAGAATGGGAAATATCATTTCAGTAGATTTACCTCTTCTTGCTCAGCTAAAACCGGGGGATTATGTTTCATTTGAGAAAATTACGCTTGAAGAAGCGGAACAATTGTACATAGAACAAGAAGTAAATATGAATCTATTAAAGAAATTCATCGCTTTACGAAGCTGACATTGGGAGGGGAACATCGTGACGACAATCGATTTAAACTGTGATTTAGGAGAAAGTTTTGGAGCTTATAAAATGGGGAATGATGATGAAATTCTTCCGTTCGTTTCCTCTATAAACGTTGCTTGTGGTTTTCATGCGGGTGATCCGACTGTAATGAGGAAAACGGTCGAAAAGGCACTGCAGCATAACGTAGCAATAGGGGCACATCCTGGTTTTCCTGATTTAATTGGATTTGGAAGAAGAAATATGAACGTTTCACCAAATGAAGTATACGACTATGTATTGTATCAAATTGGTGCATTAGACGCTTTTGTGAAAGCAGCAGGCGGGAAAATGCATCATGTGAAACCGCACGGTGCTCTATATAATATGGCGGCGACTAATCCGGTAATTGCAGATGCAATTGCGAAGGCAATTTGTCATAGTAATCCCAATCTATTACTTTACGGATTAGCAAATAGCGAGGCGTTTATACAGGCTGTGGAAAAATATAATGTAACTCTCGTACAAGAAGCTTTTGCTGATCGTACGTATAAACAAGATGGGACATTAACGAGCCGGACAGAAGAAAATGCGCTCATAAAAAATGAAGACGAAGCGATAAAGCAAGTGCTTCAAATGGTGAAAGAAGGGTATGTAAACGCGGTGAGCGGAGAGAAAGTAGCAGTTCAAGCGAAAACAATTTGTTTACATGGTGATGGAGAGAAAGCAGTCCAATTTGCGGGAAAAATATACAGAACATTCGAACTTAATGGTATTTCTATTTGTGCACCGAAATAAAAAATAGGGGGAAGTGCTAGAAATGATTAAATTAATCGGGATACTACTTGTTGCGGTGGGCTTTTTATTTAGATTGAATACACTTTTAGTAGTTATGGTTGCAGGTATTGTTACGGGTATGGTTTCGGGATTAAGCTTTTATGATGTGATCAGCTTGTTCGGTAAGTTTTTCATAGAAAATAGATATATGTCTATGCCAATTATATTAACTTTACCGGTAATCGGAATTTTAGAGCGTTACGGTTTAAAAGAAAGAGCAGAAGCACTTATAACGAAATCAAAAGGTGCAACAACTGGAAGAGTATTAATGTCATATTTTACGATAAGAGAATCATCAGCAGCACTGGGGCTGAACATTGGTGGTCATGCACAAACGGTAAGACCGCTCGTTGCACCGATGGCAGAAGGGGCTGCGCAAGGGAAATATGGTAAGCTCCCTGAAAAGTTAAGAGAAAAAATTAAAGCGAATGCAGCAGCTGCGGAAAATACAGCATGGTTTTTCGGAGAGGATATATTTATCGCGACTGGTGCTATTTTATTAATGAAAGGATTCTTCGATTCAGTAGGTATGCATGTCGGTGTATGGGATATGGCGCTTTGGGGCATTCCAACTGCAATATCAGCACTTATCGTAAGCTGGATCAGATTTAGAAGATTTGATAAATATATAGCGAAAACGATGGCATCAAAAGAAAAAGAAGAGAAGGAGGCAATATAAAATGAACATCATTACAATGGATACAATTTATTACGTATTAGGAATAATCGTTGCTTTTATCGCC
Organism: Bacillus cereus group sp. N14; assembly: GCF_016483555.1. Classification (NCBI taxonomy): domain Bacteria; kingdom Bacillati; phylum Bacillota; class Bacilli; order Caryophanales; family Bacillaceae; genus Bacillus; species Bacillus cereus group sp. N14. Next base: position 38,241 of record NZ_JAEHBQ010000003.1, read on the forward strand.
GTTCGTATTGCATTTGATCGTCAACATCCAAATCGATTTGGTTCTAGCTCATTTTGGGCGCTATTTGCAGTTACCTTTTTATTCGGAAATGTAATCCCTTCGTTTTATGTTGGCTGTATCGTGCTCACTATGGTCGTGTTAGCTTCATTAAATAAAGTAACAAAATCAGAGGAGAAAGAAGTTCCAGTACAAGAACGTGTGAAACATGCGGAGAAATTAAAAAATAAAATTTTTATGCCTGCACTATTAATTCCTATTTTTACAATTATCGGTACGTTAACGTTAGGGAAGATTAAATGGGGGAATGTATCCCTTGTTGATCCGGATAAAGTCACATTAGTTGCATTAGCACTTGGGGCACTACTTGCATTCATTGCGGCGATGCGTATTACGAAATCGAAAATAACAACGCCTGTTCAAGAAGGAAGCAGACTATTACAAGCTGTCGGCTGGGCTGTTATTTTACCGCAAATGTTAGCAGCACTTGGCGGTATTTTCGCAAAGTCTGGCGTTGGACAAGTCGTTTCTGATTTAGTCGGACAAGTATTACCGACAGAATATCCGTTCGTTGCTGTTATGGCATATTGTTTAGGAATGATGCTCTTTACAGTCGTAATGGGAAATGCATTTGCAGCGTTTGCCGTTATTACTGGCGGAATTGGCTTACCTTTAATTGTTCAAATGCACGGAGGAAACCCGGCAATTATGGCCGCGCTCGGTATGTTTGCTGGATATTGCGGAACGCTACTTACTCCAATGGCAGCAAACTTTAATATCGTTCCGGCAATGCTTTTAGAGCTAAAAGATAAAAATGCAGTTATTAAAGCGCAAGTACCAATTGCTCTTTCAATCTTTATTATAAATATGTTTATTATGTACGGTCTTGTATATCGTTTCTAATTAGGAGGGAAAACTATGAAAACAGTATTACTAACAGGGTTCGACCCGTTCGGCGGAGAAAGCATTAATCCAGCTTGGGAAGTCGCAAAAAGTTTGCATGAAAAAACAGTGGGAGAATATAAGATTATTAGTAAACAAGTACCAACTGTATTCCAAAAATCAATCAGCGTATTAAAAGAGTATATAGAAGAACTAAACCCTGAAATGATTATATGTATTGGACAAGCTGGAGGCAGACCAGATATTACGATAGAGCGTGTCGCAATTAACGTTGATGATGCAAGAATTGCTGACAATGAAGGGAATCAGCCGGTAGATGTACCGGTTGTAGAAGAAGGACCAGCTGCCTATTGGTCTACACTTCCGATGAAAGCAATTGTAAAAAGACTGCAAAAAGAAGGTATACCAGCTTCCGTTTCACAAACAGCAGGTACATTCGTTTGTAATCATTTATTCTACGGTCTCATGCATGAACTAGAGAAACGCGATAAGAAAATAAAAGGCGGATTTATTCATATTCCGTTCTTACCAGAACAAGCGAGTAACTATCCAGGTCAACCGAGTATGTCACTTTCTACGATTAGTAAAGGGATAGAATTGGCAGTTGAGGTAACGACGAAAGTTGAGGTAGATATTGTAGAGGTTGGGGGCGCGACGCATTAGGTAAAAAGGATGTTAATTAAGAAGGGCTGACAAACTCAAAGACATACAAAATAATCATTTAAAAATAGTGTGATAAAGAATATCACACTATTTTTTATGTAAAACAAACAGAGTAGATTTTGATATTAGTAAAGTGTGACTTGGATAAGGGATAATCATCAGAGTTGTTAATTGTACTAAGTTTTTTCATAACTGGTAAATTTAAAGATACAGCAAGAATGTAGTGTTTACCAAGCTTTTACAAAAAATGAGTATTATTATATATTTATATAAGGAAATTGATATTGATGCTTTGAGAATTAGTTATCTAATAGAATATAGAGAATTTGACTTTAGGTTAAGCACTCAGTGTAATTCACAAGAATGAGGGGTAAATATGGCGAAAGATTCTACAAAATCAATTCAAGAGAAACTTAAGAAAATTGGCGAGAATTTAGGTTTTTTTAGTGAAAAGGAGTTCCAATTTTCCGGTAGGGGTTATTTACCTAAATACGATGTTGTATGGTTTTTAGATGTTACTGAATTAAACATTCAGGACTTACCAGGTATTCAGCTATATGAAGGAAGGTATGTGCCTTTTGCTGCATTTGAAATAGAAGGTTCAACACCTTCATCTAAATATCAAATCGGGAATATTGGTAATTTACTAATCTCTCCATGCCAATATCGATTTATGATTGTCGATAATAGTAATGCTACAACAGAAAAAGATACATACCGTCGTGGTGTTAAGATTACAAGAACGGTACACGAAAATATAGGCGATCATCAAATTGTTTTTATCGATGCTTCGATGCTTGATAATTTAGATGTAATTAGCCCAACTAGAATTCATTTCAAGAACGATCATATCACGAGAGATAACGGTTCTGGTGGTGAGACGAAGTCTAAACTGATAAATAAAAAGGTATTAGCTGAACTCGCTCATACGAATTTGTCAATTTCTGAAGACAAAGAGCCAGAGTATTTTAAAATGCTATTTTCACTTGAAAAACAACGACTTATTTCACCTACTTACACAGTTGAACCAGTAAAATTTAAACAAAAACAAATTAAAACTGATAAGAGCTATTATTATATACCAAAGATAGATATTTCAGCAGGTTTTACAATCACAGATGGGTTTATAGACTTTCTTATGCAATTAGCCATTCATTTAAAATCAGATGTTGTTCATCATCCTTTGCTATATTTTATTAAAACAAAGAAAGTAACTGAGTTGTACTACCCTTTGCTTGGAATTGAAATAGAAACAGCGAATTCAAAACATGCAATTGGTAGTTTGCTCAACGCATCTAGATATCACCAGTTTGGATGGTTTGTAGGTTCGAACGAGATAAAACATGTATTTGATACATATCAATATCACCTTGGGCTACGTAATGTAACCTTTCGAAGTACGGAGGATTTAAAGAGTGAAGAAACGGGTATGAAATTTTTATTGGTGCAGCCATATTATGACGGTAAAAATAAATATAACTACGAAAAAATCTATGACAAAATCATAGATATTACTTTAGAACATTCTGTTGATTTAGTTGTTTTTCCCGAGGCATTTATTTTGGGCAATGAAGATGTAACTGAGTGCATTGAAATGACTAAACGTATCTCAACTATCTGTAACACCCCGGTGTTGATAGGCGTTTCTTCCGATTTCGGTACAGAAGAAGCATATTTTTATAATCCGACAACCGAAGAAGAAACGGAATGGAAATTATATGCTAAGCATTCAACAGCTGAAAAAGTAGCTTTTGAAGGGGAGTATGATGAGGAGTGCTTACAGCAGCTGTATACACCAATAATACTAAATGGGAAGCAAATTCAGGTGTGTATTTGTCATGATATGTTTTACCCGCTTTTAATGGAGCGTCTGGAACAAGAGGGAATGGACATTCTTATCAACTTGACAGGTGGAAATGTGAAAATGTCTAAATGGACAAATATATTAAAAGGTCGCTCTATTGAGATGGAAGGCAGTGTATTATGTACAATGGCATATCATTCTAAACTGAGTCAAAAATCTGACCGAATCGCTTATCATACGGGGCAACGATTACAACCCATCTTCACACAAGGTGATGGAAGTAAAGAACATGCTTTCAGTATATTTGATATAGAGCAGCATTCGTTTATTACTGATGATGATCCGTATTATAGTGATAAAGAATATACAGAGTTTACGATTAGTAAGACAAAGGGTGACTGTATTTTAAATAATAATGGATTTGATACAGAGTTGCCTCTTGTGAAAGAATATGCAAACTCTTTAAGTGTGCAAAAAGGGAAAGAAAGAATTCATATACATGCGTATAACATCGATGAATTATACGACCGTACATGTGTCTATCGTGCGCCAAGAGAAGGAGATAGTCATGAAGTGTTTATATACTTTTGTGATGAAGAAATTGATCAAGAAAAAGCAATTACAATGCTAAAGTTACGTGTTATTGAAAATAGAATTGCTGCTGTTATTGTGGCACCGAATTTAATGATAGGGGCAAAGACAAATCGATATAAGGATGTACAATTATTTTCTGGGGATACTATTGGATTCGACTTGCAGCATATGACAGGCTTTGATAGCGTATATGAAAAGGCTCAAAGTAGTAATAAAGGTCTTAATCTAAAATTTAAAGAAGATTACGAAGCTCTAATTTAATCATGGCTACTTGGTAAATTTGTTAAATAGTTAGTACAAGATAATTAACTTAGAAGAATTAAATACACCGAATCGTACAACACCTCCTGTAAACAACTGGTATAATAAGTATAGCAATATACATAGAGGTGATTTTTGTGCAATTTGAAGAAGTACGTTCAATTTTAGAGCAAGCGAAGAAAATTACAGTGTTAACAGGTGCTGGTGCAAGTACGGAAAGTGGTATCCCAGATTTCCGTTCAGCAAATGGATTGTATGCTGATGCGAATGTGGAGATGTATTTATCAAGAGGATATTATAATAGAAGTCCGAAAGAATTTTGGAAGCATTATAAAGAAATCTTTCAAATTAATACGTTTCATCAATATAAACCAAATCGTGGCCATCGCTTTTTAGCTAAATTAGAAGAACAAGGGAAAGACATTACGATTTTAACGCAAAATATTGACGGTTTACATCAATTAGGCGGTAGTAAGCATGTCATTGATTTACATGGAACACTTCAAACAGCACATTGTTCGAAGTGTAAAGCGGGATATGATTTGCAGTATATGATTGATCATGAAGTGCCTCGCTGCGGGAAGTGTAATTTCATTTTAAATCCAGACGTTGTTTTATACGGAGATACATTGCCGCAATATCAAAATGCGATAACACGTTTATATGAAACAGATGTACTTATCGTTATGGGAACGTCATTAAAAGTACAACCCGTCGCTTCATTCCCGCAAATTGCAAAGAGGGAAATAGGGGCAACGACCATTTTAGTAAATGAAGAGTTAACAGGGCAAGAATATAACTTTGATTTTGTTTTTCAAAATAAGATTGGTGAGTTTGTTGAAGGTGTATCGTCGGTTAAATAAGTTATTATTTTTATGAAAAACTGAGGTGTATAGAGAACACCTCAGTTTTTTGTTTGAATAAAATTCATGTTATGACGAATTAAGGGGAATGGTAATAAATAGGACATAAAATTAAAAAACTGAAAATTAAATCTTTTATTTCTTTAGTAATTAATATAAAATTCTATATATATCATATAAATAAATTTGATACATAATGGTTCTATGTAGAAATGTTAATAGAATGAAGCGAGGGAGCGAAATGAGACAGAAAAAGGAGCAGAAGAAACAATCGAAAAAGAAAAAGACTCATATTCCATTTCGATTAAATGTACTATTTTTTATCGTCTTTCTTTTATTTTCAGCTATTATAATTCAATTAGGTAAAGTACAAATCATTGATGGAGAAACGTATAGAAATGAAGTAAACAAAAAGGAAGATGTAACGGTAAGCACTCCTGTTCCTAGAGGGAAGATGTTTGATCGGGTAGGTCAAGTGATTGTAAATAACAAACCGCTACGAACCGTTACATATACGAAAATGAAAGGAGCAGATTCGAAAGAAGTTTTACAAGTAGCAAGAAATTTAGCCCAGCTAATTGAAATGTCGCCAGAAGATATAGCTAAGTTAACAGAAACCGATAAAAAAGATTTTTGGATGCAGTTAAATGAAAAGCGAGCAGCAGAAAAAGTGACGAAAGAGGATGAGGGTACATTTAGAAAGCAAGAGATAGAAGGAAAAGAATTAGATAAAAAAGTTGAAGAGTTGCGCCGTGAAAGAATTACGCTAGAAGAATTAAGCGAACTATCAAAAGAGGATCTAGAAGTACTAGCAATTAAAAGTAGGATGAATGCGGGATATAAAATGACGCCGCAAATTGTTAAAAAAGATGTAAGTCAAAATGAATATGCAATCGTAAGTGAAAGATTGGCAAGTTTGCCAGGAGTGGATACGACAGTGGATTGGGAACGTGAATACCCAAATGATAAAATACTTCGTTCCATACTTGGTAGCGTTTCTACTGAAAATGAGGGCTTGCCGAGAGAACAGTTAGATTATTATTTAGTGCGCGATTATAACCGAAATGATCGCATTGGTAAGAGTTATATCGAGAAACAGTACGAAGATGCATTACATGGAACGAAAGAACAGTCTAAAAATATTACGGATAAAGCGGGAAATATTATTCGGACAGAAAAGGTGACTGAAGGAAAAAGTGGAAATAATTTAATGTTAACAGTAGATATGGAGTTACAGAAAAAAGTAGAGGAAAGTCTTGAAAAGAATTTACGAGCATTTCATTCTGCAGAGCCGATGATGGATCGCGCGTTCGTTGTAATGATGAACCCGAAAAACGGCCAAATTTTATCAATGGCAGGAAAGAAAATTGTAAATAAAGATGGCGGAATGCAAATAGAAGACTTCGCTTTAGGAACGATGACAAGTTCTTATGAGTTAGGGTCAACTGTGAAAGGGGCTACGTTATTAGCCGGATATCAAACTGAAACAATTAAGCCGTATACGCATTTCTTTGATGCACCAATGTATTTTAAAGGAAGTACTAAGCCAAAGAAATCGTGGAAAGATTTTGGTGATATTGATGATTTAAGAGCTTTACAAGTTTCATCAAACGTTTATATGTTTAATACAGCATTAAAAATGGCAGGTATTAATTATGTGCCAAACAATCCGTTAGATATTAAAAAAGAGACATTTAATAAAATGCGTTACTACTTTAGACAGTTTGGCTTAGGTGTACCAACTGGTATTGACTTGCCGAATGAATCGATTGGTCAAATGGGTAGAACGGATAACATACCTGGCTTTTTACTTGATTATGCGATTGGACAGTACGATACATATACGCCGCTTCAGCTTGCTCAATATATGTCAACAATTGCAAACGGCGGATACCGAATGAAACCACAAATTGTGCAAGAAGTGAGAGAGCAACCACATAGACCAGAGGATGTTGGAAAAGTTGTTCGGTCTATTGAACCAGTTATTTTAAATCGAGTGGATATGGACACTTCATACATTAATCATGTAAAAGAAGGATTTAGAAGAGTTTTTCAAGAAACTGACGGAACAGGTACGGCAACATTTAAAGGATTACCATATAAACCAGCTGGAAAAACAGGAACAGCTGAAACTGTATACGGTGGAGAAAGTGATATTGGGAGAGATGAAAACAATAACCGAAAAAAATGTTATAATTTAACTCTTGCCGGTTATGCACCATATGATACTGATCCGGAAGTAGCTTTTTCAGTTGTTGTACCTTGGGTGAATGATGACAAATCAGGAATTAATTCCGCGATTGGTAAAGAGATTTTGGATGCGTATTTTGAATTGAAAACGAAAAGAGCGGGTGGAAATCCAGTCCCAGTAGAACAGCCGAACAAGACCCAGTAAAAATAGTATCACTGCATGGAAACATATTGTGCAGTGATATATTTTTTGAGTTAAAAAGCGTTTAAATAAGGTGGGAATGGATATGAAACAGGAGATTAAAAGAGGCTGGGGGAAATACATACTCTTCGTGTTTGTTTTGGTAGTAGCCTATCATTCTTTTACTTTATGTAAAGTGGAAGGGAAATCGATGCAACCGACTTTATATGAAGAAGACTACGTATTTGTAAATAAAGCAGCAGTACATTTTTCTAATTTAGAGCACGGAGAAATTGTCATTATAAAGGAAGAGGATGAGTCGAAATATTATGTAAAACGAGTAATAGGACTTCCTGGTGACGTAATTAACATAACGAATGGATCAGTATATGTGAATGATAAAAAGCAAGAAGAACCGTATACAAATAAAGATTTATTCAATAATACGCAAGTGTTTTATAACTTTCAAAAGACAAAAATCCCGCCAAATAAGTTATTTGTAATGGGAGATAATCGTGAACTTAGTAGAGATAGTCGAAACGGCTTAGGATATATTGAAGAAGATAATATAATAGGCAAAGTGGAATTTGTATATTATCCTTTTTCAAAAATGAAGATTATAGAATAAGTGGGGTTATACACAACCCCACTTATTAAAGTTTCACTTTATCTTCTTTAAAAAACCTTTTGGATTAAATGAGATGAAAAACTTATGCTTAGATTCATCGATTATGAAATTGTTATTTTTAGTTAAAAACTCTTCTACAGCTTCCATTGGACCTGCCCCCCAATCGGGCGAAACAGGATTTCCATTAATAGATGTATCCTCTACAATAATATAACTGCCAGTAGTAACGATAGACTTATAAAGTAAAAGTTCTTTTGAGACATGCTCTTTACTATGATCAGAATCTAAAATAACTAAAATTACATCATCAGGTTTGCGCATACTTAAAATGGTTTGGACGGCCTGTACAGAAACAGAAGAAGCTGTTACATACGTAATGCGGTCATGAGATGGACGATTTGGTTGTGGGAATATATCGATAGTAAGAACGTGACCTTTTCCAATTAGATCTAATATAGAAGCTAAATACAACGCACTACCACCATAACAAGTACCACATTCAATAATTAAATCGGGTTTTAATTCGTAAATAATTTCTTGATACAAAAAAAGATCAGTGGGAAGTTTGAGAATGGGGACCCCAAGCCAATGTGTATCATATAACCAGACTCGACTATCGTAATATTGTTTTAAAAATTCGCTACTTATGTTATCGATTTTGAACACTCCTTTCTGAAACGAAAGTTGTACAATATATTATGTGAAATATAATTATAAGGAGAATGTTTTTTAATAAAAATGAGTAAAATACCTCATTAAAAACCAATTGTTTGTATAATAAAAAACTTAATTCAGCAAGTTCTAATCAAAATGCAATTTAAATATGTAGATGAGGGGAAAAGGAACGTATGTATAAGTACACAATTTGCTTCATTAGAAAAGGAAATGAAAATGATGTGAAGGAGATAACTTAAATTATGGCATTCAAAAGTGAAGAAGAACTGAATAAAGCTTTCGAGGCAGCTAAAGCGACTCTAGCAATAGAAGGTATGATTATTACAAAAGAAATGGAAAAAGTTATAAAAGAAAAGTTAGCTGGAAAGATAACGTGCAAGCAACTTATTACATTAGCTGATGCGATTGCGAGACGTGAACGTACTTAACAATCTAGAAGCCACCACAAAATTTTTAAAAATAAACGGGAAAAAAGAGATGATAGATCCAACTCTCAGGCTCTAGACAAACTATTTTTTGGAGAGTTCAGATGCTAAAAAATAGTTTGTCTCTTGCTTTATGGCTAATTTATCCAACAATATATATGTAGTACGTTCTATGCTACAATTTATTATAGGGGAGGAAGGTATCTTATGAAAATATCTGTTTATGTTGCAAGTGCATTTAGCAAGGATCATAAAGGCGGAAATAAAGCAGGAGTGGTATTTATGGAGAATACATTGACCACTACTCAAAAAATGGCAATAGCCAAACAACTGGGCTATGCGGAAACCGCATTTATATCAGAATCTGAAATTGCTGATTATAAAATTGAGTATTTTACACCAAAAGAGGAAGTTGATTTATGTGGTCATGCCACAATTGGCTCTTTCGCGATACTGATGCATGTAAATAAACTTTTCAAGAATCGCTATACGATTGAAACGAACAGCGGTGTTCTTACTATTACCATAAAAGATGACATCATATTCATGGAACAAAACGAACCGATATTCTATGATGTTATATCTCCAAATGAGTTTATCGACTGCTTTGACATTAAAGATATAGACAATGCATACCCAATTCAAATTGTCTCCACGGGCTTAAAAGATATTTTAATTCCTATAAAAAGCGAAACACAATTACATACAATGCAACCTAATTTTGAAAAAATTAAAGAAATCAGCAAGTATTATAATGTTGTCGGGATGCATCTATATACTTTTAATGACAATCGAATTATATGCAGAAACTTTGCTCCGCTATACGATATCAATGAAGAAGCGGCGACTGGAACTTCAAACGGTGCATTAGCTTGCTACCTTTATGAACAGCGCTACTTACAAAAAGAAGTTTATGTATTTGAACAAGGTTATTCTTTACACTCGCCTTCCGAAATATTAGTTAAATTAGCAACCGATAGCGAGAATAAAATAGAAAAAGTTTATGTTGGTGGCAAAGGCTATTACTGTGAAACGAAGTGTTTAAATATAGAAAATATTGAGTGAAAATAAAAAAAGAGATGGTAGATCCATCTCTTTTTCATATGCTCCATGATTAACCGCGAATCGCTTTAATCATAAAACGATGTTGCTTCACATCAAAATATCCTTTTTGCAAGATGATCTCATGTATACGATATAATTCCTCATAGTAACCTTCGACAGTAAAATCAGGAATTTGCCACGGAACTGCTTTTAAATAATAGACGATCGCACCAATGTCATATAAACGTTGAAAAGGGAACTCTTCTTTTGCTTCTAAAATAGTAAATCCATTTTCCTCTAACTGACTACATGCCGTTTCAAGCGACCAACTTGCAAATTCGCTATTTAGCGGTGCGCTAAACTGCTCATTTAGTTCCGCACAATCGAGACCACCAACTTGTTGTGTAAGGAAAATTCCATTTGGAGAAAGGATTCTGTTTACCTCAGAGGCAGCATATGATTCATGCTGATTTATAATGAAATCAAACTGACCATCTTGAAATGGTAAAGCAGTATCATCCGTTACCTCTATAACTGTAACCCCTAAAGGTTCTAATTTCTTCCGAGCAATTGGCACGTTTGGAGCATAGCCCTCAGTCGCAAAAATAGTTGATGGGAACGGTTGTAACATAGATAAAAATTCTCCGCCGCCAGTGCCCATATCAAGCATTGATTTTGCACGCTGCATAAGCTGGAAAGCAGTGCTGCCGTACGACCACGATAAAGGATCGCTATTCATTCGACCCGTTTCTGAAATGAAAGAAAAATCCCAGCCGCTAAAATGTGTATTTGCACTTTCTAATAAAGTTAAAAATAATGGATCACGTTTCATAATTGTATCCTCCTATTTTGTAAGTAAATGATATGATGAGAAAAGAAAAAAGGAGGACCTCTTATTAAAGTGGAACGGTTTTACGTTTCATGTTCGAATAGATTCATATAAATTCGCTCCTTGATAGAGTGATTATTTGTATATTCGGGATAATCGAGTGGAAATCCTTTGAAGTTATAAGGCAAGGTGAGAGTACAACTAAATTTTGGATGGGCTATATAGTGAAACTGCATTGTGCCAAGATATTTCACATTTCTGTTACATAACAATAAAGTCGTACTGTTTATAAAAAAGTGGAACCGTTCACTCCCTTTAGATTTACTTATCTATGGGGATGTTTTTATTTATATAAGAAATTGATATATATATACTGAATATAAAAATTTTATTCTTTGAAAATATTCCATAATTTAGTATTGTTTATATATGGAATATTTAGTTTGTACGAAAGGGGGAATAAGATGTTTTTACAAAAGTATAAGGGTTTGATTCTAGGGATAGTGGGTGCTGTATTAGGAGTAATATCTTTTGTTTACCTTAAAGATTTGGATTATATATATAAGACGGGCCTTAAGTTATTATCTGTAACATTAATCGTTATAGGATGGGGTATTGCCTGTGATTCGACCCGTTTCTATAAAAAAGAGAATAATAATGTATAGGTGTTATTATTCTCTTTTTTATACAGTCTTTAATTAGCGAACATTTCTTATGCAAGGAAGAGGGCAAGGTGCTATATGAAAAGAATGAAAAATGTAATGTTGCTATTGTTATGTTTCTTATGTTTAAGTGGTTGTAATTATGAAGATGAAGATCAGGTGAAAAAATATGTGAAAAAAAAGCACGGAATTGATGTGATTGTAACAGATTGGGGTGCTATACATGAAGGGAATATGGGACATACATATCATACTGTTCAAGCAAAAAATAATAAAAATATTCAATTTAGAGTAGAGGTAGATGGTTTCTTATATTCAAGAATAAAAGGGGATGAATATCAATACGGGAAAAAAACATATGAGGAATATAAGAAATTCAAACCCATGCTAGAAGAAATTAAAAAATTAGGTTACGTGGAACCTGAAAATAAAAATGTTTTTCAATATATAGTGGATGATGATTATATAGAGGAGAAACCAACTGATAAGTTATTATTAACTTTAAAAACGAGTGACAAGATTGATTACAGTCAATTTGAATCAAAAGAATTAGATCGTTTATATGCTCTATTCCAATTCATTCAGAAGAGTAATAAAAAGATAACAAAACTTGAAATTGAGGATCATAATGGTGAATCTATAGGCTTACCTTTTGATAATGTGCAAAAAGCTATAACGAAAGAAGAACTGCTTTTAACAATGAAAAACACTGTAAGAGGTTATTGGACATATTTGATTCAAACTGAAACAAAAGTAGGCGAAAGGTTAAATGAAATTCAAAATGATCGTTTTGTAATTGAAGATATTACTTGTTCACAGCCGAAAGACGGCAACTGTCTAGAGTATGAATTGACTTTAGTTTTCAATGACAGTGAGATAAAATATAGAAATGATTCCTATGTAATAGAGGATTTGAGAAAGGTAGTCACTATTCTTAAAGAAGAACTATATAATAAGGAATTTAACATATTTTTAAGGAACAAGGATGGAACAAGTTATTCACTCTGGCTATCATCAGAAAAAATCAAGAAAAATGATAACATAGAAGAGCTAGTAAAATAAAGGTATAAAGAAGAATTTTAAAGCACTTTTTACGTTTATTATTGCTTTATTCAAAAGGAAAAACCGCTTATACTTCATTCTTGAAGCATAAGCGGTTTTGTTTAAAATACTCAAAAAGAAAAATCTTTTGGTAAAGTACCATTTTTAATAACCGTTCGTAACCCATGTTTTATAATCCAAGGATTAACTGGATGCTGTTTATCACGCAATTGTTGCAACCATTGAAAAACGAGTTCTTTATTTTCTTTCGTAATGTCATTGATATGATTGGCTACAGATTTTTGAACATATTTAGAAGGGTCATTCATTAAAGGTTCAAGAAGTTGTAAATTGTTCTTAAAGTCACCTTTTAGAGCTCCAATTTTTTTAGCCCAAGGAAGTCTTGGTCTTGTACCTTCAGAAACTAATCTTCTAATGTGGCTGTTTTCGTCATGAATCCACTGTTGTAATATGTCTAGTGTATCTTCATGATATGTTTCAAGAAAAGGCCGAATGGCATATTCAGCAGTATTCCTTTTTGTTATTTCATACATGGCGTTGAAAGAGGAGTCAAAATCGTTAAGTCCATATTTTTCAACGTATTTTGCGATAGGCATGTACATATATCCGTTTGTAAATGTGCCTACTTCTGTTGTATTTTCTGGCCCCAATGTTTTCAGTAAAATATGTATTGCTGCATGAAAATCTTTTTGTAAAGCATTGTGTAATTCATCTGCTATTACTTCAATACGCTGCTTTAACTCTAAATTTTCAACTTTACATGTTACGGAAGATACAAAGTTTCTTTTAGAGAAAGTAGGATCGTGTTTACAAATAGAATCAGCCATTTTTTCTGCCAATTCTTCGTTAAATAAAAATTTTAATGGAACATATTTACCCATTTTTTTCACCTCAGTGGTCAGTTGAGAACAAGTTTTATTTTTTTATCGACAATCCATAAACTAAAGTCTCACTCGGAGTCGTAATACTAAAACCTGTCGTCTTATAATCAAGTTTCACCGTATCACCAGTGTAGTCTTTCGTAAATGAATCCATTTGTACAATAAAATCAGCACCTTCATATACAACATCATCTGCATCATATGTATCCCAAATTAAATCAACATCAACGAAAATACTACAAGAGTTTGTCATTGTTCCTCTAATGCGAATGATTTTTGTGTCTTCACGTTCTAATCTATGTATAGCTGCTTTTGCTTCATCAGTAATGCGAATGTTCATGGTATCCCAACCTTTATTTATATTTCCTTTATTATTGCAAAAACAGGAGCAATAGGGAAGGGAGAAGCATTGGAATAAAAAACGAGCAAACATATTTGTTTGCTCGTTTCACTTTATTTCAATTCACATTTATCAAGTGGAATCACTTTCGTTTTCTTCGTAAATTTATATCCTAACCATAGTACTAAGAAGAGTGGTAAACCGATGTAAGAAACGAGTACACCGTTCCAATCGATTGCTTCGCCCATAAATGCGCCGTAGTTTTGTCCTAAAATTACGATGACACAAAGTGCAAATGCAAAGATTGGACCGAACGGGAACCATTTTGCTCTATATGGTAAGTCTTTTAAATCTTTTCCTTGTGCGATATATGCTTTACGGAAGCGATAATGACTAATTGCAATGCCGACCCATGCGATAAAGCCAGACATTCCTGATGCGTTTAATAACCAAATGTATACAACACCGTCACCGAATAAAGAAGCAATGAAAGCGATACTACCGACAATCGATGTTACGATTAATGCGTTAACAGGTACACCGCGGCTATCTAATTTACCAAGAAACTTTGGTGCTTTCCCTTGGCGAGCTAAATCCCAAAGCATACGAGTTGATGCATACATTCCAGAGTTACCAGCAGATAGTACTGCCGTTAAAATAACAGCGTTCATAACAGAAGCAGCAAAGGCAACGCCCGCTTTTTCAAAAATAAGTGTAAATGGACTTACTGTTACATCACTTGCGGCAAGGCTTTCAGTTGTATAAGGAATTAATAAACCGATAACGAGAATCGCAAGGATATAGAATAAAAGAATACGCCAAAAGATTGAACGAATTGCTTTCGGAATGTTACGCTCTGGATCAGCAGTTTCACCAGCAGCTACACCTAATAATTCAGTTCCTTGGAATGAGAACCCAGCAGCCATAAATACACCGATAATTGCCATAATGCCGCCGTTAAATGGTGCATCTGCAACAGTGAAGTTTTTAAAGCCAACAGATTCGCCGCCCATAATTCCAAAAATCATCATGAAGCCGACAATTAAAAAGATAATAATAGTAACTACTTTAATAAGTGCGAACCAATATTCAGATTCACCAAACCCTTTAACAGATAAATAGTTTAAAAGGAAAATAATAGCTAAACATAATCCACTCCAAATAAGAGAAGGGGTATCTGGGAACCAAAATTTCATAATTAATGTTACAGCAGCGAGTTCAGCAGCAATTGTAATGGCCCAGTTATACCAATAGTTCCATCCAAGTGCAAAGCCAAGTGATGGATCAACAAATTTTGTTGCATACGTGCTAAAAGATCCAGTAACAGGCATGTAAGCTGCAAGTTCAGCTAAGCTTGTCATTAAGAAATACACCATAATTCCAATTGCGGCGTATGCGATTAGTGCACCGCCAGGACCAGCTGAATGGATGACACCACCGCTGGCAAGAAAT
Organism: Bacillus cereus group sp. N14; assembly: GCF_016483555.1. Taxonomy (NCBI): domain Bacteria; kingdom Bacillati; phylum Bacillota; class Bacilli; order Caryophanales; family Bacillaceae; genus Bacillus; species Bacillus cereus group sp. N14. The sequence continues at coordinate 53,695 of NZ_JAEHBQ010000003.1, forward strand.
AGTCCGGTACCGATTGTACCACCGAGAGAAATCATCGTAAGGTGACGAGATTTTAATCCGCGTTTTAATTCACCTTGTCCTTGTGTAGTTTGCGTTTTAGAGGTAGATTGATTTGTTGCGCTATTCATGTTCAACACTCCTTTTCTTGTAGGTTAGGAAGGAGCGGGGGAGAAAAATACAAAAAACCGCCAAAGGAATTAGGCGGAACGTTTCACAAATAACCACCCCATCATACCCTTCCGTTAAGATAGCACCCCACGTTTACACGGTAATTTTGTAAACGTGACAGTTCTGTTCCTTTCGGAGACAGCCCCAGCTCATATTTCCAGAGAAGAAATATAAACTTCGGCAACTTTTCCTTTCAAACGGAGTCAGTGACATTCTCTGTGTCTCGTCCGTTTTACTCTTAAAAGTCGCAACCTCTACCTCATCGGATTGATGAGGATTTATATATTGCTAAGATATTTAATATATGGCAATTGTAATGAGTTTCTGAATATATTGCAAGATATTTTGTTAGGAAAAGTCAAAAAATATCGGTTATTGTATAGGAAACGCTTGCAAAACTCCACCCGAACCTACTGTTATGTAACAAAAAATAAAGAAAGAAATTGTTATACAAATGTTTCGCAAAAAATATTGGAAAACCCTTTAAAAATAAAAGAAAATTCTGAAAATATAATTCGACATAACTATTAAAAGAGGATTATTCCTTAAATTCGTTTCAAAGAATAAGTATAAATCTGATAAGTAGAATGAATATTCTTTTTATTTCTGATAAAATTGAGGTATTGTTTAATTGAAAAGGGGAAATCAACATGAAATTAGAAACAGAAAGGCTCTATATAGTGCCGTGTAGAGAAGAGAGTATTCACGTTGCTAACGAGCAAGGATATAATAGTGGTCCACATATTGTAGGGCATGTAGAAAATGTAAAAAAAGATGAGAATGTATTACCTTGGGGTGCGTGGTATGTCATTCGCAAAGAAGATGACATCGTTCTAGGTGATATTGGGTTTAAAGGGAAACCAAATGAGGAACATACAGTAGAAATTGGTTACGGATTTATTGAGAAATATTGGAATAAAGGGTATGCGACAGAAGCTGTAAGAGAACTAATAAATTGGGCTTTTCAAACAGGAGAGGTAGAAACAATTATTGCAGAGACACTTCTTGAAAATGAGGGATCGATTCGTGTATTAGAGAAATTACATATGAAGAGAACTGGCACTACAGAAACGATGATTAATTGGAAAATAGAAAAATGAAAAATACCGCTCGAAGTATATCGGGCGGTATTTTTATCGTTATGGAAGCATTTGTTTTTGATCATTCGGATATCCGGCTGTCGATGCGTTAGAACGTTTGGAATGATTACGAACAGCAATAAAAATAGAAATAATAACGACAAGACCAACTGCCACGTAAGAAAGTGAAATAATCGTTGGATCCACTTTAAATGTAGTAAGCAATGTACGAATGTTTGTAAAGATAATAAGGCCACCAACTAATACGCCAAGTAAATGAGAAGGAACGATGCGTACTAACCATGCAGCGATTGGTGCCGCAACGATACCACCGAGCATGAGAGAAAATACCCAAACCCAACTTACTTGTTCCCAGCCAAGTGATATGAAGAAACCAATTGTTGCAGCAAGTGAAACAGGAAATTCACTCGTATCTACAGATCCGATAACTTTTCTAGCTTCATTTCCTCTTGCTAAAAGTACAGGTGTCGTAATCGGTCCCCAGCCACCGCCACCAGTTGAATCAACGAATCCAGCGAATAAGCCAAGCGGAACAAGTTGTTTTGCAGACATACGTTTCTTTGAAGTGACAATTTGTTTTTGAATGAGGAATCGTAATAAAATATAAACCCCTAAAGTAAATAAAAATACGGAAATGTACGGTTTAATGACATCGCCAGGTAAATTACTTAAAAAACATGCCCCAATAAATGCACCAACTGCTCCTGGCAATGTAAGCCTGGAAACGGTATATTTATCAACGTTTCCAAATTTGATATGAGATGCACCAGAAGCGGCGGTTGTAACGACTTCAGCTAAGTGAACAGATGCGGAAGCTACAGCCGGTGCGATACCAAACATTAATAATAGTGAGGTAGATGTTACCCCGTACGCCATTCCAAGCGCACCATCAATCAATTGAGCGAAAAATCCAATAATGGCAAAGACAATTAATTTCTGCATAAATAATCCCCCTGTAAATAATAAATGAAAAAGGCACTTTTCCCGTATGAGAAAAGTGCCTTTGGTTTTTCCAATCAGCAATAATTAAATTTGTTTTATTATAATACATATTAATCGTATAAATCAACTGGGTTTTAAAGTTTTTTGAATTGAATGAAAGAAAAATAAAATATACAATAAAAGGATGGAGAGAAAGGGGAGAAAGACATGTTACGATTTGATCATCTCGTACACGCAGTACATGGTACACCGGAGGAAGCGGCAAAACAAATGCAGGAGCGTGGATTTCATACTGCACTAGGCGGAGAGCATACGAACTGGGGTACTTGGAATAGTTTATGTTATTTTGATTTATCGTATATAGAGTTTTTAGCAGTTCAGCATGAAGAAAAAGCGAAAGAAGCAGACAATCCATTAGTACAAGAAACAGTAGTGAAATTACAAGGTGGAGAAGGGATGCTACAAATCGCAATTCGAACAGATGCCATTGAAGAGCTAGCAGTTAAGTTTAGTAAGCACGGTTTACATACGATAGGACCATTTGAAGGAAAACGTATGAGGAAAGATGGCCGCCTTTTAGAATGGAAAATGTTATTTGTAAAGCAAGAGGAAAACGGACCGAAATTCCCCTTCTTTATACAGTGGAATGAAACAGACGAAGAAAGAAGAAACGATTTACGTAACATTGGGACGATCACTGAACATAAAAACAAAGTACAACAAATTGAAACGATTCATTACGCAGTGAAAAATGTTCGAGAAACAGTGCGGAAATGGAAAGCAGTCATGGGGCTAGCTGCAAGCCCAGTCGTGAAAAATGAAGAATGGAATACGGAGTGTCAAAGTGTATCGTTTGGTGACATTCAAGTACAGTTTTGTGAACCGGTTGGAGAAGGTCTAGTGCAAGAATACATAAAGAATCATGGCGAATATCCATTTGCAGTGGAATTTAAAGGAGAAAATAAACGAGAGCATGAAGTGTTAGGTAGTTTGTACATATATTGATAGAGGTGAACGTTGTGAAGGAAATACTTAGAGAGATAGAGAGAAAACTAGAATGGCCTCGTATTGTAAAGTGTACAGCTATTTCAAAAGGTTTTTCACATGAAGAGAAATATAAAATTGAATTAAAGAACGAAGAAACTTATTTTGTAAAAGTATGTGATGCTGTTCATTTTGAACGTAAACAAGAAGAATATACGTATATGAAACAATTAGAGTTATTACATATTCCTACGCCTCAGTTAATTCATTTTATAAAGCTGGAGGATTTAAATAAATGTGTTCAAGTATTTGAATGGGCCCAAGGTGTAAATGGTGAAGAAGGTTTAGGGAAGCTATCGGTGGAAGAACAGTATTATGCAGGAAGAAAAGCAGGGGAAGTATTAAAGAGAATCCACTCAATTGAAAGAGAAAGTGCAAGTAATAAATGGGAAACGGTTCGATGGAATAAATACGAAAGATACGTAGAAGCGTTAGCAAACTATGAAATAGACTTCCTTGATTTGAAGCCAGTATTAAGTTTTGTAGGGGAGCATAAACAATTATTGAAAAATCGCCCAATCACATTTTTACACGATGACTTCCATCCAGCAAATAGTATGATTCATAATAAGGAATTTATCGTTATCGATTTTGGTGGATATGATTTTGGCGATCCAATACACGATTTTTATAACGTAGCGATTTTTACTACAAGAATAAGCAAACCATTTGCGGTTGGACAAGTTCAAGGTTATTGCGGAGGCGAACCATCGCTTCATTTTTGGCAACTGTACTCATTATATGCAGCAATGACATTCCCAGCTGATATCGTATGGACAAACCGAAGTACGCCACATTTAGTTAATGATATGAAAGAGAGATTAAACCGAATTATCGAAGATCATAACAATTTTTCATCCTATATTCCAAAATGGTATCAATCACAACATGAGGATATAATAAACAATAAGTAATGGAGGGATTCATATGGATAAAATAGCGGTAATTTCAGATATTCACGGTAATATTCCAGCATTAGATTCTGTACTGAAAGATATTAAAGTAAGAGGAATCGAGCGCATCATTTGTCTTGGAGATCTAGTCGGGAAAGGTCCTCATTCTAGCGAAGTGATTGAAATCATTCGTAAAGAATGTGAAGGAGTTGTAATGGGGAACTGGGATGATTTCATTACAAAACCGACTGAATTTGAGGCGTTAAAATGGCATCAAAAACAACTGTCGGAAGAACAAAATGACTATTTAAGAAGCTTACCATTTTCAATCGAATTTTTTATGAGCGGCAAACTGATTCGTATGTTCCACGCCTCACCAAGAAGTTTATATGAAAGAATACAACCACATGCCTCAAGAGAAGAGCGTATTAGTATGTTCGAAAACAGTGAGCTCACAGAGAATATAGAAGGAGAAAGAAAACCAGATGTCGTTTGCTACGGTGACGTTCACCAAGCATTCGTTCAAAATTTCAGAGGGAAAACGTTATGTAATGCTGGTAGTGTAGGAAATCCTCTTGAAATTACACAAGCGTCCTATTTAATATTTGAAGGAACTTACGATAAAAAAGAAGCAGCGAGCTTTTCCATTCAACTCGTACGTGTACCGTATGATATTGAATTGGCCATCAGGCTAGCAGAAGAACTCAATATGCCAGAGATTGAAGAATACAAACAAGAGTTACGCACTGCTTTATATCGAGGATTTAAGGGAAAGTAAGCCAATCATAATATATCAACGATTTTTCAAATATATCTATCGTAACTTAAAATATATCAACGATTTTTTCGATATATCAACGATTCGACAAAGGATATCGACTTACCGACAAATAGTGACACAAAATCTCACTCATAATAATATTATGTAAACTGGTTGTGTGGAGGAAATATCATGAACCGAAAACAACGTATGAAAGAAATTGTAGATCATATTTTAAAATTAAACGTAACCCATCCAACAAGAGTTGGAGTAAGTGGTATTACAGCGTCAGGAAAAACAACATTTGCAAACGAACTAGCATAATCTGAAAGAGTGTGCGGATGTGTATTTCGGAATAGTGATTTTGATGATACGGTAGTTGTATTTAAAGGAATTTAATACGGTTTATATAGAAAAAATCGTGAAAGGGGATGCTTTGGATGGATAAGAAAGATAATCCGAACGATTGGCCTGTATGGGCGAATGAGTCAGTAGAGATAGTTAATGCAAATCCTGATTGGCAAGATAAAGGCCGATGTGAAGAGCAGCAATTATATGAACTGCTTGCTCCTCTAGGTATAAGAAAAGTAATACATATAGGAAGTACATCCATACCTGGTTTACCTGCAAAACCTATCATTGATCTAATGGCTGAAATAGACTCATTTGATAGAGTACTAGATATTTCAGCTACATTGGCCATATATAATTGGCATTATGTAAGCCCAGAATTAGATGAGAGACCTTGGAGAAGGTTCTTTGTGAAAGTTAATAATAATAGGCGTGTAGCTCACTTGCATTTGATGGTTAAAGGAACTGAGCGATGGGAGCAACAACTTTTATTTCGTAACCGCTTACGAGAAAATCCACAATTAGTTTATGAGTATTCAAATCTTAAACAAGATTTAGCTAAAAGATTTAACCAAGATAGAGAAGCATACACAAAAGCTAAAACAGAATTTATTAAACAAGTTCTAAAATGATTAAATTTTTGATTGTAACTATGTGTGAATACAAAAGAAAAAACATCCTTTATTTTATAACTTAAACTTACATGAAATGCATGTAAACAAAGTGAGAGACTGTGATGTTCTAATGTATTTCCTTTTATTTATCAGGATAAATTATATATAATTGAATCAAGTTCATATAAGGATAGGTAATTACAGGGGATAAGGCGAAAATATGTTAATAAAGTAAAAAGGGGACAGGAAATATAATGAATGAAGTACTAGAATTAAAAGAAGAACTACTACAAATTAAAAATAATAATTATGCTGTACCAGAAGATGTAGATGCATATCCGTATGCACAGTGGATGCTAGATTATATCGGATCACCTGATGCTGAATTACGCGATGATTTAATTTATAGTACGCTTCATACATGGATTACAAATGATGTGTTTAGACAAAAAGAGTTAAGAGGATTAATGTTACAAGCAATTAGTCCTGATTATTTATTTTATAAAATTGGTGAAAAGGGCACAGACTCTGTTTTTAAACGTGCATTCTCCGTATTAATTCCGCCACTTATTTTATCTGTTCATGAAAGAGAACCGTTGTTATCCGAAGAACAACTGTACAGTGTGGCAGAACAAGTACTGGAATATGTATATTTAGAAGAAGATGTAAGAGGCTACGTAGAAGGAAAAGGTTGGGCACACTCTACGGCGCATGCGGCTGATGCACTAGATGCGTTAGCACGTACAATACAAAATCGTGAGTTTTCATATGCAATACTAGCTGCTGTTCGTCAGAAGGTTCGATTGAGTGATTACGTATATATACACTTTGAGGATGAGAGATTAGTAACGCCAATTATGTCGTTACGTAACCAAAATCTTTTAACAGAAGAAGAGTGGGGCAACTGGCTACATAGTATAGCAACTGTTGAGGATATCCGACATCCGCAGCATGCTATTTTAGTACAAAATATTAGAACTTTCTTAAGAAGTTTTTATTTCAGAGTTTTAGAGACAGAAGGTAGTACAGCCTTTATAGATGATATATTGGAAACTTTGAAGGATTTGCGTAGGTATTAAAAAAGAGAAATATAAGAAAAGAATAAGCGTAAAAACCGATTATACATGTAGGCTCTCTACAAAAATAATCGGTTTTTTAGTTGAATTGAAATTTTCGACTTAACTATACATGTGCTTGTATGTAATAAGAAATGTATTAAATATGTAATTGTGGATTTTCTTCATATAAACTATTCATATACTGTTTTAAATTCTTGATGAACAATAAAATATCTTGACTAGCCATTCTAGCATGTTGAAGATGAAAAATATTTCTTTTTCCAATTTCAAATTCATCTGAAGTTAAAGTAATAGGGATATTTTTAAAGACATGCCATGGGAAATATAAGTGTACAAAGGTTTCTCTAAAATATAAACCTGATTCACAAATTAATACTCCATCAGATCCTTTCCCCATATTCCCAAGGACAGATGTATCTAAAAAAGCGATGATTTGTTCTTCTTTTGAAACGATAAATCGTGCCTCAATTGATTTTAATTTTTTGTCTGAAATATGAGTGTCTACAAATAATCCGTTATCAGGTTCTAATAATTCATTGTATGTTTCAAATAATGAGCAAATTGATTTTATCTCATTAATTTTTATAACTGGATGTATATCATGTTGTTTAGAATTTTGGAATGAATTTGTAAGAGCTATAAGTAATTCTTTAAATAACAGTGGTGGATAATCACTCCCGCTAATATTAAAGCTTTTTTGTGCATCAAAAGATAAGAAACCATCTTTATCAATTTCAATTTGTTGCACTTCAATTAATTGATCCCATTTCAAATTTCCTTTACCTAATAACCAATTTTTCCAGTATAAACCCGAACTCGTAAAGTAAACACCATACTTGCCTGATCCAAATAAATTACAACTTAAAAAAGCAATAATTTGATCATCCGTTGGTATAGAAAAACGTTTTTGGGCAATTGATAAGAAATCTTTAGGGATTCTAGTAACATAAAATCTAGATTGCTGATACTCTAAACAAATATCAGTTAAACGATTAATATCTATATTCATCTTAGCCATTCTCCATTTCAAATTTCGTTTCGACATAATCAATTATAAAGTTGTCAGGAAAATATTAACACTTAAATTTAGCTTAAATTAAGAAGGTAAGGAACTATAAATAGATTTGTATTAGGCTACAAAAAATGACCAGTATTCTTTATTTGGAGTAGTAAAGACTTGTTACGGTAATAAAAAGGTACATAAAACCAACACCTCCCAACCATACTAATGAAATGTGCTGGAGGTGAGTTTTATGGACAACAAAGACTTTGAAAAAGTTTATAATGATTACTTACATCAAGGAGAAGAACAAGCTCAATTTGAAGTAGACCATGAAGGCAATTCAGGGGCAGAACAAATAGTTGCCGTTCGTAAAAATGATGACGGGGATTTAATAGCGTTTAAAACAAGTAGCGGGAGAGAGTTAGATTATATGACTGCTCTTAGTGAAGCAAAATCAGGGAAGTTAGCTCATGTGGACGTATTTCATAAGTATGGTAGAGATATTATACGTAGTGAACCGGATGGCATAAAAGAAAATAACTTAGATAATTTACCTTCATTTTAAAAGGGTAAACCCCAAGAAGAGAATGTTCATTCCGATATTCTCTTCTTTTTTATAAAGCTTTCCCTACAAATAGAAGATTCATTTCTAAAGTGCAATCATACTTTTAAAGAGCGCTCTAAATTTCTCTTTATCTTCTGCTGTAAATGGTTTTGGTCCCTTTGTACGCTTACCGCTTTTTCGAACCATTGCACTTAAATACCGAGTTTGTAACAATTGTTCAATGTTTTCATTCGTATACTTATACCCTTTATGGTGTAGAACGATACACCCTTTTGCTAAAGCAAGCGAAGCAAGACCGTAATCTTGTGTTACGATTAAATCTTCTTTTTTTGCTAACTGCATAATCCGGTAATCTGCAGCATCTGCTCCAGAATCAACATAAATTGTTTCTACGCCTGTTGGCTGTTCTGCATTAGAATAATGAGAAAAGCTAGTAACGAGGGTAACAGGGATTTCTACGTTCGTAGCTTCGGAAATAATCACATCTTTTACAGGACAAGCATCTGCATCAACGTAAATTTTCATTTTTATCACTCCTATAACTAGGCTCGTGTTGATAATAATGGTAGATTTTTCTTTTGTCAAACGAGAAAGCTTTATTTAAAGTTATTTTCCACAAACCAAAATAGCCTCACGCAAACGAGAAATACCTTCCTCAATTTGATCAATATTCACTTTTCCATAAGATAAACGAATATAACCATCTTTCGCACCGAAAATACTACCTGGCATAAATGCGATTTCTTGTTTTAAACTTTGCATAATAAGTTGTTTTTCGTTTATCGGTTCTTTTAGTTTTCCCCATATGTATATACCGCCGGTCGGGTTTGAAAAAGAGATTTTGTCGTGAAGTTGCTCATTTAAGGCGCGAACGATAACGTCTCTTTTTTCTGCTAATTGTTTTCGTAACGGTACGATATGAGACTGAAATGGTACAGTTTCGAAAAATTGTTGCATAAGCCACTGTGGGAAAATGCTCATTCCTAATTCCATTTGGTGCCTTGCGTCGGATAACCTTTCTACTACAGACTGCGGAGCGACAAGCCAGCCAACTCGTAAGCCTGGTGCAATCATTTTTGATAAGGAATGTACATAAATGACTGTCCCATTTTCATCTATTGATTTTAAAGTAGGGCAAGGTTGTTTCTTTTCTAGCGTAAGTAGACTGGACGGATCATCTTCCACAATCGCAATTCGTAAGTCTGCGCAAAGTGATAACAATTTTTTTCTACGGTTTGGATGAAGCATTGTTCCCGTAGGATTTTGGAAATTTGGATTTAAAAAAATCATTTTAATACGATGTTTTCTATATAACTCTTGTACATCGTCTGGATTAATACCGTGTTCATCGACAGGTAATGGGAAAATACGAATACCTGCTGATTGGAATAACGGTAAGGAATAACAGTGCGATGGACTTTCGAAAGCGACAGCATCACCGGGATTTAATAAACATTGAACGATAAGGTGAAGTGCTTGCTGTGCGCCAGATGTAATCATAATGGATTGTTCAGTCGCTTCAACTTTTAAATATTCTTTCATATATTTTACGACCGCTTGTCTTAGCGGGAGATAGCCTTGCGGATGATCATAACTTAATGAATGCGTTAACGGTTGTTCTCGTAAAATCGTTTGTAGTTGCTCGTGAGGATAGAGATTACAACCGAGCTCTCCGTTTGCAAAATCTATAATATTTTCATTTTGTTGTACTTCTGCCCGAATATGGCGAAGTAACGGTAAGTTTGGTAAAAAAGTACCACCTTCTACGAAATTTCTCCAATTCGGAGTTAATGTTGGAGAAACGCCCCACATATGTGTACTTACACGTGTACCTTTACCAGTCGTACTTTCTACAATTCCCATAGCACGAAGTTCATTATAAGCAGTTGTTACTGTACTTCGGTTTACATTTAATTGCGTAGCTAATTTCCGTTCGGAAGGGAGGAAGCTACCTGGAGGAAGTTCTCCGAATGTAATACGTTTTTCAATAAAGTCAACAACTTGCTGATAAATAGGGATTTTACTATCGTTATCTAGCTTCCATTCCATACAAACGCCTCCGTATCTCTTATATACATTCAGTATAACAAATTGGCTGGGTAAAAAAACAGCCAATTGGACGGTGTTATATCCAGCCAATTTTACTATGCTAAATAGGGAAGGGGAGATTCGGATGAAACGATGGCAAATGGAGTGGCTCCTAGTATCAGTAGCATTAGTATGGGGAGCAAATTATACAATTGGAAAGTATGGCGTGGCATATATGTCATCCATTCAATTTAATAGTTTACGATTTTTAGTAGCATCTCCGGTATTATTACTTATTACATTTATGATGGAACGCTCATTACGTATTGAAAGAAAAGATTGGTTACGATTAATAGCAGTCGGTATCGTTGGTACGGCAATGTATCAAACGATGTTTATGCTATCTGTGAAATATACTTCAGCAACGAACGCCTCATTATTAATTGCGATGTCACCTATTTTTACAGGGATATTAGCAGTATTACACAAACAAGAACGTTTTTCGATGAAAGTTCAAATTGGTTCAATAGTAGCGTTTATTGGTGCAGCATTCGTTTTATTAACAGGGCATACAGGAGGAGCTACTTACGAGTATGCGTGGCTCGGAAATATAATTGGATTAGTCGCAGCAATTGCTTGGGGATGGTATCCAATTTTAGCACAACCTCTTATTACAAAATACTCTGCAATGAGAGTCACATCATGGTCTACGTTAATTGGAATTGTACCTCTCGTTATATACTGTTTATTTAACGTAAATACATTAACGTGGCCAGTAGATACGCCAAGCTGGGGATCTCTTGCATATTCAATTGTCTTTGCGACCATCTTTGGGTTAGCAATGTGGTATGTCGGTATTAGTCAAATAGGCTCAACGAAAGTAATGGTTTATATGTATCTTGTGCCATTGTTCGCAGTTATTTTTGCAGCAGTAACAATTGGAGAGCAAATTAATACGATGCAGCTCGTTGGCGGTCTTATTATCTTTATCGGTTTATATGTTGTAAAAAAAGGCGGAATCAAAAAGCCAGCTCTCAATTTGAAAAAAGTAAGTTAACAGTAAAAACGATCTCTTTCATATAGAAGGAGATCATTTTTTATTTCGTAATAAAAGCGCTTGTTCAACCGCCCATTTTTGATGATCGTGAATGAGAAGCTCTACAGCATGTAAAGGAGACATCCACCTTAGAACATGATCCTCCTCACAGTTTTCAGTTTGTTTCTGCACCATGTTCGCAATGTAGAAGAACCCATCATTTAAATAATATGTATCTTCCTTTTTAGCATAAAAATATCGCATTGCATTACCGATATACTGTTCAATTTCAATTGCCCATCCTAATTCCTCTAGTAATTCACGATGTATACATTCTTCTTTTGTTTCATTACCTTCCATACCGCCACCAGGTAAAAAATAATGGTTTCCTTTTTGGATAGCAGCAATCTTTGAAGAGGAATTAAAAATAATCGCATAACAACTAGGTCTTAATACATATTGTTCAGTAGGCTTTTTATAACCAAAAGTAAGTTTAGACATCATAAAACACCTCATTTCTCTATAAAATACATAAAAGGAATATTAAGGTAAGTGCAGAATTATATAAGTATAATCTTATGAGATTGGAGTGATATCAAAATGATAAATCGAAAATGTTCAAGGTGTAAAGAGATAACAGGTACGTTACACGGTGGTAAAAAAATTAAGGAAGAATTTTTATGTGAAGACTGTTTGCAAAAAGGAATTGCGAGTGGAGAAATCGAATTATCACAAGTGGAAGAAAAACAAACTTCTTATCTTTCTATAAAGATATTAAAAATAATGAGTGTGATTTATTTAATAGGATCTATTTTAATGGCTTTTTCTGCTGGATCTCTTATATATGACCCAGGATTTGGGGAAGTATCAATTTCAGGATCAGGTGCAGTTGGTGTTATTTTTATTATTGGATCCATATTCCAGTCTGTACTTGTATTTTGCGGTATTTGGGTATTCATCCTATTAGTAGAAACAGTCATTAAAATTTATGAAAAAATGAAGTGAGTGAGAGGGAGAAATACATGCGAGTAAGAAACATACAAGGGGAAGATTATGTAAAGATTCATTCTGTTTTAAATAATTGGTGGGGCGGGAGAGACATGGCGGACATGTTGCCAAAATTGTTCTTCGTTCACTTTCAAGAAACGAGTTTTATCATTGAAGAAGAGGGAGAAACGTTAGGTTTTTTATGCGGATTCTTTTCCCAAACGCATAAAGATGAAGCATACGTTCATTTTATCGGTGTAAATCCTAAGTATAGAAGAAGAGGAATCGCATCGACATTGTATTCTTATTTCTTTGATGTTGCTCGTGCAAATAACCGTAAAGTTGTAAAAGCAATCACATCACCAGTTAATAAAAAATCGATACAGTTTCATAAGGAGATTGGTTTTCGAATTGAGGCTGGGGATGATGAGATAGAGGGTGTATCGGTACATACAAATTATGATGGGAACGGCGGGAGTAGAGTTTTGTTTTTGAAACATGTGTAACAGTAGGCTAGCATAAAGTTAGCCTTTTTGTTGTGAGGGGTTAGAAGTATGGAGAGTAAACAAAGTAGAAATGAATATTTACGACGCATTTATAAAGTGCAAGATTATATAGAATCGCATATAAATGATTCACTTTCAATTGAAGAGCTAGCCGATGTAGCAGGATTTTCAAAGTTTCATTTTCATAGAATTTTTAAAGGAATAGTAGACGAGCCGTTATCTCGGTATGTGAATCGCTTGAAGTTAGAAAGGGCAACACATCTACTTACATATCGCACAGACATGACGATTACACATATTGCGTATCACTTCGGTTTCACAGATTCAGCTGTTTTCTCCCGAACATTTAAAAATTATTACGGCGTAAGTCCATCTCAATATCGAAACGACAATAGCAAGAATTGCAAAGACGTAAGCAGAGCTTCTCAATACAATGAATGTAAGAAGGTTCGAGGTAATGTTGAAATTGTAACAGCGGATGATATAAACGTCGCATACATAAGACATATTGGTACATATGAGGAGTTAACTATAGCTTTTCCAGAAATGATAGAGAAATTATTTTATTACGCAGCTAAGCAAAACTATCATGTATTTGAGGATACGAAAGTATTAACCATTTACCACGATCATCATGAATTTACTGAGGACTATCATTTAAGAACAAGTTTATGTATAACAATTCCGGATGCGTCCGCAGTAAAAACGAGTGATATTGGAATAATGGTAATACCTTCTGGAAAGTATGCAGTAGGGCATTTTGAAATATTCCAGGATGAATATAAAGGAGCATGGGATTTCTTATACGGTGAGTGGCTTCCAAATAGCGGATATAAGCCGAGGGACTCATATCCTTTTGAAGTATATAGAAATGATCCAAAGCAGCATCCCGAAGATAAACATATAGTTGATATATATGTACCTATCGAACCTTTTTAATCATAGGTTAAAGGGGAAAGAATAATGAAAACTGCTGAAAAGTTAGATCAGATTATACAAGAAGAATATGAAAATATGAATGGTATGTTAGTAGTGCGGAAAGGTAATGTTATTTTTGAAAAATATTATAACGGTCACGGTTCAGATGATGCATTTCATATAGCGTCAGTCACAAAAACGATTACTTCTGCGTTAATTGGACTATGTGTAGATAAAGGGTATATAAAAAGCGTTGATCAAAGAGTAATAGAATTTTTCCCGGAATATAACGTTAATTCATCTGAAATAACAGTACGACATCTTCTTACGATGACAGCTCCACATCCATTCGTAGACTGGCAGGAACCGTTAGAAGAACTATGTACACAACAAGATTGGATACAGTATACGTTAAATAGGATAGGAAACGGCGGAGAAATTGGATCTTTTAAATATTCATCTGCAGGAGCTCATATACTATCAGCGATTATAACGAACGCAACAGGAAAAAATGCGCATGAATTTGCGAATGAATACTTATTTCAGCCACTCGGCATGAGAGAAATTCCAAACTATAAAATGAAAGCATTTGGATTTGATGACTTATTTGGAAAAGATGTGAAAGGATGGGTTCACGATCCAAATGGTATTTCGACGGGCGGATGGGGACTAACGTTAACGGTTAGGGATATGGCTAAGTTTGGACAGATGTATTTGAATGAAGGTATTCATAATGGAAAACAAATACTATCAAAATCATGGATAAAAGAATCGACAGAAATGAACCAAAATCAATATGGTTACTTATGGTGGTTACGAGAAGAAGATGGAATCTTTTCATACTGTGCTATGGGTGATGGTGGGAATATGATTTGCTGCGTACCAGAGAAGGAACTGGTGGTAGTGATTGCTACTGAGGTTATACGAAATGCAGAGGATAGATGGGAGTTAATTAAAGAGTGCATACTTCCTTATTTAAAAGATTAATATGGTTATTTTTATAAAAATAAGAATAAAAGGTTTAGTTAAACTTGTTTTGTTCTCTACGATAGAAAAAAGTGTTGTATTAACCAAGTTGTGCAACTAAGATTATAAAACTTCAACACCTATACGATTATTGAATAGGTGTTGAAGTACTTTATAATTTGTTTAGGTACTTTTAACTATTTTTTAACTTTTCGATGTATTAGATACATCATGCCAAACACAATTACCAGCAAGATAAATTTAATTAATTCCATTAGGCTAATATCCCATTTTGTTTCTACTCCATCTGTTAAATAAAATACATTAAACATACCATGTAAAATTGCGGGTGATATTACAGAACCACCATATTCTCTCGTGTACGTCAAAATTAAAGACAATATAAATAATAAAGAGAGATAACTTAATATTCCTACAAACTGAAACTCATAATTTTTATAAAAGGTAGCTACTGGTAAATGCCATGAAGACCAAAGCAAAGCTATAATAATAGCTGTTTGCATAAATGAATATTTTTTTCGTAAATAGAAATGAAAATTCCCTCGCCATATAATCTCTTCTAATAATGCAGATAAAGATCCAATTGTAAGACCAACGAACAAGAGAAATCCTAATTCATTCCAATGATGATATAAGAACTTTATATCATAAATATAAAAATAAAAATGGAGACATAGCCCTAGAAGTAGTGGAAATAATATGGAGAAAATTAGTGTTTTTATTTTTGGGCGTGAAATTCCAAATGTATGAACTATTTTTTGTTTCTTATATAATGTTTGATATGAAATAACCGCTAAAAGCGGAACAACCATTGTAAACCCCAAATAATTACGACCATTTTCTATGTTCAGCAAGATGATATATACAAGTGATGTAAGAAAATAAATACATAATGTTGAATGATAAATTATGTGTTTATTAATATTTTTCACCTGCCTAAGTATGTATAAGTGGTTAATCGAATATCCGATATTTTAATTATATATGAAATGGAAATCGACAGAATGAATATTTCCATATTATTGTTTTTAAGATAGAAAAAGTGTCGAAATTGCATATATTGAACTTGTAGAAAAAATTAAATTATCCCCCGTAACTTTTCACAACAAAAAATCGTTAAACAAAAGAATAGATTTTTTATCACGAATGGGGGAGAACCATGAAAATTCTAATACTAGGCGGTACACGATTTTTAGGAAGAGCATTTGTAGAAGAAGTTTTGAACAGGGGGCACGAGGTTACAGTATTTAATCGTGGAACAAACAAAGAGATTTTCCCTGAAGTGGAACATTTAATCGGTGACAGAAATGGTAATGTATTAAGCTTAGAGAATCGAAAGTGGGATGTTGTCATAGACACGTGTGGCTTTTCTCCGCATCATATTCGGAATGTTGGAGAAGTATTAAAAAATCATATAAAGCATTATATATTCATCTCAAGTCTTTCCGTATATAAAGACTGGATTCCACATGACATAAAAGAAGACTATATATTACAACATGAACCGACGGAAGAGCAAATAAAGGCTGTAGAGAATGGTGAAGTTTCTCCTTATGAGCATTATGGTGCGCTGAAAGTATTATGTGAAAAAGAAGCAGAGAAGTATTGGCCGGGGCGTGTTTTACATGTAAGAGCAGGACTTCTTTCAGGAATGTTTGATTATACAGATCGACTAACATACTGGATTCAGCGTGTAGCAAAAGGAGGTAAAGTGTTAGTTCCAGGAAGAAAAGACCGTCCAGTGCAGATGGTTGATATAAAAGATGTCGCGTGCTTTGGACTCAACATGGCAGAAAATAATAAAGCAGGTACATTCAATATAACAGGTCCGAATGATAAATTGACGATGGAAGAGCTATTAAATACGTGTAAAAAGGTTACGAATAGCGATGCTGAATTTGTTTGGGTAGACGAATCGTTTATGAGTGAACATAATGTGCAGCCTTGGACAGAAATGCCTTTGTGGATTCCCGAAACTTTCCCATTAGAAGGTGAAACGAAGCCGTGGAAAGGTGGATTTTCTATTAGTGTCGAGAGTGCCGTTAAAGAAGGGCTTACTTTTAGAAGTTTAGAAGATACAGTTACAGACGTGTATGGGTGGATGAAGGAAATGGAAAATAGGGAATTAAAAGCAGGTATTTCAAAGGAAAGAGAAAAGGTGCTGTTAGAAAAGTGGCATGAAATAAAGAGAGTTTAAATAAGAATCCAATGAAAAAGGACTCTGTCTATTTGCTAAACAGAGTCCTAATATTCATCTACCATTCAATCGGTTCTTCCCCGTACATTTCCCATAGCTTAGGAAACATTTTTTTCAATCCTTCTTCGTCATCTTCATCCCAATCGAATTCAATGTCGGCATTATAAGTTCTTTCATTAGTTAGTACGTGATAAAGTGTAAAGTAAGTATCATCCTCATCCCCGGTTTTTTCTGCATATACAGTATAACCGAAGTATAAAGAAAGTTCTTCAACGTTTGGTACGTCATACTCACTCAAATCTTCTAATACAGGTATTAACCGTTCTGGATCTTCAATACACGCTTCGTAAGTTTCTTTTCCTTGATATAATAACCATCCACGGAAATAATCAAAACAATCATCCGAACAACCGCCTAAAATAATATAGGCTGCTGCCCATAAGCGAGAAGTATAGGAATCTTTCAAAATACGATGCATATGTGTATCAAAAGCTACAATTTCATGTACTGTACGTTTAGTGAGGTGAGAAGTAAGCCATTCTATTTGTTCTTCTTGATCTTCGCCTTTCGTTTTGGCACGATCAAGTAGTTCCCAAAATTCTTCTTCTGTTATTGTTTTCTCTTTTATGTAATCTTCCCCAGGAAACGGGTCTGTATATCCTTTTTTACGTTTGGAAGCAACTAATTTGTTAGCTTCTTTCATACATTCTTCTTCTGTTTCAAACTCTTTCGCTTTTACACTACCAGCTGTGCCGATTTTTCCGTAAAGCACAACATAGTCTTTTTCTTTCACAACGATTTTCCAAAACTTATTTGATTTCTCAGTTTGCTGGATTAATAACGTTTCCATTCGTACCCCCATACTGCTTTTCTAGTGTGCAATGTGATTGTAACATATGTATATACACTTGTAATGATGAAAAGTAAGAGTTCGGAAAATTCGAAAATGATTGAATGAAGCGAGCGAATTTAGTAATCTTATTTGTACATACATAATCGTTTTTTAATAATTCGATATTTAATATATAAGGGGGCATTACAGATGGATCTTACGTTTAAAGTAGAGGAAACATGTTTTAATTACCGTGTCGGAGCAATTTGTAAACATGATAATAAAATCCTTATTTTGCAAGGGGACGGTGAAGATTTTTGGTACGTACCGGGCGGACGAGTGAAAATGCTAGAAAATAGTGAAGATGCGTTAAAACGGGAGCTGGCAGAAGAACTAGACGTACCTATTAAAGTGAAGAGATTAATATGGTCAGTAGAAAATTTCTTTATACTTTCTGAGCGAAAGTTTCATGAGATTAGTTTTTATTATGAAGTAGAGCTACATGAGTTACCTGCAAATGGAGCGGATCAATATATTTTGGAAGAAGAGGGTAGATCGTATTTGTTTAAGTGGGTGCCGGTAGAAGAGTTAGAGGTATATAATTTACAGCCTGCGTTTATAAAAGAAAAAGTAAAGGATATAGCAGTTCATACAGAACATATTGTTTTGCAAAAATAAACGTATTCGGAGGGGAAAAGGGTGAAGGGGACTAAAAAAGAGATGCATATAAATGACAAAGTAATTCATTACACACATATCGAAAAAGGTTCTAGTAGGGTTTGCTTTATGTTTTCAGGTTCAGGATAAAATTATGATAAGCCGTTATTCTATTATGCAACGATGTTAATGCTTGAACATGAAATAGATGTAGTACATATTCATTATTCCTATGATGGACAATTAATGAATAAACCAATAGAAGAAGTAACGAAAGTAATGATGGATGATATTAATCCTGTAATGAATGAAGTGTTGAAAAATGGACGCTATAGCAATTCTATGTTTTTAGGGAAATCACTTGGAACAATTCCGATTGCAAATGATGTAATGAAGAGAGAAGAGTTTTTACAGTCAAAAATGATAGTACTGACACCTTTACTAACTTTTGAATCTATTTTTGATTCTATTTTACATAGTAGTCACGAAGGGCTTTTAGTAATTGGGGATAACGACCACCATTATAATGCAAATCAAATGGATCAGTTATATAAAACAAATTTAACGATTGATGTTGTTAAAAACGCAAATCATTCTTTAAATGTTGGAGAATATGAAACCGAAAATTCAATTGAAGCGATAGCAAAAATAATGAGAAAACTGGAAGAAACAATAGGAACAAGTAGAGTTGAATTATAATTGTTCCGATACATAAAAAAGAGGTGATTCATGCACCTCTTTTTTATGTTGAAATTAACGAAACTCTGTATGACGAAATGTTTCTTTTCCTTCTAATAACGTCAATAAAATTTTCGTTTTATGAATATCATGTTTTTGAATTTTAAATAAGTTTTTGTCTAATACAACGAGGTCTGCTTTTTTGCCGACTTTAATAGATCCAGTTTCTTTCTCTAAAAAATTGGCGTAGGCTCCATTTATTGTATAACTCTTAATCATTTCTGCTAAACTTACTTTTTCTTTTGGATTTAAAGCGTGTTGTGAATTTGTATCTTGTAAACTTGTACGAGTGATCCCCATTTGAATACCAGCTAGAGGAGAGAAGTAGGGTCCTTGTGTAATGGGATAATCACTAGAAGAAGCCATAACAACACCTTTATTTATGAAACTTCTCATAGGATATTGTTCATTTGCACGCTCTTCTCCTAATAATTCGACAGCTTGTGCAAAGTATTCGCCGTCTTTAAGAAACCACGTTGGCTGCGGAACACCAATGACGCCTAAATCTTTAAAACGATTTATATCATTTTCTTTTACTAATTGTAGATGTGTAATCTTATGCCGACTATCTCTTTTTCCGTTTTGTTTTTGGGCGATAGCTAATGTATTTAATGTTTCTGTAGTGGCAGCATCACCGATAGAGTGGATATGAACTTGGAATTTCTCTTTGTCTAATGTTTGAACCATTTGCTCGAATGCTGGTTTCTCCCAAACAGGAACGCCGTAATAGTTTGGTTTATTGTTATACGGCTCATGTAAGTAGGCAGTTCCGCCTTCAAGTACACCATCCATAAATAACTTGACCGTATTCATTTTTACAAGTGGGCCTTGTAATTTTGCGCGCTGTTCCTTTACATATGGAATACGCTCTAGACCTTCATTTGGTTGTATCGTTAACGCAAGATTATGTCTAATAGATAATGCTCGTTCTTTCTCGAGCATTGTTAGTGCTTCAATGACAGTATCTTGCTGAGGAACAATGACATCATTTACTTGTGTATATCCATTACTCGCTGCGAGTTGTTGGAAATTTTTTAAACCTTCTTTATACTGTTCCGTATTGTACTTTGGTAATTTGTCTAGTACAAGATTTGTTGCGGTATCACGAAGCGTACCGGACGGTTCACCGTTTTCATTTCGTTCAATTACTCCACCGTTAGGATTTGGAGTATCTTTTGTAATTTCGGCTATCTCAAGCGCTTTCGAATTTGCCCAAACTGAATGGTAATCCTCGGAAATTAAAGCGACAGGAATGTCTTTCACAACAGTATCTAATAAATCTTTTGTCGGACCAGATGATGAGAAGAGGGTATTGCTCCAACCAGCCCCATGAATAACTTTTAAATCACTATGTTCTTTCCTATACTGTTCAACTGCCTGAACATATTCATCAACTGTTCTAGCGTTTACTAAGTCAACAGAATAAAGAGAGTTTACAGTTTCGGAAGCGTGAAGGTGGCTATCAACAAATCCTGGAAGTAACATTTTTCCATTTAAATCAATGATCTTTGTATTCTTATTCTTGTATTTTTTTGCACCTTTCGTATTACCCACATAAATAATTTTCCCGTTTTTAATCGCAACTGCTTCTGCCCAAGGTTGCTTTGCTTCTACCGTATAGACATTTCCGTTAATAAAAATGGTGTCTGCTAGTTTTGTAGTGTCTTTTTTCGCCTGTTCAAATCCTACTAACATAAAAAGCATAGTGAGACTAATGAAAATAGAAATAAACCTTTTCAATGTATCAACCCCAATTCTCTATAATTTGATTTTGATTCGCTACTTTCATTACAGAAGTTCGATAGACGGAAATTCAAATCCTATGAAGCGAAGTCCGCTAATTATAGGAATATTACTTTACTTTTTCCTATAAATAGCGGATAACAATTTTTAAAAGTAATGATTACAATTTAAATACGGAAAATTCAGAAAAGTTTTTAGAAAATTAGAAAGGGATAATTGAAAGCGTTTACTAGTTTTGGAGGCCGAGAAAAGAAAAATCCCCATTTAAGGAGGTTATTAAGATGAAATCGATTAACCCAATGAATGTGATAGATGAGAGTCGTATTCATTCCATGCACCTTTGGTTAATATTTTGGCTATTTATCGTAATTGCATTTGATGGATATGATGTTGTTATTTATGGAGCAGCAGTACCGTCGCTCATTAAAGAGTGGGGGATATCGGATGTTACAGCAGGGGCAATTGGTAGTTATACAGTTATAGGAACG
Source organism: Bacillus cereus group sp. N14 (assembly GCF_016483555.1). NCBI lineage: Bacteria > Bacillati > Bacillota > Bacilli > Caryophanales > Bacillaceae > Bacillus > Bacillus cereus group sp. N14. The sequence goes on from NZ_JAEHBQ010000003.1 coordinate 75,331, forward strand.
GCAATTGGTGCTATTTTCTTCGGTTTATTAGCTGATAAAATTGGTCGTAAAAATATTATACTGCTAACTACAATCTTATTTAGTCTATTTACATTTCTATCTGGTTTTGCGAACGATCCTGTTACATTTACGATCTTTCGTGTCATCGCTGGTATTGGGTTGGGCGGAGTTATGCCGAATGTAATTGCTATAGCAACTGAATTTTCGCCGAAACGAGTTCGAACTGCTATTGTATCTTTTATTTTTTGCGGATATTCAGTTGGGGCAATGGTAGCGGCACTTACAAGTCGATCACTTTTAATGACAGCAGGATGGAAACCTGTTTTTTGGTTAGCAGGAATTCCGTTATTGTTTCTTCCATTTTTAATGAGAAGTATTCCAGAGTCTGTTGGTTTTCTTCTAGGGAAAGGAAAAATAGAAGAAGTTAAAAAAGTAATAGCGAAAGTAAATCCAAAATTAAGTGAAGATACGGCAATAGAATTTATAAAACGACCAACGAAAGAAGCTGGTTCTCCTGTTGTTAAGTTGTTCGAGGAAAAGCGTGCAGTAAGTACAATTATGTTTTGGATTTCATGTTTTAGTGCTTTCGTACTCATTTACTCTATGAATACTTGGTTACCAAGACTTATGATGCAGTCAGGGTACGATCTGAAATCAAGTCTTTCATTTACAGCTGTCATGCAAATTGGCGCTATCGTTGGTACACTCATATTCGGTCCAATCGTGGATAAAGTTGGATTCAAAAAGGTGCTTGTCCCATTATTTTTCTGTGGAGCGATTGCGTTATCCCTAATTGGATTTGCGAATAACATGTTTGTTGGATTTTTGTTAATTTCAGTAATCGGTGCTTCTTCAGTTGGATTACAAAATATGTCCAATGCATTTGTTTCTCAATACTATCCTAGCAATATGCGTTCAACAGCAGTAGGAAGCACAATGGGGTTTGGGCGTCTTGGAGGCGTTGTAGCACCAACTTTTGTAGGTGTACTACTTTCTATGCATTTCTTACCTCAATATAATTTTGCGGCTATTGCGAGTGCTGCTGTAATCGGTGGTATAGCAATGTTATTTGTGAAAGAGGAATATGGCATTTATTATAAAGAGAAAAAAGAGATTGTAAGCGGAGATAGCAATGTAACTACAGCAAAATAATGAATGAAGAATCCCGGGGATATATTTCTTCGGGATTTCAAATTGTTCGCTGAATAATTTTAATATTTAGTTTTATTTTATGTAACGCTTCTTATACAATAGATAGAAAAGATAAAGTGGGGGATGGGGCATGTCTGGTAATAAGAGAGAGCGGTTAATGAAAAGAATTGAATATCATTTGCGAAATACATCACGTCAACTTATTAAAATTGATACGGAAGAAGAAGCACTTCAGTATTTAACTCATTCCTTTTGCTCAGAATTACATTGTAATTTCGTAGCTGTCATTTTTAATGAAGGAGGACAATTTTTACCAAAGGCTTGGAGCGGAAATTTAACTTCTTTAGCGTCCGCTTTTCCTCTTCACTCTGATGAATGTTCATCAAGACTCCAGTATCAAAGTATAACGGATCAAACGGCAGATTCACCAGAAGTGTGCCTACTAGCGGAAACGTTGAAAAGTGCTGGTGTAGAGACTTGGTTTACTGTCCCACTAAAAGATGACATACAACATTTTGGTTTTTGTGTTGTTGCATTTTCAAGTTATGTCCCACTTTTAGATATGGAAATATCATTTGAAGAGTTTGGAAGAGATATAGCAGTGGCGATAGCTGTGGCTAGACAAAAAGAATCGCAGTTGAAAAAAATTGAAGGTTTTGGATGGATTAGTAAAAACCTATCGTTAGATGTTCCGTTAGAAAAGCATGTATTTGAGGTAACTTCTAAAGCTGGAATGGAAACAAATGCTGATTTTTCATGTGTTTACCTGTATAACGAGGCTGAAAATTGTTTTGTTTTTCAACCACCATCATATGGAGAAATGAAGCGCCCATTCAAAATTATGGTTGAAGATAAATATGTACTAAAAGATCACTTCCCATTTTTTGAAACGGTTGGTGGTGAACAGTTTACAGCTCCAATCATTATTGATATGAAACCGATTGGCGTTTTACATGTTGAAAAGGAATGCGAAGGGATTTTTACGGAAACAGATGCAAAATCACTTGAAATGATAGCGAATCACTTAGCCACTATACTTGATAATGCAAGATTATATAATGGTGAGAAAGAGCATAAACAACGACTTCATTTTCTATTAGATTATCAGCAAGCTTTATTAAAAGAAACGGTCGATGATAATAACTTTGAAGGTATTACAACAATGCTTGGTAGTCTGTTTCAAGATACAGTATTTATTTTCGATAGATTTATGCAACCAATAGCCTTTCATGATGAAAAGGATAGTCGCTTAGCAGAGCATTTAGCTGATTTAGCAAGAGAAGAACGTAAAAATCAAAGAGAAACTGATACGTTCCATATTACTGATCCAAATCATATTGATTATTGTTTTTCATTTTGGATAATAAATGGGGGTGGTAATTTCTTAGGATATTTAGCAGTACGAAGAACGAATGGAGGGATGGATGAATTTGATCAACTAACAGTAGATTTAGCCCGAAATATATGTTCCATCCAGTTTATTAAACAAAAGCTCGTTCTTGATACGAAAGAACAAATGAAAGACAGTTTTATTAGTAAATTACTTACTGAAAAAATTGAAGATCGAGATAACATTTTGCAATATGCCAACTTGTATCAATGGAACCTTTTCAAAAAACATCGAATAGCCATGTTATCTATTTCACTTGATGAAAAAGAATTAAAAAAAGGAAATTTACTCGAACAACAAGCGAAAAAGTCACTTATATGGGATTTAATTAAGACCCGTCTGCCGGAACTAGGGACAGGCATTTTAGCAGTATCTCATAATGATGAGCAACTTTTAATTGTTCCTATCGAAGAGCAGAAGAAGAGAGCTGATACATTTTGGGAATCGATGTTTCATAGCATTCAAAAATGGATACAGGCATCACCTATTGGTTGCCAAGTGTTATTAGGGATTGGTGGCGTTACAAAACAATTAGAAGATTACTATATTAGTTATCAGCAAGCCGTGCAGGCTCTAAATATTATAGATAGCCGCTTTCGAAAAAAGGGGTATGCGTTATTTGAAGACTTGGGTTCATATGCCATTTTACATCATTTAAGTCATTCAACAGCCGTAGAACTTTTTGTTAAGAAACAAATCGGTCCGCTAATTGAATATTCAGAAGGAAAGAATATTGATTTATATAATACATTACATGTATTCTTACAAAACAATGGAAATGTAAAAAGTGCTGCAGAAGAACTCTTTATTCATCGAAGTTCTCTCTTGTATAGGCTTGAAAAGATTGAGTCACTCATTTCAGTTGATTTAAATCATGCCGAAGTGAGATTTAATTTAATGATGGCATTAAAACTTTATGATATGCATGGTGAAGTAGTAGGGTAGTTAAATTCTAAATATTAAGTAGTGTTTTAGTTTGTATAATGAAAATAAGTTTGATTTTATTGAAAAGAGGTTTCGCTTTTGTACGAAATCTCTTTTTATTTTGTATATAATTGTTTTTCAAAACTTGTTACACTATAAAGGTATGTAAAGGAATTATAGATTCGAAGGTGATAGGTATGAAGAAATATAAAATAGGTGAAGTTGGAAAGGAATTTGGAGTTTCAATAGATGCATTAAGGTTTTATGAAAAGAAAGGATTCCTAAAACCACAAAAAGATAAAGATAATGGTTTTAGATTTTATACGTACGAGGATTTTGGCGTGTTTTTAGCAATTAGAAGTTTCCGACAAATGGGATTTCATGTGAAAGAAATTGGAGCAGTTTTTAATGGGTTAGAATTTGATGACATAATAAATAAATGTAGTGATAAAATAACTGAAAAAAATGAAGCGATAAAACAGTTAGAGATAGAAACAAAGCAAATAAATGAATTTATAAACTTATTAAAAGAATATAAAAAAGAAGATAAACAATGGATGATAAAACCGGCCGGCACTTATTTTTTTCTGAAACATGTTCATTTGAATGATGGCACATTATGTGTAAATCCTCTATTAAAAAAATGGTTGAATTTCTTACCAACAGTATCTCCAGCATTATGTATTCCGCTTGAAGAATATAAAATAAAAAATATTGATAATAGTTATTGGGTTATGGCTATTTCTGAAGTGAAAATGAAAGAATGTCAATTACCAATTGATGAATCTGTTATACAGGTAAATATGGGGGAGTGCTTGCATTATTTATTTGAAAAAGATGTGAATGAACCACTATCAGCTTTGATTTTAGATGAACCATTATATATTATGCAGAGTCAGGGCTACGCACTAAATGGAGACATTTTATGTCGATATGTTTGTGAAACAAAGAGTGAAAAAAGAACAGTTGATCATTATATTATTATGATTCCTATTATTAAAATAAAAAGGGAAGTCATACATACAGAAGCATAGAAAAAAGCATTTAATTGGAGACAATGTCTAACAATTAAATGCTCTTTTTTTATGCTGTAATATGCTTTTAAATCAATTTATAAAAAATATATGAATAAAGTTATTGACCCTAGTCTAAGACCATAGTTTATATTGAAAACATAAAGAAAGCGTTTGCATCGATAAACGAAATGCAAATTGCTTCATACAAATATTGGAGGTTGTAAATTATGAGAAATATCGTGCTTTTATGTAATGCAGGTATGTCTACGAGTATGTTAATGAACAAAATGAAAGGGTATGCAGAATCAGTAGGTTATAACTGTGAAATTAATGCTTATGCATTAACTGAGGCACAAAATGTTGGCCCAGCAGCTGATGTGATTTTATTAGGACCACAAGTTCGATATGCATTAAATAATGTAAAAAGCCAATTACCAGAAAAGCATATTGAAGTAATTGATATGGCAGCTTATGGCATGTTAGATGGGAAAAAAGTAATTGAGCAAGTGAAAACTATTTTAGGCGATTAAAAACGATCTACAAGCTTTATATGACTTATGTCAGTTTTGAAAAATACATATTCTGAGGGAGGTAATCGTCTGAAAAAGATAAGGAAATTTCCAATTTTATGTATGGTAGTAGGGAGTCTGGCAGGTGGTTTGGTACTTTCAGGGTGTTCATCAGAAAGCAAAGATAAGACTTTAAAAGACTCTGATATAACACTTATAACGAATGTTCTTCCGTATGGGGAGGTAGGAGCTACCGTCGTTTGTGATTTTGGAGATACAATAGATAGCTCAAAATTAACAAAAGATAGTTTTGAAGTTGAGGTGGAAGTGAATGGGAAACCTCAAAATAGAAAAATAACGAAAGTGTATACAAATAATAAAGCTGATGTATCAGAGACTTCAAAAGAAGGACAATACGTTGTAATTGAATTAGATGAAAACGATAAATATGCATCTACCTCAACATTTAATGAAGAAAAGTTTTTAAGTACAAGAGATAGTTTAGATTATAATTTATCTCTTACGAAAGAAATTAAAACAAAAGAAGGTGCAACTTTTAAAGCATCTGAAAAGAAAAATAAAATTTCAAATGTAGTTACTCCTGTTGTAGATGATTTTAAAAAAGAGGTATATAAAGATGCTTCTGGAAGCAAAATGCAATATAGACTTTTTGAGCCTAAAAAAGAAGCTAATAAAAAATATCCATTAGTCTTATTTTTACACGGATCAGGTGAACGAGGAAATGACAACTATATGCAAGTTGTAGGAAATGAGGGCGCTGTAGTGTGGGCTAATCCAGAACAGCAAAAGAAAAACCCTGCATATGTGTTAGCGCCTCAAGTTGAAGCAGCTGAAACTCTTACTGCATATTGGACCGAGGAACCCAACTATACTACGATGTTTAATTTACTAAAAGAAACCATCGATAAATATGATATTGATAAAAATCGCATATATGTTGTTGGTATGTCCAATGGTGGAATTGGGACTTGGAATGTTATTAAAAAGAACCCGGGTCTTTTCGCAGCTGCTGTTCCGATTTGTGGAATAGGAGATTTGACGGGAAATAAGCTTGTTGGTGAATATGAACCATTACAAGATACTTCAGTATTCACGGATATTAAAAATATGCCAATTTGGGTCTTCCATGCAGAAGATGATCCGCTGGTTGATGTGAGATATAGCAGAGATGCTGTACAAGCTATTAAAGAACTAGGTGGTTCTTCAATTAAATATACAGAATATCCAACTGGAATCGTTAAACCAATGGGACACTTCTCTTGGGTACCAGCTTTACAGGATAAAGAGATGATAAATTGGTTGTTTAATCAGTCAAAATAGCTTGTTACATAAATTCATTAGGAAATAATCATTCTATTACCGATAATGCCCCATAAGGAGATTATACGATGAATAAAAAAATAGTATCGTTTTGCGTAATTGCTACTTTAACAGTTTCCTTGTTTGGATGTTCTCCTAATAAAACAGAGCAAGTAAAAGAGAAAAAAGAAGAGAAACCGGTTGAGTTTTATTTAGTAAGGCATGGGAAAACAATGCTAAACACGACTGATAGAGTACAGGGGTGGGCAGACGCTCCCCTTACTAAAGATGGAGTTGAAGTAGCAGAGAACCTTGGGAAAGGTTTGAAAGGAATTAAGTTTAAAAAGGCATATAGTAGCGATAGTGGACGTGCAATTGAAACCGCGAAAATCGTATTAGATCAAAGTGGAAATAAAGATTTGAATATCAGTCAAAGAAAGAATTTGCGGGAAGCATGTTTCGGTGAGTTTGAAGGGGAGTTAAATCATAATTTTCGGGAAAAACTTGCACAAGCAAATAATATGACTCATGAAGAATTTATGAATAATTTCGACATCGATATTATGCTGAAAACGGCAGCAAAGATTGATAAGAGCAAACAAGCTGAAGACACAGAAACAGTTACTAAGAGAATGAAAAATGAAGTTGATCAAATTGCAAAAGAAGTAGAAAGAAATGGCGGCGGTCAAGTTCTTGTCGTATCACATGGTACATCATTAATGGGACTGTTGTATTCAATATCTCCTGAATCGTTAAATGAAGTGGAAGAAGGATTAGGAAATGCAAGTGTTTCGAAAGTTGTGTATAAAGACGGGAAATATAAAGTTCAATCTGTAAATGATATGAGCTATGTAGAAAAAGGTAAAAAATAGATTAATTAAAAGTCAGAAATATTGGAGGTAATTATGAAATTGTTAGAAGGGACAAAAAACGGACTAGAACGAATCATCACTCCACTAACAAATTATCTCGGAAATAGTAAAGTAGTAAATGCTATTACATCAGGGATGATGATGACAATTCCTGTTACGATCGGCGTTACATTATTTGCTATTTTAGGTAATCTACCATTTAAAGGGTGGAAAGAGTTTTTAATTCAAATTGGTTTATATACGCATATGCAAGATATGATTAGTGCGACATTAAGTTTGCTAGCGGTTTATATGGTTGTCATTATTGCTTACTCTTATGTGAAAGAGGAAGGCATGAATGGAATGACGGCCGCTGTTATAGCGCTAGGTAGTTTCTTATGCTTAATGCCAATGTCGATTAAGGTTGGAGAAGAACAAATTCCAGCTATTTTAAATCAGTATTTAGGTAGTGATGGAATATTCGTTGCCATGTTTGTCGGTGTTTTTACTGGTAAATTGTACTGTGCATTAAAAAGAAAAAATATTGGAGTAAAATTACCGGAATCGGTACCACCTATGGTAGCTGATGCGATTAATCCCGTATTTATTTCAATTATCATTTTCACGATTATATTCTTTATTAGAGTAATATTTGGCTTTACGCCATATGAAAATATTTTTAACTTTGTGAGTCAAGTAATTTCGTTACCTGTAAAAGTCATCGGATCGTCTGTATGGTCAGTCATTGCTATCTTTACATTCATGAATATATGTTGGTTCTTCGGTTTACACCCAGCACCAATTATAAATGTATGGTATAGTGCGACAGCTCCATTATTTACAGCAGCAATTACAGCCTTTGCTTCAGGAACACCTTTTGCAGAAATTCCTTATTTAGGATTTAGTTTAATGCATTTTGCAGTTGCCATTGGTGGTACAGGAAATACGTTAGGTTTAGCTATAAATCTATTATTTGCGAAATCAGAGCAATATAAATCACTTGGGAAAATCGGTATCATTCCAAATATCTTTAATATAAATGAGCCGATTGTATTTGGATTACCGCTTGTCCTGAATCCAATTTACTTTATTCCATTAATAGCATCTTCAATAGTTGGCGGGTTAATCTGTGTTGTATTCCTTAAAATTACAGGGATTTTATCTAACTTTAACCCACTTATCGAATTACCATGGGTAACACCAGCGCCATTCGCAGCTTATATTTCTGGTGGTTGGTTACTATTTATCATGACTGTTTTAATCATTATCTCTCAAATTCTATTATATTATCCGTTCTTTAAAATGGGAGATAAGAAAGCATATGAAGCAGAACAACAAGCAGTAACACAGCAATAATCATGTATCCTGCAGTAGCCCAATTGGTGGGGGCGAGTAATCAGTGGGGATGAACAAAACTCCACTGATTGTTTTTTCGAATTATAAAAATAAAACAATGTTAGGAGAATTGTTATGGAACAAAATGAATTAGTAGTATTTCAAATTATATCAGCAGTAGGTAGCGCACGATCTTCCTATATTGAAGCGATCCAAGAAGCAAAAATGGGTAACTTTGAACAAGCAAGACAATTAATGAATGAAGGTAGTGAAACGTTTATTGAAGGCCATAGAGCACATGCTGGATTGATTAGTAAAGAAGCAGCTGGTGAGAAAGTAGAAGTAAGCTTATTGTTAGCACATGCAGAAGATCAATTAATGAGTGCAGAAGGATTTAAAATCATTGCAGAAGAGCTTATTAGTGTTTATGAAACATTTTTAGTGAAACAAAACTAATAGAACCAAACTATCACAATACTATTTTTGAAAGGGAAAGGTAAAATATGCTCAATATTACATTTAAAAAAGACTTTTTATGGGGCGCTTCCACAAGCGCCTATCAAGTAGAAGGTGCTTATAATGAAGATGGAAAAGGCCTTTCTGTTCAAGATGTAAAGGTTATTCCTGAAGGTACGTCAGATTTCAAAGTTTGTAGTGATCATTACCATCATTTTAAAGAAGATGTAAAGCTTTTTTCTGAATTAGGACTGAAAGTATATCGCTTCTCTATAGCTTGGACTCGAATTCTTCCAAATGGAACTGGAGAAGTGAATGAAAAAGGCATTGCGTTTTATAGTGATCTTATTGATGAATTGCTGAAGCATGATATCGTGCCACTAGTAACGATGTATCATTTTGATTTACCGTATGAATTAGAGAAAAAGGGTGGCTGGAGTAACCGTTCTACCATCGATGCTTTTGTTAAGTATTGTGAAATTCTATTTGATCGATTTGGAGATAGAGTAAAAAATTGGTTAACAATTAATGAGCAGAATATGATGATTTTACACGGTGGGGCTATTGGTACATCTGTATTATCTCAAAAAGAGTTATATCAGCAAAATCACCACATGCTGTTAGCGGAGGCAAAGGTAACAAACTTATGTCATGAGATGATACGGGATGCGAAAATCGGTCCAGCACCAAATATTAGTTATGTGTATCCAAAAACGTGCAATCCGAATGATATAATAGCAGCGCAAAATTGTAATGCAATTCGTAATTGGTTATACCTTGATATGGCTGTATATGGACGATATAACAATATCGCTTGGAATTTCCTGACAAGTAAAAACATCGAACCAGAAATTTTAGAAGGAGATATGGAGATTCTATCTAGTTCTAAACCAGACTATATTGCTTTTAACTATTATTCTTCTATTACTGTTAGTGAGTACGATGAGAATTTTGTAATTGATGAGGCTGGTGATCAACAAATTGAGGTAGGTGAAGAAGGATTCTTTATGGGTGACGATAATGAATTTCTAGAATTAACCGATTTTGGTTGGGAGATTGATCCAATTGGCTTCCGAGTTACATTAAGAGAAGTAAATGATCGTTATCACTTACCAATTATCATTACAGAGAATGGAATAGGTGCTTACGATAAAGTAGATGAAGATGGGTCTGTGCAAGATCATTACCGAATTGATTATTTGAAAAAGCATATTGAACAGATGGAATTGGCAATTGCAGATGGAGTAGATGTAATTGGTTACTGCCCTTGGGCGGCAATTGATTTAATTTCTACGCATCAAGGTTTCAGAAAAAGATATGGTTTTATTTATATAAATCGTGATGAAGACGATTTAAAAGATTTAAGAAGAATAAAGAAACAAAGCTTTTATTGGTATAAAGAAGTTATTTCATCAAATGGAAAAGAACGATAACATATAGTTTCGAATTTCACATCATAGAGTGCGTGCCTCAAGAAAAAATTATTTACTTTGAGGTGCGCGCTTTTTATATGTAAAATAACTATACCTTTCGCGTGATAAGGTATAAAGCTGTTTGAATTAGAATGAATACCCTCAAAATGTACGAAATAAATATATGTATTTCCTACACTATGTACATACAAAAACTTTTTGGATATAGATATAATTTATTTACAGAATATTTAAAAATCAATTCGAGGGGGTAAAAGAATGTCAATTCAAACAATTGGTATTGTCGGTGCAGGATCTATGGGTTCTGGCATTGCAAATTTAGCTGCATTACACGGATTTACAGTTATTTTACATGATATTGAAGAACGTTATTTAGATCATGCAATACAACGTATGAATGGTTTTATGACAAAAAGTGTTACGAGAGGCAAGATGACGGAAGAAGATAAAGAAAAGGCACTTAGCCGAATTAGGCTCACTACAACTTTAGAAGATATGAAAGATGCAGATGTCATCATTGAAGCAGTGTTAGAAAATTTAGATTTGAAAAGGGAAGTATTTGCTACACTAGATCGCATCGTTCCGGAAGGAGTTATATTGGCGACAAATACTTCATCTATGTCAATAACTGAAATTGCGGCAGCTACGAATCGTCCAGAGCGTGTGGCAGGTATGCATTTCTTTAACCCTGCACAACTTATGAAACTTGTAGAAGTTGTTCGAGGCTATAAAACGAGTGATGAAACAGTGGAAAAATTGAAAGCGTTATCCAAAAAACTTTCGAAAGAACCAGTTGAAGTAAAGAAAGATTCACCAGGTTTTATTGTAAATAGAATAATGATTCCGCAGTTCATTGAAGCAATTAAATTGCTTGAAGATGGGGTTGCATCTGCAGAAGATATTGACAAGGCAGTTACACTTGGCCTCAATTATCCGATGGGGCCGTTTACACTACAAGATTTTGCAGGTGTAGACATTGGCTATCATGTGATGGAGTACTTCAAAGAAGAATTAAACAATGATCAATATGCGCCACCACTTCTTTTAAAGCAGCTAGTTAGAGCAGGTAGACATGGTAAAAAAACAGGCGCAGGTTTTTATGATTATGAATAAAGAATGGGGGATAAAGTTATGAATTACGAGTTTTTAATTTGTGAAATTGAAAATAGAGTTGCGATTGTTACGATTAATCGACCACCTGTAAATCCGCTAAATACACAAGTGTTTCATGAACTTTCCAGTCTATTTAATGAACTAGAAGCAAATGAAGACGTACGAGTAATCGTTCTTACAGGAAGCGGAAAGAAAGCGTTTGTCGCAGGCGCTGATATTAATGAAATGGTAGCACTTGACCTTGTCGGTGTAAACAAAATGAATAAAACTTCACGAACGGTATTTAGCAAAATTGAAAATATGTCAAAACCAGTTATTGCTGCGATTAATGGATTAGCTCTTGGCGGTGGTTTTGAACTCGCACTCGCATGCGATTTACGCATTTGTTCGGATCAAGCAAAATTCGCCTTTCCAGAAGTAGGGTTAGGAATTATTCCTGGAGGCGGAGGTACGCAGCGTCTTCAAAAGATTGTCGGTCAAGGAATAGCGAAAGAATTACTCTACTTCGGAGACATGTTTGATGCGAAGCGTGCGTTCGATTTACATATTATCAACAAAATAGTACCGGCAGAAGAGTTATTTGAAGAAGCCAAGGAATGGGCATATAAATTGGCAAAAAAACCTCCAGTAGCACTTCAAATGTTAAAAACTGCGGTAAATGTAGGGAGTAATGCTGACCTTGAAACAGGCTTAATCATTGAAAGCACCTGTTTTGGGAATGCTTTCGCAACAGAGGATCGTAAGGAAGGATTACAAGCATTTGTTGAAAAAAGAAAACCAGTTTATTTAGGGAAATAATGAGGTGAAAAGGATATGAAAGAAATTGTTTTATTAGAGGGAGCAAGGACTCCGTTCGCTGAAATTTCGGGGTCTTTCCGAGGCTTGAATGCAACAGATTTAGGAGCTATTGCTGCTAAGGAAGCAATACGAAAAGCTTCTATATCTGCTGAAGATATTAATCAAGTTGTATTTGGTAACGTTCAACAATCTAGCAAAGATGCCCATTTATTGGCAAGGCATGTTGGTCTTAAAGCTGGAGCACCTATTCATGTCCCAGCTCTGACAATCAATCGACTTTGCGGAACTGGTGTTGAATCTATTTTAACGGCCGCTCGCTATATTCTTAGCGGGGAAGCGGAAGTTGCACTTGCCGGAGGAACGGAGAACATGAGCCAAGTACCACATGTAATACCTGGCATGAGATGGGGAAGTCCACTTGGCGGTCCGGTAATAGAAGATTGGTTATGGGATGGTCTGTATGATACGTATGGTAAATGTACGATGGGCGAAACGGCTGAAAACTTAGCTGCAAAATATAACTTAACGAGAGAAGAAGTAGATCGGCATGCACTGTCGAGTCATGAACGAGCTCTTTTAGCAAGAGAAAAAGGGTATTTCAAAGAAGAGATTGTTCCAGTAACAGTGAAAGGAAGAAAAGGAGCACAAGTGATTGAAGAGGATGAGCATATCCGTCATACGAGTCTAGAAAAACTTGCAAAGTTAAAACCTCGTTTTGTGGAAAATGGCGTCGTAACTCCTGGTAGTGCAAGTGGCATGGTGGACGGTGCAGCGGCCGTTGTCTTGGCATCAAGTAATTTTGCAAATGATAGAGGATTAAAACCGATTGCTAAGCTCATTTCTTGGGCTGTTGTAGGAGTAGAACCGAAGTATATGGGAATCGGTCCAGTTCCAGCAATTCAAAGTGCATTAGAAAAAGCAAGTTTAACTTTAACAGACTTAGATTTGATTGAAATTAATGAAGCATTTTCTGCGCAGTACTTAGCTTGTCAAAAAGAATTAGGATTCGATCTTGAAAAAGCAAATGTAAACGGTGGGGCAATTGCAATAGGTCATCCACTTGCTGCGAGTGGAACTAGAATTTCTCTATCATTAATTTATGAATTAAGAAGAAGAAATAATAAATATGGAGTATCCGCTGTTTGTATTGGCGGAGGTCAAGGAATTGCAGCGATTTGGGAAGCGTTGTACTAGGGAGAACAAGCCAGGGAGAGTCCTTCCTGGTTTTACCTACATCGTTTCTTAAAGTGAAAAATTCGGGCTAGTTGGTAAGACGATAGAAAGTGAGTGGGACAATGAAAAAGGATAAAAACTTATTATCGGTGTATGAGCTGTTAGAAACGGTTACTTCATCTTACTGTGAAAAAGAAGCAATATATGATTTAACGAGACGAACTACATACAAACAATTGAAACATGAAGTAGATTGTTTGGCTACGGCATTTAAGAGACTAGGAGTAGGTAAAGCAGACCGTATCGCCGTATCTCTACCAAACTGGTCCGAAACAGTAGTTATATATTTTGCAGCTGCGAAATTAGGAGCGATAATCGTTCCATTTAACCCAAAATATAAATCATATGAAATTGAGTATATATTGGAAAGTTCAGCTCCAAAGCTATTAATAGCTTCAGGGGAATTTGAAAAGAATTTTGGATTTGAAAAAGTCGTTAATAAAGTACAAAAGGTTATTACAGTACGATTTTCGCAAGAGAATTACTGTTTATATGAGGAGTTAATTCTTACAGGAAAAATGGATATTGAACCAGTTCATATAAATGTGAACGATGATTTGTTTTGTATTTTATATACGTCAGGTACGACGGGAACTCCAAAAGGTGTAATGGTTACACATCGTGCCGTTGTACAATCTGCACGAACGATAGGAACAGAGCTGCTTTGTACACAAAAGGATGTATTCATTATTTCAGCACCACTATTTCATATTTTCGGTATGGCAATTAATATGCTTTGCGCAGTAGCAATGGGAGGACGGATCATATTACAAGAAAAATTCCACCCACGCGAAACTTTACAATTAATTGAACAAGAAAAGGTAACCATTCAAAAAGGTGTACCAACTATGTTTATAAAGGAACTAGAGTTAGAGGACTTTGATAAATATGATTTATCTTCATTACGTGCCGGGTTAGTTGGTGCAGCACCTATATCAGTAAAAACAGTGACGGAGATTCGAGAACGGATGGGCATTAACCTTTGCCAATCATTTGGGATAACTGAAACGGTTTCGATTACGATGACCTCGTATGATGATACAAAGCAGAATATAACAGAAACTCTCGGGAAGGCAATTCCAGGAGTAACATTAAAAATTGTAGATGAAAATAGAGTAGCGCTCCCGCCTGGGGAAGTGGGAGAAATCGCAGTTAAGGGATTTGGAGTAATGAAAGGTTATTATAATATGCCTGAACAGACAAAGCAGGTTTTAGATAATGAAGATTGGTATTATTCAGGAGATTTAGGCACACTTGATTCTCAAGGATATTTAAGGTTCGTAGGACGAAAGAAAGAGATGATTATAAGGGGTGGACTTAACGTTTATCCTCAGGAAATTGAAGCAGTTATTATGAAACATCCAAAAGTAATCGAAGCAGCTGTTATAGGACTTCCAGATAAAGTGCTAGGGGAAGTTGCTTGTGCAGTCATACGATTAAAGAACGGGGTAGTAAGTACGGAAGAAGAAATAAAACTCTATCTTAAAGAGAGAATGGCAATTTATAAACTACCAGAGAAAGTAATCTTTACAGAGGAATTTCCTGTCACAGCAAGTGGGAAAATTCAAAAATTGAAATTGAAAGAACAAGTATCTTCCAATATTAGTCCGACAATTTAATAGATAGGGGTGAAGAAATAATGGAAGAGTATACTTTTCAAGTGAGATGGGGAGATACAGATGCGGCAGGCATTGTGTATTATCCTAATTTTTATAAATGGATGGATGAAGCCACTCATGAATATTTTAAAAAAATTGGCTTTCCTTCAGTTGAACTTTACGAAGAACAACAAATTGGTTTGCCATTACTAGAAGCAAAATGTCAATTTAAGTCACCTCTTCGTTTTGAAGATCAAGTAGTTGTGAAAAGTACTGTAAAAGAATTGCATAATAAAGTTTTTACAATCCAGCATGTTTTTGTAAAAGGGGAACAGGTTGTGGCAGAAGGTTATGAAACTCGTGCATGGACTTCTTTTAAAGAAAAAGTGAAAGCGCAGCCAATACCTGGATATATTCGGAAGAAGATGATGCCAGAGATAAAAACTGTAGAAAGTTAAGAAGTACGAGTAAGAATACCGTAACGAGAAATTGTTAATAAGGGGGAGATAGTGATGGGAAAAGAAAAAAAGTATGATGCTATTGTTGTTGGTGCGGGACCAGTCGGGCTTGTAGCAGGACTTGCATTACAAAAGAAGGGGATATCAACTTTAGTAATTGAGGCAGATTCATTCGGAAGACCACGCCCGGGAAGTAGAGCAATCTATTTGCATAGTGCTTCGTTAAAACTACTGGAAGAGACTTCAGAAGGTCTCGGTTTCGCGCTTGCACATAACGGAATAATTTGGCCTGTAAAACGAACATTTTATAAAGGGAAAGAAGTATATGTAAGAGATTACGGTAAGGATGAAAACCTTAAGTTTAACCGATTACCTCATTTCACAGCTCTTCATCAAGATGAAATTGAAAAACATATGTATGAGGCGTGTATAAAAGAAGGTGTTGAATTCCTTTGGGATGCCCCGGTCAAGAAGTTACACATTACAGATTCTGGAGTAGAACTAACAATCACAAATGACGAAATATTAAAAGCGCAGTATGTAATTGGATGTGATGGAGCACGTTCCATCGTAAGAGAGCAAGCTGGATTACAGTTTGAAGGTCCACGTACAGCAGATACTTTTATCGTCGTAGATGCAAAAGAAGATGAAACAGATCCACTTCCTTTAGAAAGAATATTCCATTATCAGCATCCAGCTATGGAAGGAAGAAATGTAATGTTTGTTCCGTTTAAAGGCGGGTGGCGTATCGATTTACAACTGCTTGAATCAGATAATCCAGATGATTATACAAATATTGAAAGTGTAAAGACATGGTTGCCGAAAGTCATGGATGCTAAATATGCGGAGAGAATTACGTGGGTGTCTTCTTATCGTTTCCATCAAGTAGTGGCAAATTCGTTTACTGACGAAAAACGTCGTGTTCTTCTAGCTGGAGAAGCAGCACACTTATTTGCCCCATTCGGAGCACGTGGATTAAATTCTGGTATTCCAGATGCTGTTCTTGCTGCAAGAGGAATTGAGAAAGCACTACATTCTCATTCTGAAGAAGAGCGAGTAGAAGCAATTGAAGCAGCTGCAAAAGAACGCCGAATTGCAGCGCAGTGGAACCGCGATGCATCAACTACAGCACTTCATCATCTTCAAGGGAGTTCTCCTGAAATGAAATTAAAACGAGATATTGCTGCTTCATTAGTATCTATCGTGCCAAGGCTAGGCAGATGGCTTGATGAGGGACCGTACGGACCAAAATTCGGACCTCCTGAACTGACGACAAAATATTAAAATGATAAAAAATTGGATAAGTAATGTGAAAGGAGCGATAAGAAATGGCTTTGTCTCAATTCATAAATGAAGAAAAGTATGGTTCTCATGTGCGTTCTGCAAATGGAATGATTGAGCGGTTCATGACGATGAACTGGTATAGCGACATTGGAAAGCAAAATGTAGAGGCTGAGAAAAAATTAGATCAATTTATGCGTGCTCTACACATTAGTGAATATGAAATGAAATGGATTTCAAGAAACCAATTAAGTGAGACAATTGAACGAATTTCATTTGAGGATAATGATTTATGGGGGACGCTAGCAGAAGTACCGGATCAGTTGAAAGAAAAAATTATAAGTGTAGGTAACGAAAAACTTCTTATAGATGTTGTAGATAAAGTACCAGAAGCAGTTTTTCATGGTGTTTATAAAAAAGCGTTCAAACATTTCGGAGAGGAAAAATGTTTGAAATTTCTAGTTGGGCATGCGATGTACATAAGTACTGTTGCATGTGCTGCTGAATTAGCTGAAGAAAAAAATGTGTTTCTACCAATAGTAGAGTTAATAGAATTGGGACATATACCACTTGGACCAGAGCGAAATACTTTTTATCTTTTGTAATAACAAGTGAGTCGAGACAGTTAAACGCTATCATCGTTTTCGATTATTTGAGACGGTAGAACTTTCAATCATATAGAGGAAAGGGAGATTACTATGAAACTTGTTACTTTTACACATAATGGAGAAACGAGAGTTGCAGCTTTAGAAAACGGGAATTTGATTGATTTGCATGCTGCTTATAAAGCAAAACTGACAAGTGAGGGAAACCTTCGGGCCACTCAAATTGCAGAGGCGTATATACCAAAAGATATGAATGGATTCTTACAAGGTGGTACGGAAAGTATGAATCTAGCAAAAGAGGCAATCGATTATGCACTTATGAAAAATCATAAAGAAAAATTGGTATTTGAAGAAGGTGAAGTGAAAATTGAGGCCCCGGTACCTTCGCCAGGAAAAATTATATGTGTAGGTCACAATTATCGTGAACATATTTTGGAAATGAAACGAGAATTACCTGCCTTTCCGGTTATCTTTGCAAAATTTGCAAATACAGTAGTTGGTCCGCAAGATGATATTCCGTTTTATCCGATTTCGGAACAATTAGATTATGAAGCTGAATTTGCTTTTGTAATTGGAAAGCGTGCCCGAAATGTTTCGGAAGGAGATGCCCTCCAATATGTAGCTGGTTACACAATTGTAAATGATATTACTTATCGTGATATTCAGCGCCGTACAATTCAATGGCTCCAAGGGAAGACAGTTGAAGGTAGTGCCCCAATGGGACCGTGGTTACTTACTTCAGATGAATTAAAGAACCCATCTGGTTTGGAAATCATATTAACGGTAAATGGAGAGAAACGTCAACAGTCTAATACAGCTAACTTAGTATTCTCGGTACAATATCTCGTTTCGTTTTTATCCGGTCTAATGACACTAGAGCCAGGGGACGTCATTTTAACAGGTACGCCAGGTGGTGTAGGAGTTGCACGTAATCCGCAAGTATTTCTTAAAGATGGAGATATCGTTCGAATCGAAGTTGATGGAGTAGGTGTATTAGAAAATAAAGTGAGACAAAAGTTAGAGGTGCCAGTGCTATGACGAAAAACTTACAAGCCCATGCGGCCGAGTCTATTTATGAATCAATCAATAAGATAAAAATGATTGTTAAGACTTTACCAGAGGAAATCATTTATTGGAAACCTTCAGAAGATGAATGGTCAATTATGCAGATCATTACACATGTAGCGGAAGCTATACCGTATTGGGCAAAAGAAATTAGCAATATTAAAATAAATCGCGAAAACTTATGGGGCCGTGGTTTAACGGATGAAGTACGCCTACAAGCAGTTTCAGAAGAGAATATTCATAATCAGTCTATAGAAGAAGTCATTCAGCAGCTGTCTTCTATACCGCTCACGATAGAAAATGTATTGACCACATTAACAGACGAAGAGTTACATATTCAGGCTCCGAGTCGTAATCCTCGTTTTAACAATAAGTCGATTGATTTTATTGTGAATCACCTTATCGTAGAACATACAGAAAAGCATTATAAACAAATCGAACGGAATTTATGTAAGTTTAATGAACGATAAAGGAGGCAAATAAAATGGCGGAAAAAAATGCTTTTTTTGAAAGTACACTCGTACAAGATTTCAATCGTGATATAGAACAATATCATCTCGGACCACTTTGGAATGCGATCCCTGATTTAATGAAACATACACCAGAACCACATGCACAAGCATACCTTTGGAAATCTGAATTGCTCCAAAAAAAGTTAACGGAAGCAACGCAAATATTTACACCAGACCGAGGGGGAGAACGCCGGGCCATTTACTTACAAAATCCAGGACTTAACTATAGAAAACCTTGGGGGTGGGCCTCGACTACACAAACGTTATATGCAGCGGTTCAATTGATACAACCAGGTGAAACTGCTCCATCACATCGGCACGTTCAAAATGCATTACGTTTCGTCATGGAGGGAGAAGGGGCTTACTCAATTGTGCAAGGAGAGCGTATTTTCATGGAACGGGGCGACTTCTTAACAACGCCAAATGGTCTTTGGCACGGACATGGTCATACAGGTGACAAACCGATGATTTGGATGGATTGCCTTGATATTCCGACCATTTATTATCTTGGCGGTACGTTCTTTGAGCCGTATCCAGAAAAAATTGAACAGCCAAATGTGCCGGATAATTATACTGCTCAGCGTTATGGAGGCGGAATGGTTCGACCAGTTTCTGACCGATATGCAAAGAAAGCTCCACTTAGTTCTTATAAATGGGCAGGGACGGAAGTGGCGCTTAACGGACTAAGTCGTTTTGAACCAGATGCATACGATGGTTATGCGGTTGAATATATAAATCCATCGAATGGTGAAACAGCATGTCCAACGATTGCAGCTTGGATGCAAAAATTACCGAAGGGATTCAAAGGAAAAGCGCATCGCCATACACATGCATCAATCTATCATGTGCATGAAGGATCAGGATATACGATAATTAATGGCGTTCGCTTCGACTGGTCTAAAGGAGATTTCTTTGTCGTACCAAACTGGGCGTGGCACGAACACGTTGCATTAGAAAATAGTTATGTATTTTCAACAAATGACCTTCCTATTTTAGAAAAATTCGGGTTAGAGCGGAAGCAGGAATACGAGAACAATAATGGATATCAAACGATTACTGGAGAGTTTGAACCAGCGTTACCTTAGTATGGTTTATAAAAAAAGCGCCCACATTTCATATTAGTGGACGCTTTTTGATATTTTTATGATTTAATAAGCCTTCAACACATGAAGCAAATAATCTTTCCGGTTCAGCGGATTATAATCAACACGTTTTCGAGTAGGGAAGGGAGGCTTCAGCTTTGTGAAACCAGCTGGATTTGTTGTGAAGATACCTTCTCCTTCAGTAAATGAATGAAGCATTCGTTTAAAATTCTCTGTTTTCGCAACGGGTAATGACCCTGTTAACTGATAAGAATTGTTATTGAATATAGGCTCTGCAAAAGTTGCTGGAACGGCAGCGAGCTTATACATTGCAGTACTAATTGCGTGCTCCGGTACAGTTAATTCAAATTCACTTACTGGTTCATATACATATGTTTCAGCTTGCTTTAAAGCATCCATTAATACGATCGGTGTTAAATTTCTAAAGTCACTCGCTGTTGTAACAGGACTAGCATAACCTGTATGTGTTAACGTGACAGAAATGTCCGTAACTTCCCATCCGTATAAACCTTGTTTTAACGTTTGAAATACTGTATCTTCAATTGCTTTATGAAATGCTAAAGGCAATGAACCAAGCTCAACACCTAATTTATACGTTATGCCAGAGTTAAGTTCACCACGTTCAATTTTAAAACCAATTGTTGCGTAAAATGGATTCGCTTTTTCACCCATTACTTCCATGCTATTACCTACGCCAATTGGTTTCTCAATGCATACAACTCGCGTATTTGAAAAAGTAACCTGCAAATTATATTTCTCATACAGTGTTGTTTCAATGACTTCTTTTTGCACCTCACCGAAAAGGCGAATGTATAGTTCATTATGAACATTGTCTTTCCACACTTTAATGAGTGGATCTTCTTCACATAGTTCCATAAGAGCAGCGTATAAGTCATGAATTCGTTCTTTTGGTACTGCATCGATGGCAGCTTCCATTTGTGGTTCGGCAAAGTGAATGTCTTTTATATAATCAGTCCGTTCACCGATAATATCACCAATTTTAATATCATTCAGTCCCCACACTTTACAAAATTCACCGCTTGGAACGGTAGAAGTTTGTAAAGCATCTCCATTATGAAATAGGCACATTTTTTTAATCTTTTCTTTATGTGGGAGAGATTCATTGCGCTGTATATCAATATATTTTCTAACATGTAAGTTACCAGAAAAAACTTTTACATAGGCAATCTTTTCCCCAGAAGATTCACGTTCAATTTTAAAAACAACACCAGATAATGTTTCATTTTCAGCAGGCTTATTAGCTGGAATTAGGTCTGAAATATTTTCGAGCAGTTCAGTTACACCCATACCTGTTATGGCTGATCCGAAAAAGATTGGGTACACATTTGCTTGCGCTATTTGTTTAATGAGTTCTTCTTTTAATAGAGTGTCCGGTACAATTTCGTTATTTACGTATGACTCAAGTAATGATTCATTATATGGTGCTAACAGTTCCATACAATCGTCATATGATTTGTACTCAATGATCCGGGCTTCTTTCGTTCCTTCGTATAGGGCAGAGTAGAAAGGGAATGCTTCATTTGAAAGAATTTCTTTTATTTGTTTCATAACTTTTTCAGTATTTGCACCGCTACGATCAATTTTATTTACGAATAATATTGTTGGGATATTTAGTTTCTGTAATGTTCGCATTAAAATTTTTGTTTGTGCTTGCACACCTTCAACGGCAGAAATAACTAAAATTGCACCGTCTAAAACGCGGAATGATCGCTCCACTTCAGCGATAAAATCAGCGTGTCCAGGTGTATCAATGACATTTACTTTTATATCATCAATAAAAAAAGAAACGACAGATGCTTTAATCGTAATTCCGCGCTGTCTTTCTAATTCCATTGAGTCAGTTTGCGTATTGCCACTATCTACTCGGCCAATTTCTTTAATCACATTCGTTTCATAAAGAATACGCTCAGTCAAACTCGTCTTGCCAGCGTCTACGTGCGCAACAATCCCTATATTTATTGTTGTCATATGTGAATATCCTCATTTCATTTTCCATTTTTATTTCCTCATTTCTATTTGTGTATTGCCGCATTACAATCACTCTCCAGTCATTTAAATTAGTACTATTATAGTGCAATTAACATTATTTGTAACGCGACGAAGCGCCTTAATTTGGAAAAATATAAATGAAAACAAAATGCTTGCATTCTAAATCGATATAGATTATATTAATTGACATATCAACTATTGATACATCAAACGTTTTTGATTTGGATGTAAAGGAGGGTTAATATGACAAGTTCATGCTCAAAAGAAGCGATTATTTTATATAAATTACACTTTCTAAATAAAGAAGTAAGTTCGAAGTTTGAAGGGTGTACGGGTATGAGCCAGTCTCGATTAGAGCTTATACTTCAGTTATATGAAGTAGGTGAAATTAGTCAAAAAGCACTTCAGCAAGAAGTGAATATTGATAATGCTGCGATAACGAGGCATTTAAAGCAGCTTGAGGCAAATGAAATGATAGTAAGGCGTAAAAATCCAGATGATAACAGAATTACGTTAGTTTCTCTTACAGAAGAGGGACGAAATAAAATTCAGGCGTTTCAAGAGGAAAAAGAACGTTTTGCAGCATCTGCATTTAAAGGATTAAGTGAGGAAGAACGCGATAATCTTTTAAATATGTTAAATCACATTCAAGAAAATATAAAAGAATTATAAAAAAGGGAGACTTCAACTATGACTAACTCAGTAAAAACAAATAACTTTAACGAAATTTTAACAGGCCGCCGTTCAATTCGTAAGTACGATCCTTCAGTGAAAATTAGCAAAGAAGAAATGACAGAAATTCTTACAGAAGCAACACTTGCACCATCTTCAGTAAATATGCAGCCATGGAGATTCCTTGTTATTGAAAGTGACGAAGCAAAAGCAACACTTGCACCACTTGCGAAATTTAATCAATCTCAAGTAGAAACATCTTCAGCGATGGTTGCTGTATTTGGTGACTTAAACAACTTTGATAACGCAGAAGAAATTTACGGTACAGCAGTAGAGCGCGGTTTAATGCCAGCAGAAGTAAAAGAAGATCAAATGAAAAAACTTTCTGGTTACTTCTCAATGGTTACACCAGAAGTAATGAAAGATACAGTACTAATTGACGGTGGTCTTGTAGCAATGCAATTTATGCTAGCAGCTCGTGCTCACGGTTATGACACTTGTCCAATTGGCGGATTTGAAAAAGACCAAATCGCAGAAGCATTCGGATTAGATAAAGAACGTCACGTACCAGTTATGTTAATTTCAATCGGAAAAGCTGCTGACAGTGGTTACCAATCAGTACGTCTTCCAATTGAAAAAGTTGCAGAGTGGAAATAATTTTATAAAAGAACTTCAATAAGTGAAAGATGAGAGGGGAAGCACCATGATTATTATTCACGCAATATTTCAAGTAGATCCAGCGAAACAACAATCATTTTTAGAAGAAATTCAGCCACTCATTCACGGTTCAAGAGAAGAAAGTGGAAATGTATCTTATGACTTATATAAAGATACAGAAAAAGAAAGTGTTTATACGATGGTAGAAGTATGGAAAGATGAAGAGGCAGTTGCGAGTCATAATACGAGTGAACACTTTACATCTTTCGTTAGTAAAGCAGCACAGTTTTTAACTGCTCCGCTTGATATAAAAGCTTATAATGGAGAGTTAGTGAAATAATAAGGTAGAAAAAGATGACTTTAGCGTATAGCTGAGGTCATCTTTTTTGTATAAGTAGAACCTACTTCCGACACAGTTATGTTGAAAGGTAAGTGTTGTTCTTACCTTTAGTAACGGTGATTAATTATGTGTTAAATTTGAACATTCGGTTTATTAGAATATTTTTCCGTGGTATAATTTACTTGTAAATAAATGGTAGAGAGGAGTAAGTGATGGGAGAATTTCAGAGTAATTTGCATAGGGCAACGCAACTTGCAACGAAAATGAGAAATGCTTCAGATAGAATGCAAAGTGCCACTAGCCGCTCTATAAATAAGGCAACGCGTACGACACTATCTGTGAACTTTAAAGCACAAGAAGCAAATCAGCAAAATTTACAGATCACGAAACAATTTTGCGCTGCTTTTCAACAAACGATTGATAATATCCATTCCGTAGCAAATGAATTTGAGAAAATGGATACCGGACTTCAAAAGACTTTTCAATAATGTAATAGCCTACGTAAAGGGGAAAAGGTAGGGAGAAAAGATGAGTCAAGAAATTGAAACGAGAATGAGTCAATGTAATCAAAAATTACGAATTATATTTGAAGAACAAAATGAAAACCGAATGGCGCTGCAAAATCAAGAACGAGCTGAGGCTAGTTTTCATGAATGGAAAAATAGAAGTAATCGTTTATTTAACCGAATACTAGAAACTTGGTATGGTGACAAAGAAGCATATCACCTTTTTACGAATATGCGGCAAGAGATCGGACAGTATGAAAGAAAACTTACATTCGAATTAGAAAACGAAAAAGAGACGTTGCTTAAAGAAAAACGGCATCTCAGTGAGAAAGAAAACGACCTTTCCTATGAACAGCAGCAACTACAAAGGGAGGCCAATACATGAGTTTAAACATGTATTTGGGAGAAGTACAAAGTCAAACTCAAAGTATGAACGCTATATGTAATGCTACGATTCAAAGTATGGAACAAGCCATTCAATCTATTGATGCATTTGCGATAGATACAGTATTACAAGGACAAACATACAGTAGTGCAAAAGCCTACCTTGTCCAAACATTTCGGCCATTAGCGCAAGGAATTATATGCTTATGTGAAGAATTAATTCGCCAAAACGAAGCATTTCCAAACGATTTTCAAGCAAAAGTTGCTTCAACAGATGTTATCGAACATGAAATAAAACAACAAATACAAGAAATCAATCAATCCATTGCAAGTATAGAAGCAATCGAAGTACTTACACCAATGCCTGGAGTAGACGCAATTATTGCAGTCTTAATTGCAATGAGAAAAAAACTAGAAGAAAAACTAGAGCGTCTATATGAATTCAATCATTCATCCAGCAACAACTACAGCACCGCCCTCCAATTAGCGGCTAGCATCACAGCCGGACTCGCTGAAGTACAAAGCGGGAAAGGATTTAGCCCTGTGAGTGGTACGTTTAGTACACAAGGGTTGAATATGGATTGGGTGAGTTCGATTCAGGGGATTATAGAAGAAACAGCTCGAAAAAACGAGATGAAAGAAATTACTTTGCAAAAACAAGAAATGAACTTACAAGAACAGGAAGACAATAGATCATGGCATGAAAAAACAGCCATTTATGCGCAATCATTTTTGCATGGAGTTATCGAATTTTTTCAAGGTGCTGGTGATGCAGCACTAGAAAACTTTTTTGGACTACAACCACATGAGAATGATAAATTAGAAAGTAAGACAACTTACCAAGCTGGAAGGTTGGCTGGAAATGTTATATCAATAGTCGGGTCCATTGTAGAAATGTTTGAAGGTATCTCGCTCATAGGCGGATCTAATTTCTTTACTATCGTGGCAGAAGTAGGAACTGGGGGGTTAGCATCACCAATTGTTATCCCATTAGATATAGCTGCAACAGCTGCTGGGGCTAGTCTCTTTGCGCATGGTGGATTTGTATGGGATAAATCGATTCAAAATACTAAGGATACTATTCAAAAAATCCAGTCTTCTGGTGGAGGTAAGGGTGCGAGTAATCGAATACCTTCTTATGGAAAAGATTCTGTACCTAAAGGTCCATACCGTGAAGTAAATGGTTATCCAATAAAAGTGAAAGCAGGAGCTCAAGAAAAGCATATTCCCGATACACCGAACTATAAACAAGAATTAGCAAATGGAAAAAATAAGAGCATTTTCTATGGCGATAATAAAATAGCACAAGAATTGCTTGATAAGTTCGCCGGGAAAGGTGAACTATTAAAAAACGGTAGAGAAAGAGTAGACTTTGGTGAGCCAATAGGAAAATATTATGACCGCAATACTGGTGAATACCATGAGACTACTAAAGGGTTGATTCATTATGGAAAAGATGGCGCTCATATAGTACCATCAAGACCATAAAAATCATAAGAAAAGAGGATGCAAATGGGGTACGATTCTTTAATTGGAACATTAATAAATTATGAACATAGTGACATGATATTAGAATGGAAAAGTGGATTGAGGATTATTGGAGAACTAGATACAGTTTTTGAAACAGACAATGGACTAGATGAGGATGATATAAATTATACAGAATATGATGCAGCTGTATTTAGAGTAAATAATATTTTATCTCGACCTAATACAAACGAAGGTACTGTATATAATTGGCTAAAACAAGAAAAAAGTTCATTGGTTGAAATTTCTCTCTATGATGATCCGCCAAGTGCAGTGTTTTTAACTGACGGAAAAAGAGTATGGGAAAGAGAAATGTGTAAATAATAGGTGGTATATAAACTGAGACCTTGATTGGCATATATGCCAATCAAGGTTTTTCTATGTTTTTAACACCTGTAAAGAGTGTTCATCAGTGGTACGAAATTGGTTGCAAGAATAAGAGGCAGATGAGAGTATGAGTGTACTTAGGATATCTAATAGAAATCAATGTCGACTCTTTAAAGAAACAATGAGACGAACTCAAGAGATTATAGAAGTACAAGCTGGCAAACCAAGATGAAACAATTTACTTTGCAAGAACAACAATTGAACTTACAAGAGCAGGAAGACAATATTGCTGCAGCTAGAGAGGTTGGAATAGAAGTTCAAGCAACTATTAGAAACTATAAAGATCCACTTCCAACAAACCTGATTGATAGATTTACAACTAAAAAGTGAGTACCTAGAACTTGGGGAGAAGCTCTAGACTTAAGAGTTCTAAAGCAAAAGACTAGTTTTAGAAATAATAATCCAATGGGTTCATTTGAGTTAGAAAAAATGAAATAGAAAGAAGTGCTATAGCTATGGAAAAGTATTACGTTGATAAAGATATATATGTATATCCTGAATCTTACCAAAAATTCGTGGAATTGAATTTAGTTGATTTTGATGTATGGTATTTAATTGAATCTGAACAGGCTACTAGAAGGTATCATGATTTAAAGGAAAGATATCCAAAAAGAAATTTAATTCCTTTTGCTAGAAGAGATGACAACGATGACATTGCGTGTTTTGAGATTGGCAAAGGAAGTAAAGTTCAACTTATTCATGATTTTGCTTCTGAAGGTTTTGAACAAAGAAAAGAATTTGATGACTTTTGGGATTGGGTCGAAGTTGCTATGAAAGAAATGATAGATTACAACCGGAGTGAAGAAATTGAATAATCAAAAAATATTTAATGATTTAAGTAAAGAAGTATCTTATGCTTTACGTCATGCTCCATGGGAATACGAATTGGAGTTAGACGAGAATGGGTGGGTTTCTGTTGAGCAACTTTTACACGCACTTCACCAATCCATTGAATGGAGAGATGTGAAGATAGAAGATTTAAAAATAATGATTGAGAAATCTGAGAAAAAAAGGCATGAGCTAAAAGAAAATAAAATTCGTGCCTTGTATGGACATTCTATTCCCATGAAAATAGTAAAGGAAGAAGGAGTTCCACCTGAATTTCTTTATCATGGTACATCTCCTCGCTTTTTAAATTCTATTGAATCAAATGGGTTATCACCTATGTCTAGACAATATGTCCATCTTTCTGAAGATATTATAACTGCTGAATTAGTGGGAAAAAGAAAAGATAAGCATCCTATTATTTTAGAAGTTAATACTGAAAAAGCTAGGGAAGAAGGCGTTAAATTTTATTTAGGAAATGAAAAAGTTTGGTTAGCAGATGAGATTCCTAGTGAATTTATCGCAATTAATAAGAATTAATTGAATCTATTCTACTAGATTATGACGGCAGGAAAAAATTTTTCTTTAGGATATATATTTGAATGAACCACGTTATCTGTCTTAAAATAAACAAATAAATGGCGAGTTACTTATGGAAAATAATCAACAAGAGAGACTTCACATTTGAGGTCTCTTTTGTTGATTTAAATTGAAAATTATTATTTAAGCGAATACTCTTTTGTACCTCGTATTTCACATACACACAGGCTTCAATTGCTGTTACATAGTATGTTTTTCAACGTCAAGAAACATTAGAAAAAGCAGGATAATATTATTCAATAACCGGGTCCACTGTAGAAATGTTTGAAGGTATTTCGCTCATAGGCGAATCTAATTTTTAAACTTTCGTGGCAGAAGTAGGAACTGATGGGTTTGTTTGGAATAAATCGATTCAAAATGTTAAGGAGACTCTTCAAAAATTCGAGTCTTCTCCATCTTCTAGAGAGCGTGTTAATAAAGTTAAAGAGACTAAAAAGCTCGATAAAGAAAGAAATAATTCTAAAAATACAGGTAATCCTAGTAAAAAACCAAAATCTCAACTTAAAAAGGTGTTCGATGTAGCTGACAATTATACCTTACATAATAGAGTATATACTAATCATATTTTAGAAAGGCATGGAAGTAATACCAATAATCCAGCTTTTGCAAACAAATCAAAATTTAATTCTGACTTTGATATAAGGGCCGGAATAGATAGTACATTAAAAGGAAATGGTGTGTTAGTTAAGCAAAATACTTTTGGGAGAGAAGGATATATATTCGAACAAACTTTCAGACAACCCATTGGTATTAAAGCTAATGGAAGGCCTGTTAGCACTTTGAAAGTAGTTATTGATAAGAATGGAAATGTAATAACTGCGTTCCCTAAAAAATAGGAGGATTATAATATGAGTTTAGACTTTTACATCGGAAAAAATATGGATAGCATTAATTTTAAATCAAAATGTGTGGAATTCGATGATGAGCTTCAAAACTATCTATACTATATTAGAAACAAGGTTTCTTTTGATATTCAGCCTCTATATGGAATAGATCCTTATGACGATACAATTTTTGATGAAAATGATATAAAAAATATAATTGCAACTTGTGTTAATCTATTGGATAGTAAATTATTGGAAGGGTTTGGTGATGAAGCTTCAGTTTGTATATTAAATATCAAAAGATTATGTGAGGAAGCATTACAGAGACGAGAAAGACTATTTTCAATCGGAGACTAAAATGGTGCATTTGAAGGTTCAGTAAAAATGCCTAGCGGTAAGGAGAACTATTCTTTCTGTGCTTTAAGATCAATACACTACTATGATATTGTAAATCTTGATCATTACAATGTTCCTAATAAAACTAATCCGATTTCAAAAGCAAATGAAAAACAGATTATCATTACTCTCATGGAGTATATCATCCCAAAAAAAGAGCTAGCTTATAAGCCTTAATATGTTTTTCCTTTCAAATGTTTATTTTTTAATATACTCGTACCACCAATCGCTATCATCCATCCAAGCTGTAATTTTATCCAGCTCACCATTTGTCAATACTTCTGTTTCAAAGTATGCCAATCCAGTTGACGGATTAGAAACCACCTTCCCTTTTGTTCTACGTTCATTCATAGCATTTATTACTTCTTAAACTATTAAAATGCCAAAACTACCAGATTTAACATAATTAAGTTTTTAATCTTATATTTTACACACAAGAATGACAAAGCTTACAGTGTTAAAGTAATTATACACAGGCATATAAGACAAATGAGAAATAAAGAACTTATTTTTGAAGTGGAAAGAAAAAGAAGCAGGCTATTAAAAAGCAAAGACTCATGATAGTTGTACCATCATGGAGTACTGTGTGCAATACTAGGGTATAAAAACAAAGTACGAGCATAGGCGAGATGACATTTTATTGGGCGATGAGTCACAAAATAAAATCGGTCATATCGCAAAAGGAGCAAAAGCATCAAGTGGAGTAAGTACAATTGCTAATGCAGTAAAACTAGCAAAAGAATTGAAGCCAATGCTTGAAATGTTACAATCATTTAAGAGGGATGCGTCCTATGCATTCTCTAGTGTTGGTGGAACTATTGTAACCAAAATACCTCAAGGTGAATTGATAGAAGCTTATTATAAGTTTGCGAAGTCAAAAGATGGTGCTAAGGGTACGGGAAAAGTGTATCCAACGAGGCAAATAGATTCAGTAGCAGAAGCACATATAATTGATAGAGTGAAAGAACTAAGAGGAAATTTGACTAGTGGATATAAAAAGTCTGGGAACTTTGCTCTAGCAGAAGTGAATGTTAATGGTATTGATAAATCAGAGTTTTTTGCTCAAAGTAGCATAGATGAGTTTACAGATAGTATAAAGGAAAGAGTGCCTAATATTTCTTTGCAACCTAAAAATCCTATGTTTAATGCAACAATTACACAGGACATGATTCGTACTAGTAGCAGAACTAGCCAATCAATTTCGATCTACGGGAGCAATAATTTAATGCATAAAGGTGTTACGTTAAAAGCAAGGGGAACAAATGATTTTTCTTTAGATGTTACAATAATAAATAAAAAATAGGAGTCGATTTATTTGGATAAGTTAATTAAAATTCTCCCTCCTCCAGAATTCCCACAAAAAACTGGGGATAAAGAACAATGGGGAAAATTTTTCGGCGCTCTTGGTACGGAATTGCCTACAGACTATGTAAAATTTATTGAAATTTATGGCACAGGCGGTATTGACAATTTCTTGTGGATATTAACTCCTTTTGTAAACGATGAAAATGTAAATTATCTTGGTAGGCAGAAGGAAATGACAGATTCATATATTCAATCTAAGAAAAATTTTCCGCAATATTATAAACATGATGTTTACCCTTCAAGTGGGGGGATACTTCCATGGGCATACACTGATAATGGTGATGAATTGCACTGGTTAACAGATGGAAAACCTGATGAATGGAAAATTGTGGTATACGAATCGAGATCACCAGAGAATTATACTTACTCACTTACGATGGTAGAATTTTTATATCAAATAATAACGAAAGAATTAATATGCAATGCATTTCCTGATGATTTTCCAAGTGATGAAACTACATTTGTTTCAGTAAATGTTGAGTAGTTATTTAACCTTGATTGGCTATGTGCCTTTCAAGGTTTTTTAGTAAACTAAAAGGTTTTATTCTTTGAGAAATTTCACGTGTGAATCAAAAAATTATGATAGTAAATTGATATTCAAATATAGCGACAAACCTTACAGGAAAATAGTTATCTGTTAAAAGAAATCACAATTCATAAGTGTTGATTTCTTTTTATGGATTTGAATAACAAATATTATATCTCTCCTTGGATCAAGGCAAATAGCTACCACAATATTAGGCGATAAGGCACTAAATAAAAATAGGCCATATCGCAAAAGGAGCAAAAGCATCAAGTGGAATAAGTACAATTGCTAATGCAGTAAAACTAGCAAAAGAATTGAAGCCAACGCTTGAAATGTTACAATCATTTAAGAGGGATGCGTCCTATGCATTCTCTAGTGTTGGTGGAACTATTGTAACCAAAATACCTCAAGGTGAATTGATAGAAGCTTATTATAAGTTTGCGAAGTCAAAAGATGGTGCTAAGGGTACGGGTAATTCTATACAATATGCTGAAACTGGTGGAAGAAATATATCCCCAGAGCAGTTCTTTAAGGAAGAAGCTATTGCAGAAGAAATGTATGAAAAATTTAGAAATCTAGGAACAGAAGATGTGAATGCAATTGCTAAAAATACAGGCTTTTCTGTTGCTAGAATACAAAGGATTAAAGATCATGTTTTTAATAACTCTCATATAAAGGATCATGGAGTTGGGAGATTTGATCCGGACTACGAACTAGCTCAAGCATGGCAAAGATTGATAGATGGGAAACAAGTAGATTCTGATATACAATTATTACATCACGAAATTTTCGAGTCAAAATTTGAGGGTATATTCCAGACTAATTATAGAACAGCTCATGACAAAACTATAGAATCTGGAAGACCATGGAATTGGGAGAAAAACTATGAGGAGTGAAGATTCATGGCAGTTTTTGTTTTAATGTTGAAGGAATTTGAGGATGAAGAGAGGGTGGTTTATCAATATGGACCGAATGAAGATTTAATGGGACGAATTGAATATGATAAAATAAATGGAGTTATCAACCAACTATCGCAAATTGATTCACAAGAGTTCGCTGATGAATTCTTCTTTAAGAGAGCAGGAAGACGACTTTCAAGAATGATTATTAAAGAAAATCAAAATTTTGTTGATCGAACAACTATTGAATCTTAATTGCCTGCTCATGATTTTATAAATTTTTAGATATAGGTATTTAAGAGATATAGCACAATATAAGGACCTTGATTGGCTAAATGCCTCTCAAGGTTTTTTACTTTAATTTATATTAAAACAGTTGATAATTGAGTGAGACAATAAGAAAATGTTTTGCTTGAGAATCGAGAGCTCATGATGGTAGTACCATCATGGAGTTTGGTTTTAATACTCGGATAGAGTGATAAGTACGATAAATAGGCGAGATGGCATTTTACAAGGCAGGGGTAGTTATTATATGGAGTGGGTAAAAAACTAACGAGATTGACAAAGCTCGTGGCGATAAACAATGGATAAAGTGAAGGTGTTTGCTTGTGCTACCTTGGCTTAAAGTTTTGGGTTGTATTTTTACAAGAGAAGGTCGTATAATACTCGCTATTCGTTAAAAAGCGTTACGAAAATTACAATTTATGTAACGGGAGGGTGAAAAGTTGAACGTTGTTGGGTATATACGAGTCTCAACTCAAAGGCAGGCAAGAGATGGATATAGCTTGAAATATCAAGAAGAGGAAATTAAAGCATATTGTAAGGAACAAGACTTAAACTTGATACATATTTTTAGAGATGAAGGAATTAGTGGCGCAAAACTAAATGAAGAAGCATTCGAAATAGACAGGGTGGGCTTACAGGAGATGTTGGCTCACCTTTCGTCTGTCCAAATTGATTATGTGGTGGTGCTGAACACAAGCTGATTATGGCGGTCAGATATTGTGAAGGTACTGATACAACGAGAGCTGAAGAAATATAGCTGTGACATTAAAAGCATTGAACAGCCATTTTACAGCATTCACAAAAAAGACCCAAACGATTTTTTGGTCAATGGCTTAATGGAGTTATTAGACCAATACCAACGGCTTGAAATAGCGCTGAAGCTAACGAAAGGAAGAAATAAAAAGGCAAAAGAAGGTGGATATGCAGGGGGAAGGGTAACATTTGGCTATATGAAACAAAAAGGTGAAAAGGAACTAAAGATACATAACAATCATGCAGAAGCATTGAATAAAGAAGGCTATCAAACAACCCAAGGGAAAGCATTTACGAAAGTGCAAGTGAAACGCATTTTAGACCGAGAAAGTTTTTATCAAGGGATATATACATACGGACAAATACAGGCAAATGGAAAACATGAAGCAATAATTTAAAAGGTTACTTAAAAAAGGGACACATTTTCTTATATATCCCTATGTAAAGGTGAAAATGGATAGGCTTTCGTACCAATGCGCATCGGATGGTGAACGCTCGAACTAAGGTTTCCGGCATTTTCATTCAATAATTGACAGCTGAATAGGAGGATGAACCATGCATGAAAAACAGAAACACATTTATGTGGGTGTAGACTTACATAAACATCAGCATGTGGCAGTGATTATTAATTGTTGGCAGGAGAAGCTTGATGAAATAAAGGTTGAAAATAAACCGTCCGCTTTCTCAACATTTTTACTAGATATTGATAAAAATGGTTAGTATCTGAAGAAAAAGCTGTAGAACAACTAAAAAGGTTATTTAAGAAAATGGATATTGATATAGAAGTGAAGTATTATCCAGAATAGAAAGGGGTAGCACTATGAAAATAATAAGTGAATTAGAATTGAAGAAAATGATTGAACTAGAAAAAGATAACTTAGTCGTTAGAAAGGATATTAGTGATGAAAAATTAAAGAGATTTTTAAGTTATTATGAGTTCTTTACTAATAATGTAATAGATTTAGTGGAAAAAGAAGATAAAAATACCATATTGTACAGTAAATATTATTGGTATACAAAATATAAGAAAAGATATTTTGAAGTTTATGGATATGATGCTGGTATTGAACAAGAAGGGTTTAAGTTGTTAGAAGAACTTGAAAATGAGTTGGAAGATGGTATTGATTGGGTAATAATACAGGACATTGAAGAGAGAGGAAAATAAAACTAACTGTTTGTCTTTATATATGAGAACGACTAAGCTTGTGATGCTAAAATTAAATGTGCATAAGCACATATACAGAAACGAATACTGAAGTATATTTGCATTTAACTTAAAAATAATAAGGTATTTGAAAATACGTACTTCATGAAGGGAATACCATCATAGAGTATTATGTGCAATAATAGAATAGAAAACGAAGTACGAGCTTAGGCGAGATGACATTTTACTGGGTGATGAATATAAACACATGGAATGGACAAAAAACTAGCGAACTCGTACAAACTCGTAAGTTTTAACGTAGTAGTTGTCATGATATACAAAAGGTGTCATACTGTTACTACAAAACTTACAAATTTATGCTACTTAAAAACATATGAACTTAAAGCACTTTGTTGTCTATTTGAGGCAATAAAGTGCTTTTTTAATTGAAAGGTATGCTATAAATTTATAGAAATTATTTTTATGAATTAAAGCTAACAGTATATGCACATAGGCTTCAATTGCAGTTATATAGTATGCTTTTCAATGTCAAAAAACATTAGAAAAAGCAGGACAATATTATTAAATAGCCGGTTCCATTGTAGAAATGTTTGAAGCTATTTCGCTCATAGGCGGATCGAATTTCTTAACTATTGTGGCAGAAGTAGGAACTGGTGGGTTAGCATCACCAATTGTTATTCCATTAGATATAGCAGCAACAGCTGCTGGGGCTAGTCTTTTTGCACATGGTGGATTTGTATGGGATAAATCGATTCAAAATACTAAGGATACTATTCAAAAAATCCAGTCTTCTGGTGGGGGTAAGGGTACAGGTGTTGATGGTCAGGGAGCCAGTGTAGCAGGGAACATTGGAAAAAATGATAAACTAGCAAGTCAAGGGCATGTTGATGCTGGCGTTTCAGGTGCTCCAAAAGTTGATGCAGGAAAACAGGGTAAACATGTTCCTGGTCATGGGAATAATGTCTCAACCAAATCGCAGTGGGGAGCAGGGAAAAATGGAGAAACGAGGGTAAAGGTTCATATGGATGGTAAAGGAAATATACATGGGTACCCTGTACAATAAAGGAGAATAATTATGAGTGATGAGATACTAAAAGTTGTTAATAAATTATATAAACAAGGTGATTTCCAATATGTTTTGGGGAAATTTGTTGATAAACATTTTTGGGATGGAGAAATTAATAAAATATCAAATATAAACGTTGATAATATTACTGATTTTAGTTATTCAACATGTTTTTCTTACATTCTTCTACCACTAGATGTGAAATTTCGTTTTGGTAGTGTAGAATTCAGTGAGTACGTTCGGAAGCAATCAGAAATTAATTGTGTAATGCTAATGATTTCGGCAATCGCGCCATATGCAGTGGTTAAATATTTAAGATATAGATATACTAATGGTACAATCGAGCTAGTTGAAGAGTCCTCGCCATACAATGATGAATCTAAGAAAATAGGAAGTAGTATTTTAAAATTATTAGATAGTAACGGAATAAAGAATCTTGATAAAGAAACGTTAAGTATTGAAGTGGAGGATGTTTCGTTAGAGTTAAAGGAAACAGGTGTTACTATATATAATTGTCTATTTGAAGATGAGTATTAAAAAAGAGGCATTAATAATTGTGCAGAACTTAAAGGGATACAAATAATAGAGGTAGATTAGTAGTTATTAAGAAGTGATTACAGTTCGAAAATGTAGCCTCATTGAAAAGAGAGGCCCTCGTTAGTAAACGGTTATAACTTACCCTATGGGGTGAATTTTCCCTGTGGGGTGTGCTTGTGGGAGTTTAAGAGGGTGGAGGTAAGGGAGCCAGTGTTGCCGAGGATATTAAGATACAATATTTATAGGAGGATAAAATGAATAGTAATTATGAATTTATTGAAGATAAAGAGAAAAATGATGAATTGATGTCAATATATTTTAACTTTATAAACGGTAAGTACTTGGAAAGAGCTTTGAGTTTTTTGTAAAAAAGGAGGGGTTTGGACAAGAAATAGTATTCGTTCATTTTCAATCTGATTTAGATGAATTTGATATGTCACAGCTACCTACACCTTTAGATGATAAACATGTGTTAGTTGAATTAGATTCTCCAGCTGTTGAGTCTGAACAACAATTGTATTTGGACTTTGAAACTTTTTGTAATTATTTGGAAGAACATATGAAAAAGGAAGTGGAAAAAAATCCAGAAAGAAATGGATTAATAGACTTATTAGTGCAAGTTAAGCGTAGCTTAAATTTGTAATAGCTTATAGCTATTTTGCTAAATTCTGAGGGCAGAAAAGAACTTTTTCAAAAATATGTTTTCATTAGTATTGTAGTATATTTCAATAAGGCAGATTGTCTGGTATTGAATTAGTAAAGAGGAAGTTATAGATGAAGAAGAGTCAACAAAAGAGACCTCATATTTGAGGTCTCTTTTGTTGAGTGTATTGAAAAAATCCCCAATTAAACATTAGCATGAGATAACAACTATAAGGGTATGGATAAAACACTATCTAAAAAGAAATCAATACCCGATTTTGTGAAAAAACAATGGGAAGCAGGGAATAGATTTAATAAGGAAAAGCGCTCTCGATATCCTTATAATGAAGTAGAGTTAGAGAAAAAGGAAATCAATAGGAAGAAATATGTTGTGGATTCTTATATTCCGGGTGAAGAAATTGTCTCGAGGAAATTTATCCAATTGGCTGAAGTAAAAGAAAAGACGGCATTAAGTTATTTAAGTGAGTTTACTAAAAAGTATTCTTCCGGTTCAGAAATTTCTTCAGGTAAATTTAATCCTAATGCTTTAAAAGGTGGTCGAATAGATGGAGAATTAATTTTGGAAGTCCCTGTACAAACAAAGCTAGTTCCACAAAAAAATATTGAAGAGGCGAATGAGAAAGGGATTATTATTCGCGATATTAATGGGAAGGTGTATAATTAATGGAAATTTATTATTGCGATAAGTGGTTTAATATAAAAAAGAAGCCTTGGAACATAATTGATGAGAATGTAGCGAAGACACTTCATGAAAAACGTCATTCTTATACTGCTGTTCTCAATGATGGAGAGCAGCCAAAGTATTTAGTAAATGTCACTGATAAATGGGTATCGGTAAGTTTTTTGGATGATTTTCTTCGTAAATATTTACACTACGATTTTATTGTTAAAGAAGATAATAGAATATTCCTAAGGACAATAATGTATTGGGAATATGACGGGGATACACAGTTAAAAAGTATGATTTTGGGGTATCAAGAAAATGGTCATATTGCTATGGAGCAAAAAGATTCTAAAACTGGTGAAGTAGAAGAACGAGAGATAAAAGATGATGTATCTAGAAATTGGGATATATTCCCCGAGTTTGGCCAATACTTATATTTGTGCAAAGAGGAGAGGTAACTCTTTTGAATATAAACATGAAACTAATGAACTCGTGATTTTTGAGCCTCAAGGTAATTACCTTAAGGTTTTTTTATTGCTCTCAAATAAATATTTCCTTTATTCGAAATCTATAGATATGTTATTTTTTTGTATAAATTGGAAATTGGAAAGTAAATGTTAAACTGTACTGCAAGATAATAAACCTGATAGTAGTGGAAATGTGAAAACATTTAGGATAGATGTAAAGGGAAATATTATTGGAGAATGGCCATAATTTAGAAGCTAGGAGGAATCAAATAGAATGAGAAATCAATTATGTATAGAAGAAAAATGTAAAAGGGGAATAGAGTATCATAAAGAGTTTATTGAAGAAAATAGAGAAGAGATTAAAAGTTTAGAAGAAGATGAAAAAAATGGTATTCAAAGATATCCTAATGATAACAAAAGTATTATATTAGAAAATTATTTGTCGAATTTTATACATGAGATGAACGATATTAGGGCCATGTATTCTTTAGGAGAAGACATAAGTACAATGGAAGCATATTTTTATAATGCATTGGATGATTTAGAGCAAACAGGTACTAACAATGTTGGATATATATATATGCTATGGATGATTTCCTTAGGAATTCTATTAGAAACGGATAAAAAAAATATAGAAAGATTAAAAAAGATAGTTGATAAAAAAATATGAACGACGCAGTAATTGATTTTCTCTTATGTGCTAGTGATATCGGATACACAAACATAACGAATAGATATTATAAAGACAATCCATATGCAAAAACGAGAGAGATTATAGAACTTGCACAAACAGATAAAAAAGAAGCGTCTAAAAGATTACAAACGTATATGGAGAAAGAATGGTTTAAAGGCCATTATGATTATGAGTGGAAAAACGCGCATAAAGAACCTGGATATGTAGGATATTGGAGCTTTGAAACGGCAGCGCTTGTGAAAATTTTGGAACTTGATGATACAAGTTTAAAAGATAATAATCATTATCCATATGATTTGGCACATTATAAAAATGAAATAAAATTTAAGTATATAGACTTAAGTGAATATCACTATGAAGATGAGACAGAAGAAATAGAGGAAATAGTAGAAGGAATTGAACATAATCCTGCATTGGAAAATATTATTCCGCCAAAATGGCATTCATTGGTCGATGAATTAATACATGATTATGAGAATATGGACGATAGTAGTTTTTATGAAAAATACAAAAAAACAATAGGAATAGGTCAAGTGTGGTTTTTACCACAAGAATATGAAGAAGAAAATGAGCAAAAGGATCTATTAGGAAGTTTAATTGTGTTTGCCCTTACAGTAAGAGATTATATATTACAACTGGACTATAAAGAGGATTTAGAGGACTACATTGATAATCTTAAAAATTTCTGGAATGGATCAGAAATAAAGTTAATTCAATTTATATTAGAGAATGATCAAAATTATTATGCATGGGTACCGAAAGAAATAAATATCCCAAATATGTATGAAGTGAAGATAGAGGTTGTCGAAGTAGAAGAAATTCAATAACCAGTACATCAAAAACATATAGAATTCAATAAATAAAAGAGGTTATAAATAGTGGTAGTTTTGGGAATCCGACTGTCACTATTTTTGTATTTACATACGGCTATGTGATTTAAGTAGAGTGTTGAAAATTTTCCGGAAAACGAAAAATCATATAAAGAGCATAATAGTCTTGTCTTTAATACAACTTAGATGGGAAAACTGAATCATCAGAGTTGGTTAAATCTTTATGGACAGGTTAATAGATAAATAATGGGTTATAACCTAATGAACTTAAATATGTAGAGGAGGACTACTAGGTGATTAATTGGAAAGAAAAGATAACAACTTTAGCTTTAGTGAAGCAAGATTTAATGAAACAAGATGTAGAGAAAATATGGCCACATCACTTTCCTGAAGTAGGAGCAAGTGAAGAGTATGTGTATGCTCTTGAACAAGAATTGGGTTATAAACTGGATTTAATATATCGAGATTTTCTACAACATGCCAATGGTTGGAAAGGTATTTATCAAACTGTGGACTTATTTAGCATTGAACAGCTGAAGAAATCAGCTATAATGGATCACGCTCAAATGTTATTAACAGTTATTGATGACGATGTTTTAAAAGAAAGTGATGTTTTAAGACAGGAGCTATTACCAATAGCGGTCGCTGAATTTGATAAGGACTTATTTGTTTTATGTTTATCAAATTCACGTAAACCAGGTGAGATAATTTGGTTTGCAGGAGAGGAAATAGACAGATTTGAGAATTTTGAAGAGTATTTCTTGGCAATGGTTGATTACAATAGAGAAGAAATATTGGCTTTAAAAGGTAATCAGCTAAAGAGAGAATTAAATTTTGAAATACCTGTATACAAAAATAGTTCCTCAAAAAAATATTGACGAGGCTAATGAACAAGGGTGTATTATTCGTGATATTAAAGGAAAGGTGTATAACATAATGGGAATTTATTATTACGATAAGTGGTCTAATCTACAAAAGAAATCGTGGAATAGAATTAATGAGAAGAAAGTAAAAACCTTTTTTAAAAATTGTGACCTACATACTACTGTTTTAAGAACTGGAGGGTAGCAGAAGAATATGTGTGAATTAATTTTGAAATGATTAAATAAAGAAATAAATGGAAGGAAGGTATAAATATAATATGAAACAGTTAATTGAAATAATAAAAACATTACCAAATTGTCGGGTTCATGGGCCTACAAGATTACCTAAATTTGATAAGGATAAGCATGTGCTTCCAAGTGATCTGAAAGAGTTTTATAGTCTTTGTGGAGGACTTGTTTTATTTGAAAATGAGGAATACGCTATTCATATTGTGGCGCCAGAGGAATTTGTTTTAGCTAATCCTATAATTATAGGAGAGTTATGTGCGGATGATATTTCATCAAATTGGTATATTATAGGTAAAGATTGTATGGATGGGTATGTAACGATGGATTTAAGTGAAGAGAGATTAGGTAGATGTTATGATAGTTTCTTCGATCGGCACGGTATAGTTGGAGAGGCACAAATTATCGCAAATTCTTTTACTGATTTACTTATAAACCTCATTAACAATCAAGGGCAATATTGGTATTGGCTAAAAAGAAATTTTAAACCACTTGGAGATGCTTATGATGAAGGAGAGAAGGTTATAGATAAACTTTGATGTGATATAAAAGAAAAACGATATTTGAAAAGGTATACATATATTGTTATGAGTTTTTGTGTGCAGTGAAATGATTACGTGAAGCTAAGGAAAAGCATTTTTATAATGAGAATATAAATAGAAGCTGCAAAATAAGGAGTAGTAGTTAATGAATAAAGAGGAATTAACAAATTTTATTAAAGAACATGAGGAAATAGACGACTTTACAGGCGGAGTAAATGAAAGTCAAATTTATGCTGTTCAATACAGGCTGAGTGTAGAATTACCAGATAGCTATAAGTGGTTTTTAAATACATATGGTTCCGGCGGGTTATTTGGTGTTGATATATTAGGGATTGGTAAGTCAAATATAGCTTCAGTTGTTATTGTAACGGAGGACTATAGAGGTTTAGAAATGAGTGACAATTTAGTAGTTATTGAAGATGCTGGAGAATATGCGTATTGTTTAGATATGAGTCATATGGAAAATAATGAGTGTCCAATAATTGCCTGGAATAGACAAGGCGGACTTGATGACTATAGTACAGCAAAGAACTTTTATGAATTTTTATCACAAAGGTTAATAGATGCAAAAGAAGTATGGGAAGAAGAGTTTTAATATTAGAAATTTTATTGGTGTTAATAACGAAAGTCTATATAAGGCAAGTTGAGGAATGCAGGTTGAGTGAGGAAATTCAATAGAAGTGGAGAATATTGATTTGAAAACAATAATCAAAAATATAGGTAATAAAAATATAAAAGCTAAAGTAGAAGAACCATTAAGTCTTCATGTAGAAACTTTATTTAATTTATTATCTAATGTAAAAGATAAATTAGCAGATAGATTTTCAATACAAATTGGATGGTCTGTTTATAGTTTATATAAGTATGAAGATTATTATCAAATTATCACCCGGGATTATACTAGAAACCCTTTTATAGATACGACGGAAGATTTAACGATTGCATTATGGATACAACTAGAGCAATCGCATTGCTTACGTCGATTAAATATAGAGGGAGAATTAATAAAATTTAACGATAAGATTGTGATAGCGAAAAATGTGTTGCAACAAGAAGAGGTGTATTTACAAAGATCTAGTGGTTGTGATGAAGGTGATTCAGGTTGGTATATAGGTCCTATCAATGAAGAAGTATCAGGAGAATTGGAAATCATATACGCCTACGAATTATTAAAAATGAAACCTGCAATTATTCAAGTGCTAGCTTTACCGTATGAGTATTTAGTAGTATTTGAGAAGGACAAAATTAAAGCGATTTTAAATGAATGTGATGTTGATATTTGGAGTGAAATAGAAAATAAATGAAGTGAATATAATGGAAAAGTTTCATGGAGGGTTAGAAAATGAATGTTGAAATGAAACCTGAAATTAAAGAAGTTCTGAAAAAAATTAAATTTATAGATAGATATAAAAAATTGTCTGGTAACTTTAGATCAAATCTTAATGATTTAAATGATAGACTTGAGGATTATGATATGGAAAAGGTAAATGAAATATTTATAAGGTTGGGATATGTAGCAACTTTTGATAAGAAGGAGAAATTTTTTAAGGTAGGTGTTCTAGATTATTCTCCAAATTATATGGTATGGTTTCATATAAATTTAGAACATGGAATGACAGTGTTTGTATGGGTTGTCTATCATAATAATGAAGTAAGACTAGGTAGTCCTTGGAGTGTTTATTCAAGGTTATTGATGAATGCAAGTGAAAGAATAAAAACACCAGTATATCGAAACTATATGGAGTTAGAGGAAATATTAAAAGAGGCATTTTTAATGTATGATGATTTTAAAAGTGAAATAAGTAATGTGTATAGTAAAACCCACAATTGAAAGTAGTAAGTAATACGATACTGTAAATTATTATACATAAGTGATTCATATGCTCAAAACATTATTACTTTGTGTGAATGCAACAACCAGATGAAAAAACTAGAAAATAGGTATGTTTTTAAGAGGTATAGAAGGTAGGGATTATTAACTTTGAAAATTTATTATTGTGACGAATGGTCAGATATTAGAAAGAAACCTTGGAATATAATTGATGCATGTAAAGCATACTTGTGTCATCAAAATCACGAACCATATACGGCCGTGTTAACTGAAGGTGAAAGGATTAAGTATGTTATTAATGTTACAAAAGATTGGGTTTTAGTTGGGTTTTATGATGACTTAGTTCGTAAGTATTTAAATTATGATTTTGAAGTTATAAATGATAATAGAATTTTCTTAAGAACAGCTATGTATTGGGAATATAATGATACGAATGAAAAAGAAAAAACTAGCATGATTTTCAATTTCCGCGAAAATGGTTATACAGTAATGGAAAAGGTGGATGTGAATAGAGGATTAGTTGAGGAACGAGAGGGTGATGATAATCTTGAAAATCACTGGGATGTGTTTCCTGATTTTGGTCATTATATTCATTTGTGCAGAGAGGAAAGATAGTGAATGTATATAAGGTGTCAAATGCCCAATATGAAAATTACGTGAGTTAAGCACTTCATTGTCAACGGAAGACAATAGGTGCTTTTTTTACATGCAGTGAAGAAAAAATATAAGTTTCCTTTTTGCTCTATTTCATATTTGAATTACATGTTATAATTTGGAAAAAATATATTCTTAATTTTCGGATAATAAAAAGGTGGTAGATACTGTATGAGTACATTAAAGAAAATTACTAACAATATCTCGAAGGTTATTATAGGAAAAGATGAATCGATTGAACTTGCAGCTATAGCCCTTATAGCAAAAGGGC
This sequence comes from Bacillus cereus group sp. N14, assembly GCF_016483555.1. NCBI lineage: Bacteria > Bacillati > Bacillota > Bacilli > Caryophanales > Bacillaceae > Bacillus > Bacillus cereus group sp. N14. The sequence goes on from NZ_JAEHBQ010000003.1 coordinate 118,932, forward strand.
ATATTTTATTAGAAGATGTACCTGGGACGGGAAAAACAACATTAGCGAAAAGTTTAGCGAAAAGTGTGGACGCTAAATTTCAAAGAATACAATTTACAGCGGATACTTTGCCTGGAGATGTTATTGGTCTTGAATATTTTAATGTAAAGGAATCGGATTTTAAAACGAGATTAGGACCTATTTTTGCAAATATAGTATTAGTCGATGAAATTAATCGAGCTGTACCGAGAACACAATCTTCGTTACTTGAAGTTATGGAAGAACGTACAGTTACGATTGCGAAACAGACACATTCATTACCAGAACCTTTTTTAGTTATTGCAACGCAAAATCCACTCGAATCAGCAGGTACATTTCCTTTACCTGATGCTCAATTAGACCGATTTTTACTTACGATTCGACAAGGTTATCCTACGAGGGAAGCAGAAAAGGAAATGATGAATCGTTTTCAAAAGAATGATCCGCTAGATACGTTACATTCTATTATTTCAGGTGAAGAAATTATTATGATGCAAAAACGCGCAAGGGATGTGCTAGTAACAAATGATGTGCAAGATTATCTCCTTGAAATCATTGAAGCAACTCGTAAGCATGAGCTAATTGAAATTGGAGTAAGTCCGCGGGGGACGTTGGCATTTATGAGAGCGATTCAAGCACGGGCAATATTAAATGAAAGAGATTATTGTACGCCAGATGATATAAAACTACTAGCTGCATTCGTTTGCGCTCATCGTTTAACGTTAACGATTGAGGGAGAGATGAAAACGACGAAAGAACAAATCATGAAAGAAATTCTTCATACGATTAGTGTGCCAGTGGAGAATGTACGATGAATCAACAGCTTGTGTATACACCTTTAGCGGAGCCTTTCGTAATGGGAGTTATGTCAGTTGTAGCCGTTATTTTAAGTGTATTTTCAAGTAATCTATTGTTTTTATCTCTCGTATTTTTGTATGTAATTTTAATAGGTGCGATGCATGTATACATGCGTAAAGTATCTCGTGTTGAATGGGAATACAGTCAGGGGAATTCAAACGTTTTTATAGGTGAAACGAATACATGTAAAATTAAAATTTCAAACAAGTCGATATTTCCTATTCTTAATATCGTATTTCGATTTAAATGTGAAAATAAGCTAACTTGGAATCATGATGAAATAAATAAAAATTATAGTACAGGTTCAAATTATTATATGAATTTTAATTTAAAAGGAAGAGAGTCAGTTTCATTTGATTTACAAGCTGTAGCGTTAAAAAGAGGAATTGCGAAATGGGAAGAAGTTGAAATTGTTATTACTGATCTCTTTGGATTCATAACGAACCATATAACATATAAACAAGTTGATACGCCCTCCTATTTAGTCTTACCAGCTGTTCCGAAAATGCAAGTTCCTGAATTACAAGAATGGTCACGGGGATTTCGAAAAGCGATGTCTTCACCGCTATATGATGAAACGAAAGTAATGGGAGTGAAGTCTTATGAAAATGAAGATTTTCGTTCCATCCACTGGAGTGCAACAGCGAAAACAGGGACGATAACTGCGAAAAAGTACGAGCGAACACAATCAGATAAATATGCGATTTATCTCAACTTGCAAAATAAAAGTGGTGTTTCTTTGCGAAATGATACAGAAGAATTAATTGAATTAACGGCAGGCATATGTAAACAACTGCTCATGCAAAACTGTTCATTTGAAGTATGGATCAATAGTGTAAAAGATAACGGTTTGCTACATATAAAAAATGGGGATAATCGGAAACATTTGCAAAATGTATTAAAGGTACTTGCCTCAATATCGAATCAGGACACGCCAGTATCTTCTTCTTATTTTTACACAGCAGGCTTTCGTCGAAAGAAACTGGATGCGGTTCCTTTAATTATTGGTACTTCACCAAAGAAATACAGTAGAACGAATAAATGGATTGTAATTAAAGAATAAGAAGGGGCTTATGTCATGGTTAATAAAGCGCGGCATATGAAAGTGAAGTTATGGAGTGTTAGAGTTTTAATGCTACTTTTCTTTACGGTTAGTGCGATAACGTTATCACAAGGTGTGGTGCATTTGCAAGACATAGTAAAAGAACGTTTTTTTAATAAGACGGAGACAATGTTGGAAAGAAATTATGATTTTACTAGTATAAACGAACAGTTTGATGAGCCTGAAAGAATTATAGATGAAGAAACAGGAGTTGTAGATACAAGAACGAAAATAGATAGGAAAATCCCGCTTTTCAAACGGGAGAATTCATGGAGTGATGTGCTTTCTGTGCTTTCAAATTCATGGATTAGTATAGTTTTTTATGTAGTTATTGCAGGGGTAATTATATATTTTCTTTATAAATCCGTTAGGAAAAAGTTAACGAAACCAGAAATAGAACAGGAGAAAAAATCGGTAACAAAAGAAAATACGGTAAGAACCGAAAATAACAAGAAAGTCATTCATCAGTTAGAACAGTCGTTACCGACAGATACGATAAGAAAAACGTTAGTTGAATGGGAAAGAACATTACCATTTCATGAACAGAGAAGGTCCTATGAAACGATGCAACAGTGGTTAAAAAGAATTAGTAGAACGAGAAATATTACTTCGTTATATGAGTCTGTTCGTTATGGTGAAAAGACGTATACGGATTTAGATGTGGAAAAAATAATGAAGTGGGTAGAGGGAGATGGGAAGGTGGATATATAAATATCCACCTTTTCTTTTTTTATACGTAAATTTGATTAACATGAATTATTTTCTTATATGAAACCGTCTTCAAATAGGAAAACAAAATTAACTTTATTTACTTATACTTCATTACATGTTAACCTATACTTAATTTTTATAAATTATAATTAATTTTTAAGTTTTTTAAGGGTGTGAATGTGTAATGAAATCGGTATTAAAAAGCATACTTATTTCCTTTGTTTTTTCAGCAGTAGGTATGTGTTGGTTACTGTTCTTATTATTCAAAGGGGACGGAGACTGGTTATTGTCTTGGATAGGCGTATTAATGGCATATTTATCTTTATTCACTTTAATAGATTTATATTGTAAAAATACATACGATAAAAAAATAAGTAAGTGGCTTATAAAAACAGCGGTGACTAGCTTTAGTTTTGCTGTATTAGGAATCTCATTTTGTATCATACACGAGCTATTAACACCATGGAGTCTCAGTTTAATGGTGTGGTATTGGTTGGTAATGTTAGTTTTATTTTTAACAACCATAATATCGTTAGTCAGTCTCGTATTTGTTAATCGTAAAAATCATAATTTCACCGGTGTATATAGAATACTTATACTTCTAAATGTACTGCTTACGTTAGGACCAGTATTATGGCCACTATTACTTTCTATTATCGGAAATGGTATGAACGCTAGTGCAGGATGGTAAAGGTGAATAAACTAAAAAGTTGATATAGGGTTTTAAGTATGTAAGAGAACGTGTTTTCATAAATTGAAAACACGTTCTTTTTTATTTTCATACATTACTTTTTCCCATTTGGTCGTCTAATTTTGAAAGTAAGTATTTCGTAAGGAATGGATAAGAAAAAAGAAAGTTTTATCATTTAGGATTAAGGTATAACTTGAATCAATACGATTTTAAAAGAGGAGAGAACCTTATGAAAAAATGTACTTCAATAAAGTTAGGAAGTTTGGCAGTGTTAATAGCGAGTACTACTCTATTCACACCAGGTTTTACTGTGAAAGCAGAGTCTACTCAAAATATTTCTAATTCGTCAGAAGCAAATCATCAAAAGAATCGGAATGGTTGGAAACAAGTAATGCAGGAAACGGTACAGCTTGGAACACCAGGTATATTAGCTAAGGCTTTTAAAAACGGAAAAACTAGTAGCTACACTGCTGGCGTGGCGGATTTAAGTACAAAGAAATCGATGAAATCGGATTATCGTTTTCGGATTGGTAGTGTGACGAAAACTTTTACTGCTACGACTGTTCTTCAATTAGTAGGAGAAAATCGTGTGGAACTTGACGATCCAATTGAAAAGTGGCTACCGGGTCTCATTCAAGGAAATGGGTATGATGGGAATCAAATTACGATACGTCAACTTTTGAACCATACGAGTGGTATAGCTGAATATTTAAAGTCAAAAGACGCTAACATTATGAATTCGAAAAAAACGTATACAGCAGAAGAAATAGTGAAAATAGGACTTGCTCTACCACCAGATTTTTCGCCAGGTAAAGGTTGGTCGTATTCAAACACAGGATACGTAATACTAGGAATGCTTATTGAAAAAATAACTGGTAATAGTTACGCAGAAGAAATCGAAAAGCGCATTATTGAGCCTTTGGACCTATCAAATACGTTTTTACCAGGTAATTCACCCGTCATCCCAGGAAAGAATCATGCTCGAGGGTATATGAAAATTGACGAAACAAGTGAATTGAAAGACATGACGTATTATAATCCGAGTTTAGCTAATTCAGCGGGAGATATGATTTCAGATGCGGACGATTTAAATAAGTTCTTTTCATCTTTACTTGGTGGCAAGTTACTAAAGGAAACTCAGCTAAAAGAAATGATGACAACAGTTCCTACAGAAAGAGAAGACATTGGTCATGGATATGGTCTTGGAATCTATGAAACTAAACTTCCAAACGGTGCTTCAGTTTGGGGGCATACAGGAGGAATTCCTGGATTTACTACTTTTGCTGGTGGAGTAATGGGTGGCAAACATACATTGGCTGTCAGTACTAATTCTTTAGGTGTGATTGATATTGGTACACAGTTTAATAAAATGATGCAAATTGAATTTAAGAAATAGATGAATAGAATGCGAATAGGCTCCTGCTGTAAAGGACAGTATTAGCATTCCTAGTATGACATCAAGTGTATTTCAATCGTATAGTTTAGTATAAAAAAGGATGTCGGTTACACGACATCCTTTTTTATTGAGAATCAAAGAAGTATGTTTTGAATTTTGAAAATTGTTATTTTTGCAATCGTTCCATATAATGAAGGGTATAGGGGTTATACAGGGGAGTTATGAATGGAAAATACTTTAGTTTGTTAATTGTTTTTATTTTAATAAATAAAAGTAAATTGATTTGGAGTGAAATACATTGGGAGAAAATCAGTTTAGATGGAGTAACACACAATTACGAGAACATGTTGAAGTAATAGACGGCAAAAGAAGTCCGCACATTTTATTAAAGAATGCAACATACTTAAATTCCTATATGCGCGAGTGGGTGCAAGCAAATATTTGGATCTATGATGACCGCATTGTATATGTAGGAGAAAAACTACCAGCGCAACTACATGAATGTGAAGTCATTGATTGTGATGGAAAGTATGTAGTTCCTAGTTACATAGAACCGCATGCACATCCATATCAATTATATAATCCAGAGACTTTAGCGAATCATGCGATGCAATTTGGGACAACGACTTTCATTAATGATAATTTAACTTTATTTTTCACATTACAACGTGAAGAAGCATTTCGTTTATTAGATGAATTTGAAAAGATTCCAGCAAGTATGTATTGGTGGTGTCGTTTTGATGGACAAACTGAATTGCAAAACGGGGAATCTTTATTTAATCGTGAAGAAATAATAGAGTGGCTTAAGCATAAAGCAGTTCTTCAAGGCGGCGAGCTAACAGCGTGGCCAAAGTTATTACATGGCGATGATGAAATGTTACATTGGGTGCAGGAAACGAAACGATTACATAAAAAAGTAGAAGGACATTTTCCAGGAGCATCTGAAACAACTTTAGCGAAATTAAAACTGCTAGGTACAGATTGTGATCATGAAGCGATGACAGGGCAGGAAGCTTTCACCCGTCTTATGCAAGGTTACACTGTTTCCCTTAGGAATTCTTCAATTCGTCCAGATTTAGAAGTTTTACTGAAAGAATTGTTGGAACTAGGAGTAAAGCAGTTTGATAGATTCATTCTTACTACAGACGGCTCACATCCTTCGTTTTATGAAAGTGGAATGACAAACGTAATGATAGCTACCGCGATAAAACAAGGAGTGCCTATAATAGATGCTTATCATATGGCAAGCTATAATATCGCTCGTTATTATAATATGGAACATATACATGGTTCAATTGCGACAGGTAGAATTGCTAATATTAATATTTTGGAAAGTAAAGAAAACCCAGTTCCAATAAGCGTAATTGCAAAAGGGAAATGGGTGAAGCTTGACGGAATAAACAAAAATGAATCATTACAAATAGACTGGAGTAAATTCAAAGTAACTCCATTATTATTAAACTGGTCTATAGAAAAAGAGGATATGATTTTTTCTCAAAAAGTGGGTATACAATTATTAAATAACGTTATAACTAAACCATACACGACTGAAATTGATTTAAACCGTGATGAACTTTCTTTAGATCATGATGAGTGTTTTCTTATGATGATTGCTCGTGATGGTACTTGGCGAGTGAATACAGTTGTAAAGGGGTTTGCGAAAGAACTAGGTGGTCTTGCTAGCTCTTATTCTGGTACCGGTGACATCATTCTTATTGGTAAGAATAAAGAAGATATGCTTACAGCTTTTCATAGAGTAAAAGAGCTTGGCGGGGGAATGGTAATAGCTGAAAAGAATGAAGTATTACACGAAATCGCATTACCATTGCTCGGGATGATGTCTAATTTAAAAATGAATAAATTAATACAGGAAGAGAAACAGTTGGTGAAATTACTAAAAGAGCGTGGTTACGTGTATGACGATCCAGCATTTACCATTTTATTCTTTTCTGCGACGCACCTGCCTTTTATACGGGTAACACCTATAGGACTATATGACGTAAAAAGTAGTAAGGTAATTGCTTCACCAGTGAATTTGATAAAGCAATGTTAATATGAAAGGCCCTATAAAAGTCCAATTTATAGGGCCTTTCACATTGTTAGCATAAGAATATTGTGAGCCTCAAATAATATAGTATCTAAATTACTTGAGGTGAAACGTAAGTATGAAAAAAATATTGTATATTTTAAGTGTATTTATATTATGTGTATCTATTCAACAAGTTGTACATTCTCAAACAGATGCACCAGAGCTATCTTCTGATTGTCTTGAAAAAAGGAAAATTCGAGATGACAAGCATGTGAAAAATAGAATAAGTGACATTAAATCCACATTTAATTTAAATATTGATGAACATAGTTTTTGGGAAGTAAGTAAAAGAGATCTGGAGGCTGCCCATTTGATGTATGGTGGAAAGGAAAATGACTCTTATTATAATTCGCTAACTAAAATTTATGATAGTGGTGGATTTAGTGAGCAGCCTAGTTTATTTGTGAGTGCGCAAGAAGCATTTTTACTTTATAAAGAAAAAGATAATATCAATGTAATGAAACACTTAAACCTAGATGTTGAAAAAGGGGAATGGATCGTTATAGAAACGAAAAAGAAGAAAGGGAAAAAAGTGAAATTCAAGCCGTTAAAATGTGAAAAAGATTATTTGAAAAAGAGAAATGAGTACCATAATGTAAAATGAAATAACTTAATTTTGGGTGCGAAAAAATTCATTAATAATTGTAAATGAAGCGGTAGAAATTACTAGTAATTTCGCCATAAAAAAACGTCATTATTTATTTTTAAAATGACGTTTTTTTATATACTTAAAGCTTTTGCAGCGCACTTTCAATCCTCTTTACCAACTCGGCAGACACTTTATGAAAATATCCTAAAACGACCTTTCTAATATCATCAGAGATAACTTTCAAATCACTAGCTAAGTTTTTAGCAAGATGTTCTTTTTCTATAGGTTTTAACTTCGTATAAAATTCAGTAGGCTGCGTAAAGTCATCCTGTTTCGTAATAGAAGTTCTTTCAAGTTTACCTTCAACGTATCTTCCGTCACCGCTCGTTATTTGATTAGCAGGTGTCCAATTTTGCTGTTTGTTAATCGCCAATTTGCGAAATTCGGAACCAATTCTTCTTCTTTGAGAATCACTGTAAATGTTAGCACGCCCTTGCAGCATTTTATCATCTGATAGTTCTGCACCGTCTAGTAAATTAGAAGGGGAGAAGGCGACTTTTTCTACTTGCTCCATATAATTTTCAGGATTTTTATTTAATACCATTTTGCCTACTGGTATAAGAGGATACTTCTTTTCATCCCATACTTTTGTATCATCTAAAGGGTCATAAGAAAGATGTGCTTCATCTTTCGGATCCATGAGCTGGACATATAAACCGTATTCTACTGGTTTACCATTTGCAATTGCATCATATAAATCTTTCCCGCTATAATCAGGGTTTTCAGCAGCCAGTTTATTCGCTTCCTCACTAGTAATGTATTGTACACCTTCAAAGGGGTACCAATGATACTTTACATACTTTCGATTACCTTCTGCATTTCTCCATACATATGTATTAACACTATGTCCTGGGATGTGGCGAAGACTTTTGGCCGTACCAGCATCAGAATATAAATGGACAACGAAATGAATGGATTCAGGCGCTCTAGCGACAAAGCTCCAAAATCTATTCGGGTCTATTAAGTTATTTATAGGTGAAGGTAACAACGCTTGAATCGTTTCAGGGAAACGCATCGGATCACGAACGGAAAAGACAGGGATGTGATTACATAAAAGATCGAAAATGCCTTCTTCTGTATAAAACTTTGTAGAAAAACCGCGTACATTTCTAGAAGTGTCAGGTGTTCCTTTCGTACTAACGGCTAATGAAAATCGCACCATAACAGGAACTCTCGCATTAGAATGTTGTAAAAAACGTAGTTTAGTATGTTCAGACATTGGATAGATCGTTTGAAAATAACCGAACGCACCAAATCCTTTTACATGAACAGGTCTTTCTAAAATTTTTTCGTGAATAAATTCTTGTAGCGTCTCGTGAAGTACACTATCTTGCTTTAGAACAGGTCCACGTGAACCAACTGTTTGTGAGTGAAGTATAGCTTGTTCAGTACGTTCTCTATTTTCATTAAAGTCATTCCCTAGTAAAGATTGCCCCTGTTTACCATAGTTTTCATCCATCTATATAGCCTCCAAATCTTTTTTGTCCATTGTTACTAAATATGATTTCATAGCCTTGATTATGTATGACACGCAAAGTCCAAACTAGTAACAGACCGCTAGATGAAAAAAACGTGTATGTAGTGGACCTGTTGAAATAGAAGAAATTATGGAAAAATGAATATCGGGAAGAAAATAACAATTAAAATTTCAATCTTAAAAATGAATTTATACATGACTTTATAGAGAATGAACAGAAATAAACAGGGAAAATAACTAGGAGGAATTTAAAATGTCGGATTGGTTTCAATTAGATAAAGAATATATGATGCCTACTTACTGTCGTACGAAGGTTGCGATAGAAAGAGGAGAAGGGTGCAAGCTTTATGATGTGGATGGTAAAGAGTATGTAGACTTATTTTCTGGTGTCGGAGTGAACGTATTAGGGTATAACCATCCGAAAATCGTGCAAACGACAATGGAACAAGTTACGAAATCATTGCATCTTCCATTTCATTTTTTAAATCCAGTTGCGATTGAATATGCAAAGAAATTAGTTGATTGTTCTTTAAAAAACGGAAAAGTCTTTTTTACAAACTCTGGTACGGAAGCGACAGAAACAACGTTGAAATTAATTGATAAATATAGAGCTAATACGCATGAAGAACGTGAAGGAATCGTAGTGCTGAAGAATAGTTTCCACGGGCGGACGTTAGGGGCACTTCATTTCACGAGACAAGAAAGTGTATATCAAAATTTCCCTAAAACATCGATTCCTGTATATGAAGTAGAGCGCGAGAATATAGAGCAATTAGAAGAAACAATCGTTAAAGAAAATCCAATTGCGATTATGCTAGAGCCTGTATTAGGAAGCGGGGGGATATACCCTTTATCAAGTGAATATTTACATGGTGTTCAAAACTTATGTGATAAATATAATGTTATTCTTATCGTTGATGAAGTTCAAAGTGGTATGGGGAGAACTGGTAAACTATTTGCTTATCAAAATTTCAATATTACTCCGGATATTATTCAAATTGGTAAGGGAGCAGGAGGCGGGATACCGCTTGGCGGAATTATTGTAGGTGAAAAGTTATGTGATGTATTTGCACCAGGAGATCACGGCACAACGTTTGCTCATTCTTCAATGGGAACGGCTTTAGGGTTAACGGTATTAAACACATTGATTGACGATGGTTTAATGCAAGAAGCGTATGAAACGTCACACTATCTAAATGATAAATTGCAAGAAATTCAGAAAGAAAATTCTTATTATATTCAGGAAGTACGCCATGCTGGTATGATGTTTGGAATTAGTTTGAATGATACGAATGAAAATGTAAAGAAATTACAGGTAGAGCTAATGGAGAAAGGGATGTTAGTTGATGTTACACAAGGGAACATCATCCGTTTACTTCCTCCATATATAATTAAAAAAGAAGAAATTGATGCATTTATTACTCAATTTATTTCTTGTATGGATAAAGTTGCTGCTGTAGTAAGTGCTTAAAAGTTAAAAGCTAAATTTTATATAAAGCGCACTCTAATTGTTAAAAATAGTTTTACAATTGGGGTGCATTTTTTATAGTTGAATTTTGTAAAATACAGTTGTTGGTAAATGATAACGAAAAAAATAGAAGGAATTTCATTATATTTGATACATGATTGAATGATATTTTACTGTTGAAGAAAAGAGAAAGTAAATATAAAGATAGTAGATAAAACGAGTGGTACTAACAACGAGTGGTACTAACAACGAGTGATAGAACGTTTTGAAAATAATAGCATACGAATATATATAAAATAAGAATGAGGTGATATATTGGAAAATAATGATATTCAATTTACTTCTTTACAAATGAGAACGGATAAATATGGTTGGGCTGGTATTCAATATGCAAATAAAAAGCAAGCCATCTTATATACTCGAAACGGAGGAGTAGAATGGGATGTTGTTAATCCTCTAAATTCAATTGTATTATTTGTATATCCAATAAATGCTCGAAGCTCTTGGGCATATGGTTTAACAAAAACGAATGACAATTTATTGCCAGCTATATTTTATACAGTTAATAGAGGGGAAAGATGGAGTGAGTTTATTTTACCGGTTGAAGAAGATTGGGAGAAATCGACTGATGTTCAAGTGCAATTGCATGCTACGAATATGGATAGTATATGGATTGTATTATCTAGAAAGCTTGCATCAAATAAATTTGAACATAATTTATACTATTTGAAAATGAAAGGGAAAGCTTGGAAAGTAATAAAAAATATAAGTATTAGTGATAGTATTTCAGGGATAACATTTATAAACGATTTAGTCGGATTTATTTCATTACAAAAACAATATGAAACATCAACGGTATTTAAAACAATAAATGGTGGGGAAAGTTGGCAAGCTATAAAAGATATTCCAAGTCTTGAAGGAATTAATACTGGGACTGCTATGGCTTATAAAGCAATCTATAAAAATAACCTATTAGTAATACCAACTAAAATTAATGATGACAAATTTTTAATGAATTACTCATTTGATAAGGGGAATTCGTGGCATATTTCAAATAAAACAATAAATACTAGTAAAGTGGCTGTTTCGTTTTTTAGTTCCTATTATGGCTGGGTTATAAATAGTGAAAATGGAAGTGTGTATCAAATAATAAAAAAAGAATCAAAATGGATCAAAGTATCAAGTAATCCATTGTTAAAAAATGTATTTTGTTTGCATTTTTTTAATCGGCGTAAAGGTTGGGCGTGTAATAAAAAAGAAATATTTAATACAAAAGATCGCGGTATAACATGGAAAAAGGTAGTATGTAAAATTAATAATATTGATAAATTAGTTTAAAAGAGTCCTAAAGAAATTAGGGCTTTTTTTGTTTTTAAATGGGGATTGTTGTAACACACAATGATAAGAGGAAGGAAGCGAGTGTAGAACTTATATTTTCAAAAATAGACGGTTGTTTTTACACAGTATAATTCACTGTTGAATATGTTAATAAAGTAGCAAATTCATAGGAAATGGTATTAATATTTTATGTCACATGATGTGCAAAGGGGGAGTGTAGTGAAATCGTTAACGGTTATTATTTTGTATAGTGAAAGAACGCAAATATTAGAAGAATCAATTCAATCTATATGGAAGCTAAATCCTCTTGAAATTATAATTTTAGTTCCTAACGATAGAAGTAATTTGTATGAAATAGCAAAGAAACATAAATGCCATATTGTTTTGATGGATAAATATAGTACGTATTATGATGGGTATGAAGCTTCTGTAAAGGCAGCAAAAGGAGATGTATTGTTATTTGTAGATAGTAATTCTTTATTATCTTCAAATGAAATGAAGAATTTTATTGAGCCAGTCATTACAAATCAGGCTGATGTAGTATTAAACAAAATAGATAAATTTATCGAAGTTGGTAAATGTCCAAATATGGATATTGTTTGGAGAAAAATGTTAAATGAAATTTTATGTCGACCAGATTTAAAAAGCAATTCAATATTTTCATTACCATATGCACTTACGAAAGAAGTAGTGGTAAATATCGGCTTTGGTTATATAAAAGATATCGTTCTAGCTCATATGAACATAGTGAATCAAGGCTGGCGGATTAACGATCAATATGCAATAAAAACGTTATCTGAAGATGAAATGTTAGAAGAAGAAGGGTATTTATTTAAAAAAGAATTATCAGAAAATGAAAAAGGGAAAGTGGAAAAATATTTAATCGGTATTTCTAAATGGATAGAGAAAAAGGGAAGAAGAGTAGGGTTTACTGATGCAGGAAAAAGAAGAGATATTATTCAAAGATTAGGTGAAAGCAAGCAGTATCCTTCGTATCATCGAGGTTGGGGAATGCATTCTTCAATTTATGACGGGAAACAACTATCTGTCATTATACCAGTGCAAAATGAAGAAGAGACTATAGAACAAGTAATACTTGAGGCAAGAAAAATAGAACCGCTAGAAATAATTGTCGTTGTAAATGGTTCAACAGATCAAACGGCCAATATTGCTAAAAGACTTGGTGCTACTATTATTGAATATAACGAACGACTTGGTCATAATGTTGGACGTGCTATTGGAGCGCTTGAAGCTACAGGAGATATTCTTTTATTTATTGATGGTGATTTTAGTGTTTCAGGAAGTAATTTGCATCACTTTACAAAAGCAGTTTCAGCTGGTGTAGACATAGCATTAAATGATTTGAATCCGATGTTAAATCCTCCGTTTTATGTTGTAGACGTCGTAAAGTATATGCTTAATTTAGCATATAATCGTCCAGAATTAAGTAATGGCTCATTAGTAGCGATTCCACATGCTATGAGTAGATCATGTTTAGATGCAATAGGCTGGGAAAGTTTACTATGCCCTAGTCTTGCACAAGTAAAAGCTATATTACAAGGGTATAGAGTAGAATGTGTACATTACGTTGATGTTGTAAAACCGAATAGAATTCGTTTAATGGAGAATGTAAGTCATAATGGACATCCTCCAGCGGTATTAAGAATAATTGGTGATCACGTTGAAGCTCTCTCTTACTTAATAGAACACCTTGAAATAGATGGAAAGGGTGATTAAACTGTTAGACCAATACAAAAAAATTAACATTTCATATGAAGAATTATGGCAAATGGATTTTCAAACTACAGAACCATTTATACTCAAGGTTGATTGGGGTAAAGTAACGTATGAATTTTTAATTCGTATTAAGCCGGGTGCTTCTAACACTATTGTTTTTGGATCCGGAGCAGGTGGATTTCAAGAACAGCCAATTGGTCCACCTATTTTTCATAGACATTCTTGGATGGAAGAGTTTGAAGATACTGTTATATATTATAATGATCCTACATTATATCTTGGAAAATTATCTTTAGGTTGGGGACAAGGGGAGTTAGATAGATTTTACTTACAAGATATAGCAAATATTTTAGAAATATTATTTACAAAGTTAAATATTGATTCGAAAAATGTGTTGTTTTATGGCAGTTCCGGGGGAGGGTTTATGTCTTTAATTTTAGCTGGATTCGTTAAGGGCTCCACAGTTTTAATTAATAATCCTCAAACAAATTTATTAAAATGGATACCTGTACCAATAAATCTAGTTTTCGATTTGTCTTATCCAGGTTTATCAAGAGAAGAAGTTGAGGAGAAATTTGGCGAAAGAATTAATGTTGTGAAATTTTTTAATCACATTAAATATGTACCGAATATTTATTTTTTGCAAAATTTCGCGTGTGAATTTGATGTGCAAAATCATTTAATACCATTCATTTTTGAATTAGAACAACTGGATAAAGATACAGAAGTAAATCAAATTGTAATAGACTTATATTTCGATAAAAAAGCAGGGCATGCAGCTGTAGGTAAGAGTGAAACAATTGAATATATAAAAAAAGTAAAGCCTAATCAGACTGTAAAAAAAGAACAAAAAGAAGTGGCACTGTCAGTCGTTATAGTTTTAGGAGAAGAAAAATCGAAATTGAATCAAATTTTAAACAAATTGCACCATATAAAACCATTAGAAATTATCATTGTAGCTGATGATAGAATGAGTGCGATACAATCCATACCTACATTTGTTGAGAGTAACGTTGTTGTTATTGAAGAGAAAAATAAATGGAAAGTACCAGTTCATGGGGCGAAAATCGCTAATGGAGATGTAATTTTATTTTTAAATGGAGAAGATGTTATTTTTTCGGTAGAATTAGAACGATTTATAGAACCACTACTGAAAAAGGAACAGGATGTAATCTTGAATAACATAGACTCCGTATGTTTTGAAAAGGTGAGAGTAGAATGGCCAAGTATTGCTATGGTGTATAGAAAAATAGTAAATGATGTATTGGGGCGTATGGATTTAAAATATGATTCGATGTTATCTATGCCATATGCTATGACTAAAAAAGCAATTGAAGACATTGAATATGACACCTTGCAAAATCCAGTTCTTTCCCAAATCACCCTTATTGAGAAAGGGTGGCGACTACAATCCTCGTCAGCCATCACTAACACCTCTTTGAATAATATAACCGCAAACAAAACCTCTTTCTATAAAAATCAATTAACTAAATTACAAGTATGTGAGATTAAAGAGAACATAAAAGCTTTGGAAAGTTGGTTACAACGAAAAAATGCTAGAGGTAACTATACAGATGGAGGAAGAAAAAGAGAAATTATAGAGCAACTAAAAAAACAAAAGAATTATTCAAGTTTTCATAAAGGATGGGGTATGAATTCATCGATTTATAATGGGAAACAGTTATCAATTATTATACCAGCACAAAATGAAGAAGCGACGATTAAAGAAGTTATTCTTGAGGCAAGAAAAGTTGAACCGAAAGAAATAATTGTTGTCATTAATGGGTCAACAGATCGGACAGAAGTAATTGCTAAGCAATTAGGGGCAACCGTAATTGTTTATCAAGAAGCATTAGGGCATGATGTAGGACGGGCAATTGGTGCACAAGAAGCCACAGGGGATATACTTCTCTTTATTGATGCTGATTTTGCTATTCCAGCAAAAGATCTTCATCCGTTAACACAGGCTGTTACGGATGGTGTTGATATAGCTTTAAACGATTTAAATTTAAATCTTAGATTTCCCCTATATATTGTAAATTTATATAAATATATGTTGAATATTGCTTGTAACCGTAAAGATTTAGGAGTGGGATCTACAATTGCTGTTCCCCATGCTATTAGTAGAAAATGTTTAGAGGGAATTGGCTGGGACACTCTTCACACAGCGTGTGTTGCGCAAGTAAAGGCAATATTAGAAGGGTATAAAGTCGAATGTGCCCATTTTGTAGATGTAATGAAACCAAATCGTATTCGTCCAAATGAGCACTTTGCAACAGTAGGACATCCACCAGCTGTATTGAGAATTACCGGCGATCATGTAGAAGGGCTTTCTTATTTACTTAAGAATAGGGATTTTAAAGATTTATTTTAATTTGGAAGCTACTATTATTAATAGGCGTGGAATAGCAACGGATAGAGTATAAGTTGAGTATTGGAATGAAAACAAAATTTAAAAAAGTTACCATTTTGGTTCAGGTGTAAGTGAAAAGTAAAAACTTCTTAAAATACATGAAGAGGTTTTTATTTTTTTATTTTAACTTATTTTAAGTATATCAAGTAAAAAATAAATAAAGAAGTAACGATAAGTTCTATATAACTTAATATCAGATGCAAGTAAGGAGGGAATACCTTTTCTTACATCAATAAAAGGTGTTTTAATATGTATTTAGAAATTAAGGTCTATCCAAATGTTGGGGCAGAAATATCTCTAAGGTGCAATTATGAATTTTCATCTAATTTTAATGTCATACCATTTACCGCATGTATTTCTATTTCAGTAAAAGATGATCTGAATTTATTAATTAATTTATCTAGTTTAATAATAAATTAAACATATATAAAACTGATAAGAAAATAGCAGCTGATTTATAAAATTTAGTAGGAGAGTCGTGTCTAAATTCGATAAACTGCATATATTGTTAAGAGAAAGGAGGGAGAGTTATGGCATGTACTACGAATAATGTTTGTTTAGATGTGTGTCTTAAAATTACAATTACCCCTGGTAGTGGAATTGATGCAGAAGTGGATTGTGGGGGCACATGTGGGACAAGTCCTACAATTGTAATTAGTCCTAGTGGATCAATTGTTATTACTTTACCATTAGTTGCATGTTTCTCAATTGCACTAAAAGATGATTTAAGTGTTGACTCTGCATTAACAAGCCTCTCTTTTCAAACTTCTTAAGAAAGATACAGAAATGAAAAGCCTGCCTGCTACTTTTCTTTTGATCTAATCTAAAAATAAAAAAGATGGTTACAACCCATCTTTTTTATTCTGTCATATATTAAAAATGAGATAATATATTATTTAGTAGGTAGGATGTATAATTAAAAGCACTCTTTACCTCTTTTTTGTTCGATGAGGTAAGAAATTGCTTCTATATGATCGCCAATGATTTGTTGTGTTGCTAATGAAAGGGAACTTTCCTCAGAGAAGTGTTTTTCAGGTCGAACACGATTCAATTTATCAACGTCGACAGAATGGACATTTTGTACATGAAAGCCTGCTAAAATTGTTTTAACTTGACTTAAGGTTGGTGAAAGAAGTGAATCAAACCCAATTGTATGAATGCATTTTCGACTAAAAGCATGAGGGACAGCAATTGTGGATCCCATACCTAAATCTTTCCGATTACATGCTAAGTTGATAGCATATTTACATGCGGTGACGATAGAATACGGTAGACGATACATATAGTAGTACTCTAGTTTATTTAAAGCTAAGTCCGTGCCATTTTGAATAGATTGTACAAATGGTAATAAATCATAACTAGAAATTAAGAAATCTCCATCTACAAATAATAGTATTTCACCTTTTGCAAAAAAGGCACCGACAGCACGTCCCGTATCATTTCCAAGTGCTTCTTCGTAACTTATAACTGTTGCACCGCAACCCTTCGCCAATGCCTCTGTTTTATCTGTTGATCCATTAACAATAACGATAATTTCAAAAGGTTTTAATTTCTGTACCTCAAAAATGACAGATTCTATCGTTTTTTCTTCATTTTGAACAGGGATAATAACTGATAATTGCTTATCTCCATAAGTATTTGAATAAAACTCTTTACCTGTAATTATTTTTGGGATGTATTTTGGTTCACCGTTTTGAAGCCCTAAAATAATATCACGATTTCGATTACAATCGGTATAGTTTCCTCTTTGATCTCGCACTAGATTGATCCAATTTGCAATGGCTGCAAGATGATAATGAATGAGTTGAGTTGAAGGAAAAGAGGGAACTTGAGGGATAGAAATTTTTAATTGATCGCAAATCCGAAATTTATGTTCAATAATTTTCATTTGTGCCAATATTGGATTTGATAAACTATCTGAAGTAATTACCTCAAGTACTTCTTTTGTCATTGCATAGGGAGGAAATAATAAGGAGTTAACATTTAAATCTGGACGATGAAAAAAATGATTCGTAACTTGCTGCCAAATCATTGCTAAATTTGGCTGTTGTTTTTGATAAAAAAAATCATCTAAATTATTTAATACGACGTCAGCAAATCCATTTAGTAACGGTTGAAGAAATTGTATAAGTGAGGAGGCGTGAATAATGTAATTTTCATCTAAAAATAAGAGGTACTCTCCCTTTGCTTTTTTTGCACCAATTACATAACAATTAGTAGATTCTATCGGCTCTTTTAGTGTAATAATTTCACAATTGTAAGATCGCGCAATATCAATAGAATCATCGACACTACTAATAATAGTAAGGATAATTTCAAAAGGTTGTAGTTGTTCACATGCTTTCAAAATTTTAGGTAAATTTTTTATTTTATGTTGTATGGGGATAATAATAGAAATTGGATTTTTACACATAAGCAGTCTCCTTTTTAATCAGAGGTAGTTGTTAATAAGATTAGATAAAAGAGGAGATACATTTTCTTTTTGTTATAAGCATAACAATCATTTAGTTTTATTAGACTCATAATTTTCTTTACTTGTATTAGAACCTTTATTTATTCCAGAAGCGAGTAAATTATTGAGAACGCTAAGGTCTAATTGCAGAGGGATGGAGTTTTCGGATGGAGTTTTCTCATTTTCTTCTTTTGTAGTTAATATAGTCTTTATATTTTTAATTTCTTTATATTGTTTTAAGGTAATGAAAAATCCAGAAATAATTAAGAGAAAAGAAACAGTAGTAAGTGAAAGTATTATTTCCAACATAAAATAGCCTCCTTTAAAACTATAATAATATTATAGTTGAATGTAATAAAACAGAATTCGAGCTAATGAGTTCACTTTTTAAATATATGCAAATCTTTAGTAAAAGTTACTGGTTTCTAAGTTATAGGAAGCAATTATAGAAACGTTATAAATATAAATAAATGAAAGGTTCATTTGTAGTGTAAAGGTATATATTATATAGCCTAAACTTCATTTTATAAAAAGTTAAATAGGGTGTAAATTTATACAAAAAGAGCATTTAATTGGACAAATAATTAATTATGTGAAATAATAATAACAGACAAGGAGACGTTGATTTTCCTTAAGTGCTTCGAATTAATTTTATTCAATAAGAGAAGGTGTGCTTAAAGAAGTTAAATTAAAAAAGGAGCTGATTTATTATATGCAACAAAATAATGATTTAAATTTTGAACCTCAAGACGTTAATATTGTCAATCCTAAACAAGCCAGGAAAGCAGTAGTTGCTACTGGTATAGGGAATGCAATGGAGTGGTTTGACTTCGGATTATACGCGTATTTAGCGGTTATCTTAAGTCAATTATTCTTCTCAGGTGTTGATAATAGTGGATTGCAACTTGTACTTACATTTGCTACTTTTGCAGTGGCCTTTCTCGTTCGACCAATCGGAGGTGTATTCTTTGGTAGAATAGGAGATAAGTACGGCCGAAAAATCGTGTTAAGTACTACTATTATTTTAATGGCACTTTCTACATTATTCATCGCATTACTACCAACCTATGAACAAATTGGTGTATGGGCACCAATACTACTTTTAGTTGCCCGAATGATTCAAGGCTTCTCTACAGGCGGCGAATATTCAGGAGCAATGGTTTATATCGCAGAATCTTCTCCAGATAAAAAGCGTGGTATACTCGGTAGTGGTCTTGAAATTGGAACACTCTCAGGTTACATTGCTGCATCGGTAATTGTTACCATTTTGACGTTATTGTTAACAGATGAGCAAATGCTCAGCTGGGGCTGGCGTATTCCTTTCTTAATAGCTGCACCAATTGGTTTGGTCGGTTTATATTTACGCCGTCATTTAGATGAATCTCCCATCTTTGAAGAGATGGAAAAAGCACAAGAGGAATCTGAAGACAACGAACAATTTTCATTTATGGATATATTAAAATATCACAAAAAAGACTTCTTATTAAGCACAGTAATTGTCGCCTTCTTTAATATTACGAATTACATGATTCTTTCGTATATTCCTTCTTATCTAACTCAAGTACTTAAAGTCAAAGAAACAACTGGCTTATTAATTATTTCTATTACGATGGCACTTATGATTCCGCTAGCACTTTATTTCGGTAAATTAAGTGATAAAATTGGTAATAAACGCGTCGTGCAAATTGGTTTACTTGGTTTAACAGTATTTGCAATTCCAGCATTTTTACTAATAGGTAACGGACATATTGCAGCTATATTTGCAGGTATTTTCGTATTAGGATTCTTCCTAAGTGTATATGAAGGAACATTACCTTCATTATTACCATCACTATTTTTCACCGATGTACGTTATCGAGCGCTTTCGATCTCATTTAATATTTCTGTATCGATATTCGGTGGAACAACACCGCTCGTATGTTCATACTTAGTTCATGCAACCGGTAACCCGCTTGCACCGGCATTTTATTTAGCAGGTGTAAGTATTATTGGATTAGTCGTATTTAGTGTATTATTCGTTACAACTTCAGGACGTGCACTAAAAGGTTCATATCCTACAGTAGAATCGAAAAAAGAAGCACACCAGATTGCAAAAGAAGACCCTGAAGAAACACTTTGGTGGCATGAAGAGTCGTTAGAAATTGAAGCAGGGAAAAATGCTTCAATTTAAAAAGTAACGTAGAAGTATAAAAAGACTCCTATGAAAATAGGAGTCTTTTTTTGTTATGTTATTTCTTTCTTTTCTTCAAATTCTTCTGATACAAATAAAGCTTATGAATCTCTTCCTTAAATTCCTGAAGTAGCATCATATCCTCACTATTTGAATAACGTACTGTATTATAAGCATTTACAATAATATGACTCTGAATATTTACATCTTCTTCACTATTTATTCTTTCTAACCATGCTTCAACAGTTTCTCCTCTTTTTCTATTTAAAGGAGGAGTTAATTTACTCTCCAGTTTAAAAATTTCTTTTCGAATTTCATTATGTGGCGGTTTGTTTCGTTTAAAATGTTTTAAACTCATTCCTTCTTTATCAGTGATAATAGTAGATTCGAAGGCAGAGATATTTGGTAAACTTAATTGTTTTCGTTTTTTTATTATTTTCCAAACGACGTAAAAAGCGATGACTGTACAAACTAATATTGTAATACTATTTATAAGGGTTGGATCAAAAGAACGATGTCCAAATTCATCCTTAATTTGAGGATCTTTTAAATTTCCTTTATTCGACCAAAAATCGTCTGTTTCTTTTGATTCAGCTGCCGAAAATAACGGATTAATGGCGTATCCAAATCCTAAAGCAACTACTTGTACGGTATAAGAAAAAAGAAGCCGAATGTATGGGAAAATAGGAATGAGGAAAGCACTAATTATTCCAATCGTAATAAGAGACGCGAAACGTAATAACTGCTGATTACGATTTGCCCCGGTTAACCAAAATGTAATCATTATGTGTATAACTAACAGTAACAGTTTCCACAAAGGTGGAAAGGGCGCATAAAATACGGCTGAAATACTAAACCAAACAATACCGCCTAATGATTTTTGAACTGGATATCCTGGTCCGATTACATATACGATAAAGAAGAAAAGCGGTAACATTATTGTGCCAAATAGAGAGAAAGAGAGAAAGAGAGAACAACCGATTATTTGAGTAATTAACAGTATGACAAAACCTGTTGTTTTTTTCTTCATTAGTTTATGGATAAGAAATACTCCAATATAGCCTGTTGCTAAAAATATAGCAATGCCGATGAGTTCATCTCTTTCCGTTAATAACGAAAGGAGGAGCAGCAGAATAAAGTCATTAACGTGATAAAGCCAAGTTTTCAAGCTTTTCCACCATCCCTTCGTTATTAATGAGAAACGTAGGCTGAGAGAGAAGAGGGAGTTCATTTCTCTGTAAACCAATGTATATCATTGTAGACGATCGTTCTCTTTTTCTCGTTACATAATGAAGAAATCCTTGTTTCGGAAGTAACGTACTATCATCTGAAATACGCGCTAATTCCTCTAAAGATATTCCGTAATGTGTTTGCCCTTCGTTTAATGGTAAGTGCAGAGGACCACCTTCAGCTAATACACTAATAAATAG
This sequence comes from Bacillus cereus group sp. N14, assembly GCF_016483555.1. NCBI lineage: Bacteria > Bacillati > Bacillota > Bacilli > Caryophanales > Bacillaceae > Bacillus > Bacillus cereus group sp. N14. The sequence continues at coordinate 140,931 of NZ_JAEHBQ010000003.1, forward strand.
TTCAAACGGTATTTGATGCTTCGTTGCGTATTGACAAATGTATGTTGCAAATGAAATAAGGTCTTCTATATTATCTTTCCAACCAAATCCGCGATCAGCAGCTAATGAAAGACAAATCGTCCAACTATAATTTTTTACAGGTTCATATTGCTTCGCCTGTAATTCTTGCATTTTAGCAGATGCTTTCCAATGAATAGAACGGAAAGACTCACGTTCATATCGTTTAACACCGATAATAGATGTTTCATCATTGTAAAAAGAAAAATTCGTTCGATAAGATCCGGTTAAAAGTTGCTGTAGTTCTTGTAAGCCTGCTACTTCTTTAGGAGAAGGGTACACAATAATTTCAGTCCTCAATTTATCAAAAATGGGCAAATGTACAGTTAAAAGATGAAAAGGATCTTTCAAGACACATTCGAACTGTTCAATTTGAAACACACCACGTTTCGTTGCGGTTAATGTTAAATCCCACTTTTGCGCCGAATGAGCAGGTTGTGAAAACGGGAAAGAGAATAGTGTTTTTGATATTTGTTCAATTCCTTGATCTTTTTGTGGTAGTAGTGACGGATTTAAATGAAAATAACAAACACCGTTAACGAGCGGTATATTTGCTCCATTTTTTAAATGAATAAAAAACTGCCCAGATTCATTAGGAAAAAGCCGAGTAGTTTGTTTCTCATTTACGACTTCAAATGTTTTCTCTATGTAAGCGACATATTTATAAATGAAAATCGCAAATAAATAATAGAAGAAAAAGAGAAACATAATGATTCGTTGTGGCATAAAAAATGTAAATAGTATAGCGCCTGGGACAGTTAGTTGAATAATATGGAGTTGGAAAAATAAAGGTACAGTTACAACGCGCTGTCCATTCATGTTTGTTCAATCTCCACTGGTACGTCAACCTCTTTTAAAATCCTTTGCATAATTTCATTTTTTGTCGTACGTAATGCACCTTCCATTGATAAGACGATACGGTGATTCCAAACAGAAGGAACTAAAAATTGTATATCTTCTGGCGTGCAATATTCTCTGTCGCGTAAAAAGGCTAGTGCTTGAACTGCGCGTACTAAAGCTAATGTGGCACGCGGGCTTACACCGTTAGCGATGTAATCATGATTTCTTGTAGCGTGAGCAAGTTTAATAATGTAATGTTCTAACGGTTCTGATACGAAAATTTCTTTTACTCGTTTCTGTGCTTCTAAAATATCATCTAAAGAAATAACAGATGTGACACTTTCTAGTGGTACATCGCTACGAAAACGTCGCATCATTTGTAGTTCATCCTCTGGAGACGGATAACCAATTGAAATCGTCATTAAAAAGCGATCAAGCTGTGCATCTGGAAGAGGGAAAGTTCCTTGTGATTCAATTGGATTTTGCGTCGCAATAACAAAGAACGGTTTCGGAAGAGGAGTAGATTGCTTTTCAAGCGTTACTTGTCGTTCTTCCATCGATTCTAATAAACTAGACTGTGTTCTAGGCATAGCGCGGTTAATTTCATCGGCAAGCAAAATATTGGTCATGACTGGCCCAAGTCTTAACTCGAATTCACTCGTTTTTGGATTGAAATATTCAATACCTGTTACATCACTCGGTAGTACATCCGGTGTAAATTGGACGCGAGAAAAATTACCACCAATACTTTTAGAAAGTGTTTTCGCAAGTAACGTTTTCCCCGTACCAGGCACATCCTCAAGCAGTACATGTCCATCAGCAAGCAATGAAACGAGTAATAAATCTATAACATTTTCTTTACCGACAAAAACCGATCCTATGTTTTCTTTCAATTTATTTATCATATGTATCATTCCTTTCAAAATATAAGCGGATATTTCTATATTTTAACAAATTATTCAGAAAATTGATATGATTTTTTAATTCAAAGAAATGAATATCCAGTTATTAAATTATACTTGCATATTTTGGAATGTAGTTATACAATATCGATATACGATGTATCGTTAGTCGATATATCAGTAAGCGATGTATCGGAGGTGGTTATAATGAATGCGAAAGCGAAAAAATATATTCCGTTAACAGAGGCGACATATTACATATTGTTATCACTAGTGAAACCAATGCATGGTTACGGAATTATGCAAATGGTAGAAGAGATGACAAATGGAGAAGTAAAGCTCGGTCCAGGTACTTTATATGGGAATACGACGAAGTTACTAAAAGAGAAGTTAATAGTTGAAGTGGCCTCTACAGATAGAAAGAAGTGCTATGAGTTAACGCCACTTGGTAAAGAAGTATTAGAGCTAGAGTATAACAGGTTGCAGAGATCTGTAAGGAATGGGAATAGTATTTTAGGGGAGTGAATGGAAGATGGAGACTAAAAGGGTATTTAAGTTTTTTACGGCATGGAATTTAGAAAAAGAAGAAGCTTTTTTACGAAAGATGCATCAGCAAGGTTGGGCATTACAAAAATATAATTTAATGTATACGTTTAAGAAAACTGAGCCAAAAGATGTAATATACAAAGCTGATTTTAGATTAGTTTATAGAGATTCGAAAGAACAACAACAAGAGTATTTCGAAATATATGAAATGTCAGGTTGGGAACGTGTAACAAGTTTCACAAGATGGAATTATTTTTGTAAAGAGGTAGAAGAGGTAAATGAATTACCTGATATATACTCAGAAAAGGAGACGAGGGTACAAAAGCTAAATGAGTTATTGCTATTCCTTGTTATTATATCAGCAAGTATATTACCATCAATGTATAACTTATTTTTAAGCCCGATGGAATCAAGAGTGCCAATTTGGGCGAAAGTTATGACAGGTCTTACAGGTTGTATGTGGATATACTTCTTTATAAGACTCTCTTGGAAAATTAAGAAATTAAAAAGTGAAATATTATAATAAAAAGTAGAGTTAAAAAGAAGTTGATTTTGTAAAGAGAGAAGAATATCGGAATCAACTTCTTTTGTTTCTATATAATCGTATTTTTGTTCACTCTTTTTTATATAATAAAAATCTATATAAAGGCACAAAATTAACAGTTACGAAGAACCCAACCCAAAAATAATAAATGAAGAAAAAATGATTCATATCGAAGATCAAAAAAATAAAAGATGACTAAAGAGGTTTGGGTGTAACTTATAATAAGGAAGAAAAACATTTTTTGATTAACATATTAAATCGATAAACCCCCTACAAAAAATTGGTAGGGGGTAATAAAATTATTTAAGAAAAAGATTGATTTTGCGCAGGTTTAATAAATTGCTCCGGGTTTTCAACAAGTCCGCATACAGCGCATTGGACTCTGTATGTTGGTCCTTGATAGGACATATGAAAAGCATTCATCGTTTCGTTTGTGTATTCTTCTTCTACTTGACCAGTTTGTGGATTTAACTTGACTGGTTTTACTTGTTGCTCAAGAATATTAAAGCGAGTACGGTTCGTTTTACAGCTTGGACATAGCATTGGTTCCATATGTATACACCTCCATTTGTAGCATTTCTTACTTGATATGATTTTATGCAAGCAAAAAAACTTTCTCAATATAAATGGGTATTTAAAGTATTCAAAATTCAGAAAAAATAAAATATAATAAAGGTACGAACTGGTTATGTCCAAACCAAATCTCCTGTTTTATGCCAATAAGCTGGGGGGCCGAGAAATCGGCCTCATTTTTTTGTGCTCGTTGCTATAAGGAACAAGGTTTTTATGAGACATTTGTCGAAATTTTAGGGATGGATATAAAGGAGGATGTAAAATGAATTTAAAAATGAAGTACATCATTTTATATGTAGAAAAGTTTGAAGAATGTTTAAGATTTTATAAAGATATTTTACAGTTACCTATAAAAGCAGAGCATGGTACATATATTGAATTTAATACTGGTTCTACAATTTTAGCGATGAACACAAGGCAAGATGTGAAAGAATTAACAGGACTACCACTTACAGAAGGTGAGTTACAATCTTCTCATTTTGAATTGGGATTCGTTGTTGATCATGTACAAGAAACAATCGAACAATTTAGAGAGCAAGGTATTAAAATCTTAGTTGAACCAATTGTGAAACCGTGGGGACAAACAATTGCATACATTGCCGATCCAGATGGGAATTATATTGAAATTTGCAGTTCATTAGAATAGAAGGAGAAAAAGAGATGGGGTTTCCGAAACTAGAAACAGAACGTTTACAATTAAGAGAACTTACATTGTTAGATGCAGAAATGATGTTTCATTATTTTTCAAAAGAATCTGTTATACGTTATTTCGGAATGGATTCTTTCGAAAATATTGAGCAAGCGAAAACAACGATTCAAACGTTTAAAAATCGTTATGAAGAGGGAAGTGTATTTCGCTGGGGAATAGAGAAAAAAGGGACAGGGCAATTAATTGGAACGTGCGGATTTCATTTAATTAACAATCATCATAAACGTGCTGAAATTGGTTATGAATTAGACGATACATATTGGGGACAAGGATATGCATCTGAAGCGTTACAGGCGATTTTAGTTTACGGGTTTGAAACATTGCAACTAATTAGAATTGCTGCTGTTGTATATGTAGAAAATAAAGCTTCTCAAAAGTTGTTAAAAAAAGCAGGTTTTCAAGAAGAAGGATTACTTCGAAAACATATGATTCAAAATGGAGTCGCTCATGATACCATTTTATACTCGTTATTAAAAGAAGAGTGGAAGAAGTAATGCACACGGCTGAAATTATAAATGTTATGAAAAAACATAAAGAAAACAGATTCATTTTAGGTATAGATGGTTTAAGTCGTTCCGGAAAAACGACATTTGCAACAAACTTAAAGGAAAATATGAAACAAGAAAGTATTCCGTTTCATATTTTTCATATTGATGATCATATAGTGGAGCGTAATAGACGCTATCATACAAACCATGAAGAATGGCATGAGTATTACCATTTACAATGGGACATTGAATGGCTCCGGCAGGAATTTTTTCAAAAGCTACAACATGAAACGAAATTGAAATTACCTTTCTATCATGAAGAAACAGATATATGTGAAATGAAAAAAGTACAGATCCCTATTGTAGGTGTAATTGTAATTGAAGGAGTATTTCTTCAGCGAAAAGAATGGAGAGATTTCTTTCATTATATGGTGTATTTGGATTGTGCAAGAGAGACAAGGTTTCTACGCGAGAGTGTGGAAACGCAGAAAAACCTTTCAAAGTTTGAGAATAGGTATTGGAAGGCAGAGGATTATTACTTAGAAACTGAATTGCCGAAGGATAGGGCGGATGTAGTCATCCAATGATTTGAAAATAGAAGGTGAATATAATGAATATTTTATGGGATTTTGATGGGACGTTATTTGATACGTATCCTGCATATACAATGATGCTATCTGAAATTTTAGGTGATAGTGTGGATAAACAAGAAATATACAAAAACTTAAAAATATCATACTCTCATGCAATTCAGTATTATAATATTTCATGCGAACAGGAAGAAAAGATTAAAATTTTGAAGGAGAAATTCACTCCAAAAGATATGAAACCTTTTGCAGGTGTCGAAGAGGTTTTGAAATTTGCAGATAAAAATGTGATTATGACCCATAAACATAGGGCAGGGGTTATGGAAATTTTAAAATATTACGGCTGGAACAAATACTTCGTAGACATGGTTACAATTGACGATGGTTTCCCCCGAAAACCGAACGCTTTATCTTATGATTATTTGCATAAAAAGCACAGTATTGATTTAGCTATTGGTGATAGAGAATTAGATTTATTACCTGCAAAAGAATTAGGTATTTCAACATGTATGTTTCAAGGGAATTGTGATGTAGCGAATTATTCTTTATCGCATTACTCGGAATTTTTTAACGTAGTGATTGATAGAGAGGTTATTTTATAAATAATTCAAATAAAACCTCTACTTTTTGCTTGAAAGTAGAGGTTATTTTCTATGCTTTATAAAAACTATAGAAAATTAATACTTTCTAGTACTTAGGAGGAGATTGGTATAACGATTTGAATTATATAGTTATAGATAAATCTATAGATGAAAAGATTTCAATAAAGCGAGTGATCACATGAGTATTTTTATTTTAGAAGATGATGTTATACAGGCGCAGCAAATGAAGCGGCTAGTTGAAGAGATTTGTGAGGAGTATATGTTGCCTTTTGATTTTATAGAGGTAACTAGTAAAAGTGAAAACATCATTACTAACATTCCTAAGGCGAAGTATATCCCAATCTATTTTTTAGATATAGAGATAAAAAGAGAAGAACGTAAAGGGTTACAAGTGGCACAAGAGATACGAAAGTATGATACGCAAGGAATTATTGTGTTTGTAACGACGCATTCTGAATTTGCACCTATTTCATATCAATACATGGTATCAGCTTTAACTTTTATTGATAAAGGGTTGCCATACGAGGAGAGGTGTAACGTTTTTGAACAATGTTTACTCCAATATGAAGCGCGTAATAAGCATATTATTCCATCTGATGATTTTATCGTTGAAAATAGTAATGCGACTGTGCGGGTTCCGTTTCATGAAGTTGAATATGTTATGACCGATGAACCGCACCGTTTAGCATTAGTGACGTTAGATCGTATCGTTTATTTTTATGGAACATTAAAGGAGATAGAAATAATAGATGAACGTTTATTTCGTTGTCATCAGTCATATATCGTGAATACGAAGCAAATGTCTTATTACGATGTGAAGCAAAAAATGATAGTTTTAAAAAGCGGGAAACGTATTCCAGTATCACGTCGTTTATTGAGTAAAGTACGTAACATATTAAAGGGTGAGATGTAATGTATATTTATGATTTATTTGCAATACTGCTTACTAGTATAAGCCATACGTTTTTATACATTCAATTAATCCGGTACAACAGATTGTCAGTTAGAATGTTAATAGCTTTAAGTGCAGTATTCATTATTTTACTGGCTATTGTCGTAACAGTAACGAGATACCCAGAGTTGAATAGTACTATTGTGTTATTTTTAATAAGTTTAGGATTAATGCAAAATGAATTGAAATTTAAGCATAATGTATATTTTGCACTAGTGAGTATGGTAATTATAACGTTAGTGAAAATGTTGCTTTTCGATTTAGGAATGAAAACCTTTATGTTAACGCCATTCAATTTATATTTATGGACGGGTAGCATGATTCATCTTATCGTATCAACCCTTACTTTTATCGGTATTTTTGTAGCTCGGAAAAGAATCCGAAAAATTGCTCAATATATAGTAGGTAGTCGGCTATACTATGTAACTTATATATTATTAATTGCCGGATTTATTATTGAATTAATCTTAACTCAGCCATCTACTGCGTTTTTATCACAATTAAATCGACAATACAGTGAATTAAGTTATATTTCAGCGATTATTGTATTTTTATTATTAGTCATTATAGTACTTATAAGTTCACATTTATCGAAAGCAAAGTTACAAGAAGAGCATGAAAAACGCTTAGATAAAGAGTTATTAGATTATGTGGAGAAATTAGAGGATATGCATGACGAGCTTGCTAGTTTCCGTCATGATTATATGAATGTATTATTATCGTTAGAAGAGGGAATACGTACGAAAAATGTGAAAGAAATTGAGCAAGTGTATTATGACGTTATAGCTCCTACGTTAAAAACAATAAATGATCATGAACTTGATATTGCGAAATTATCTCGCATATATATTCCTGAAGTAAGAAGTGTATTAAGGGCGAAAGTTAGCACTGCTCAGCACCAACAAATAAAAGTAATGCTTGATATACCGGAAAACATCGAAAGTGTTTCGATGACGATTATTTCATTTATTCGTATCATTTCAGTTTTAGTAGACAATGCAATTGAAGAAGCAGTACATAGTGAGGAAAAGATATTGCAAATCGCCTTCTTTGAAATGGATTCACGACAATATTTTATCGTGCGTAATAGTTCAAAGAGTGAAGAGATTGATCTGCGAAAAATTTATGAGAAAAACAATTCAAGTAAAGAGGGGGCTAGAGGATACGGGTTATTCTCATTAAAACGTATTATGAATAAAACAAATAATGCGACGTTAGAAACAACTTATGTACGTCCTTATTTCACGCAAACATTCATATTAAAAGAGATAAAATGACCATCTATGATGAAAATGAAACCGAATAGGAAAGAACTACATACTTTCTTCACTCGTTTTTATATACTTCAAGTAAGAGGTGAAGCGAGATGAATGGACTTATTTTTACAACAATGATTTGCTTTGGTTTACCGCTTGTAGCACTTTTATATGCTGTTTGGAAGAAACGCTATATTCCATATATGTTAGGTGTATTGGCTTTTGTTGTATCGCAAATATTGATCCGCATACCAATACTGAATTATGTAAATGGAACTAGCACAGATTTTCAAATGTTTTCAATAATGCAGCCTGTATTATTTGTACTTCTGCTTAGTTTATCAGCTGGAATTTTTGAAGAGATAGCTCGTTTTATCGCAATGCGTTATTTTATGAAGCAACGAGATTGGCAGTCTGGTTTTTTATTTGGAGCAGGGCATGGTGGTATTGAAGCGGTGTTGATAGTTGGTATCCCGGTAATATCCCTATTATTGTCACAAACAGTCATTCAAAATGGTGACAGTTATTATTTCGGCGGTATTGAGCGCATCTTCGCGATGGTATTGCATATTGGACTGTCCTTCATTATATTACAAGCTGTCGTCCAAAAGAAATTTCGTTATGTTGTCTATGCAATTCTCATCCATGGAACTGCAAATGCATTAGCGGGCATTATATCGCTATATGTACCAGGGGAAAGCGGGATCATAATGTCAGAAGTTTCAATAGCAATTTGTGCTTTACTCGTTTTTAGTTATAGTTTCACTTTAAAAAGAAAGGGTGTATGAAAATGAGAAGAATGTTACTTATTATTATAAGTGCTATCGCGGCGTTCGCGCTTGCAGCATGTACCGGTAATAAAGTAGATGAAAGTACGTCAAAAAAGTTTATTCCAAAGGCGGAAGAAATTGTATCATTACTAAATGAGGCGAAGTATAAAGACGTACACGAAAAATTTGATAGTAAAATGAAAGCTGGATTGCCAGAAGAAAAAATGAAAGATCTTACACCTGTAATTGAGAAAGCCGGTACGTTCGAAAAAATTGAGAAAAAATCGATTGAAGAAAAAGATGGTTCATATACTGTTATTCTTGTAGCGAAATATAGTAAAGAACAACGGACATTCATTATAACTTATAATAATAAAGAAGAAATAGCAGGTTTATATATTAACTAAAAACAGATACAGTGGAAGTTCTCGCTGTATCTGTTTTTTTTGTGTTAACTAAATTATGGATATTTGTGCTAATATGAACTCATAGCTATAGAGAAGGGGTGTGAGTATGAAAACTGAAATAGTTCCTAAAAAGAAGTACAGCATAATAAGCTACATATCTTTACTCATCGGCATTTTATGTTTTCTATTCGTTTTTATAACGCCAACAAGGATAGCGAATGCAGGTAATATAGTGGGAGATTATATTACAGTCGCACTCACAGTTGCAGGAATTATACTTTCTATCATTACGATGACGAAAAAAGCAGAGAAGAAGGGGATTGCTATTCTTTCATTAATACTGTCCTCATCATTTTTTATATTTTGGATCATCGCAATTATTTTATTGTTTACTGGTCAAATTAGTTTTGCGCCGTAATATGTAATAAAAAGAGTCCTTCTCGTATGAAGGACTCTTTTTATTCGGTATCTTCCGGTTGATATTCTAAAATATCCCCTGGTTGGCATTCTAACGCTTTACAAATAGCATCTAAAGTTGTAATTCTAATTGCTTTTGCTTTTCCATTTTTTAATATAGAAAGGTTAGCCATTGTAATTCCAACCTTCTCTGAAAGTTCAGTTACACTCATTTTTCTTTTCGCTAACATTACATCAATATTAATTATTATTGCCATGTTATTCACCTCAGACCGTTAAATCATTTTCTGATTTTATATCTATCGCATCTTTTAAAAGTCTTTGGAGAACGGCAGCAAAGACTGCGATAACTATTGAAGAAAAGATAAGGATCATGCCAATTATTATAATACCTGGTGCATCATCTCTCTCTGCTACAAGATAGAAAAGCGGCATACCTACTACATATAATACACTAATTGTAATAGCACATTGTTTTATCTTTTTTAAAGCTCTAACAGATAATTTCGAGAAGGCGTTCCCCTTATCAATGTAGCTTACAAGTTTAAAGGATTGATATAGAGCAAAATAAAAAGGTATCACCGTTGCATATAGATTGATTAAAACAAGATATTTTATATATGCAATATCCGGGTATAAGTCCGCTGCGTAATTCCCGATATTAGGAATTAAAAATATACACAAAGCAAAAACAGGAATACCGATAAGGATAATTGCTGTCTTTAAAAAGAGTGTTGATCCTTGTTTCATATAAAGCACCTCATTTTTAAATTATCATATTAATTTAACATAAATTTTATCGTTTAACAATAAATTCTTATTTATTTCAATCGGATTTTTATTGAGAAACAAATTTTAGTGAAGAGAATGATAAGACGTTTTTATAAAAAAGGTGTGGTCTCTAGTTATTTGAACATAAAAAGCTATGATATGTACCGTTCGTTGCTTTACTAATAAAAGAAAGTAAAGGTAATGATTGTTAGCTTCATGAAAATTGGGGATTAATAAAACATATATAGGTTGTGGAAATCTTTTTGTATATAAATGAATGTGAAACATACGGAGGAACAACAATGTCGAATTTGGGTTTATTGATGAAGAAGTTACTGTTAGTAGGAACAATCACACTAAGTATGTTATGTACGGAAAGCATGATGAATGATCATACGGTGGAAGCTAAGGTGAAACAAGTAGAACGGCAACCGAAAAATGTAATCATAATGGTTATGGACGGAACGAGTTCTTCAGCAACGACATTAGCTCGCTTGTATAAAGGGGAACCACTTGCACTAGATGAAATTGTAACAGGAGGAGTTCGTACCTATTCGGCGGAATCAGCTATAACAGACTCAGCTCCAGCAGCTACAGCTTTAGCGACGGGGAATAAATCGAATTCAGGATATGTAGGTATATTACCTTCTATTGTAAGTTCACCTGGATTAAAATCAATAAAAGAAGAGGACAAGTTACGTCCAGTTGCCAATGTTTTAGAAGGTGCCAAACGCACTGGTCGCGCAACTGGAATAGTTGCTACAGCTGAAATTCAGCACGCTACTCCCGCTGGATTTTCTGCTCACCATATTAACCGTAAGCGTTTTGACGTAATTGCGGAGCAGCAAGTGTATCAAAATATAGATGTCGTATTAGGTGGGGGAAAAGAGGCACTGCTACCTATAAAAAGAAAAGATGGTGAAGATTTAGTAAAGGTGATTCAAGACAAAGGATACGACTTTGTCGAAACGAAAGATGCATTATTGAACTCTAAATCTAAGAAAATTTGGGGCTCTTTCTCACATAATGCTCTTGCGTTTGATATGGATCGTGAAGCAACAAATCCGGAGCAACCAACACTTTCTCAAATGACGGAAAAAGCAATTCAAACACTATCAAAAGATAAAGATGGTTTCTTTTTATTTGTAGAGGGAAGTAAGCCAGACTGGGCAGCTCATGTGAACGACCCAATAGGGATGATTAGTGATGTATTAGCATTTGATAACGCAGTTGCAGAAGCATTGGAATTTGCAAAAAAAGATAGTAATACGATGTTAATAGCTGTAACTGATCATGGTAACAGCGGTATTTCTATTGGGAATACGAATACGACAAAAGGCTATAATATTACGCCGGTCTCTGCATACATTGATCCATTAAAAAAATCGAAAATGACACTTGAAGGTGCTACAAATAAACTGAAATCTGATTTATCAAATGTAGAAGATGTAGCTAAATTATACGGTTTGGACAATTTAACTTATGAGGAAAAAGAAAGAGTAAAAGCAGCAAAAAAGAAATCGGATGTAGGTCCAATACTTACTACATTATTGGCCAATCATGCGAACATAGGCTTCACAACAGGAGGCCATACAGGTGAGGATGTGTTTTTATATTCTTACGGTCCTCAAAAGCCAAACGGTTTGATCCAAAACATAGACATTGCGAAGACGATGGCGAAAGCAATGGGCTTTAACTTAGAAGAAGTAACAAACAAATTATTTGTAGAGAGTGAATTAGCCTTTAAACGAAAAGGTGCAACAGTAACAATAGGTAATACTGATGCAGAAAACCCGGTGCTCATAGTAAAACGTAATAATGTAAAAGCTCAATTATTTGTAAATAAAAATATAATTCGTATTAAGAATAAAGAATATGAATTAGGTAGTGTCGTTGTAGAAAGCAATGGCAAGTTCTATATACCAGAAGAAGCAATCCGCTTATTCATAAAGCATTCTCGTTAAAAAAATGCCAATTCCTTAGCAAGTACTTAGGAATTGGCATTTTTTGTGTAGATGAAATTTCATTCGAAAACAAGAGTAAAGAGAATCGCTGTTTCTACAAAAATATTCTCTACGTTTATAAGTTATTGTGAATGAGGATTTTGCAATATTAGACCTATTGCTATCATATATTTTTCGCCCTGCCTAAAAAAATCTTTCTCAACATTCTCTTTGTTGAAAAAGATTGAATATTCGTATTATAACGAATATTATGTTGTTATCGGCAAAAAACGATAATTTGCAGACACTGGGGAGGAAATACATTGAAAAAGAAATTAAAACCATTAGCGGTATTAACAACAGCAGCAGTACTAAGTGGTACGTTTGCTTTTGGAAGTCATGCAGCGTATGCTGAGACACCAACATCATCTCTACCAATAGATGAGCACTTAATACCAGAGGAACGTTTGGCAGAAGCGCTGAAACAACGGGGAGTAATTGATCAATCTGCATCACAAGCCGAGACATCAAAGGCTGTCGAAAAATATGTTGAGAAAAAGAAAGGGGAAAACCCTGGAAAAGAAATCTTGACAGGAGATAACCTTACGCAAGAAGCTACAGATTTTATGAAAAAAGTAAAAGATGCAAAAATGAAGGAGAATGAACAGGCGCAGCAACCAGAAGTAGGACCAGTTGCTGGACAAGATGCAGGATTGAATTCTAGAAAATTAAATGGAAAAGTACCTACTACACCAGCGAAGCAAGCTGAGTACAATGGAGCTGTTCGAAAAGATAAAGTGCTTGTTTTACTCGTAGAATTTAGCGATTTTAAGCATAATAATATTGATCAAGAACCGGGTTATATGTATTCTAAGGACTTTAATCGTGAACATTATCAAAAAATGTTATTTGGTGATGAGCCATTTACGTTATTTGATGGATCGAAGATTAATACATTTAAACAATATTATGAAGAACAATCTGGCGGAAGCTACACAGTTGATGGAACTGTAACAGAATGGCTTACTGTTCCAGGAAAAGCGTCAGATTATGGTGCGGATGCGGGTACTGGTCATGATAACAAGGGGCCTTTAGGACCAAAAGATTTTGTGAAAGAAGCATTAAAAGCAGCGGTAGCAAAAGGCATTAATTTAGCTGATTATGATCAATTTGATCAATACGATCAAGATGGTGATGGAAATAAAAACGAGCCAGATGGAATTATTGATCATTTAATGGTTGTACATGCGGGCGTAGGTCAAGAAGCTGGCGGCGGTAAATTGAAAGATGATGCGATTTGGTCTCATCGTTCAAAACTAGGCTCAAAGCCATATGCAATTGATGGTACAAAATCTTCAGTTTCAAATTGGGGCGGAAAGATGGCTGCATATGATTATACAATTGAGCCTGAAGACGGAGCAGTTGGTGTGTTTGCACATGAGTACGGTCATGATTTAGGCTTACCAGATGAATATGATACAAAGTATTCAGGGCAAGGTGAACCTGTTGAATCATGGTCCCTTATGAGCGGCGGTAGCTGGGCTGGAAAAATTGCGGGAACAGAGCCAACAAGTTTCTCGCCACAAAATAAAGAGTTTTTCCAAAAGAATATGAAGGGTAACTGGGCGAATATCGTTGAGGTAGATTATGATAAACTGCGCACAGGAATCGGTACTGCAACATTTTTAGATCAAAGTGTTACAAAATCAAAACGACCAGGAATCGTTCGTGTTAACTTGCCAGACAAAGATATAAAAAATATCGAATCAGCATTTGGTAAGAAGTTTTATTACAGCACAAAAGGAAATGACATTCATACAACACTTGAGACACCAGTATTTGACTTAACGACTGCAACGGATGCTAAGTTTGATTATAAGGCATTTTATGAATTGGAAGCGAAGTATGATTTCCTTGACGTAAATGCGATTGCAGAAGATGGAACGAAGACACGTATTGATAGAATGGGCGAAAAAGATGTAAAAGGCGGCGTAGATACAACAGATGGTAAGTGGGTTGATAAATCATACGATTTAAGCCAATTTAAAGGAAAGAAAGTAAAACTGCAATTTGAGTATGTAACAGATATTGCAGTAGCTTATAAAGGATTTGCGTTAGACAATGCAGCATTAACTGTAGATGGAAAAGTTGTTTTCTCTGATGAGGCAGAAGGACAGCCAGCAATGACGCTAAAAGGATTTACTGTGTCTAACGGATTTGAACAGAAAAAACATAACTACTATATCGAGTGGCGAAATTACGCTGGGTCTGACACGGCGCTACAACATGCACGTGGTCCAGTATTTAATACAGGAATGATTGTATGGTATGCGGATCAAAGCTTTACAGATAACTGGGTAGGCGTTCATCCAGGCGAAGGATTCCTTGGGGTAGTAGATTCTCATCCAGAGGCAATCGTAGGAACATTAAATGGACAACCAACTGTGAAGAGCAGTACGCGTTATCAAATTGCCGATGCGGCATTCTCATTTGATCAAACGCCAGCATGGAAAGTAAATTCGCCAACCCGCGGTATCTTTGATTATAAAGGATTGCCAGGCGTTGCGAAATTTGATGATTCTAAGCAGTACATCAACAGTGTTATTCCAGATGCCGGACGTAAGTTGCCGAAACTTGGATTGAAGTTTGAAGTAGTAGGTCAAGCTGAAGACAAGTCTGCAGGTGCAGTTTGGATCCATCGCTAAAATAAAATGAAAAGGAGCTGCCATAAGTCGGTGAAACCTGACTTATGGCAGCTCTTTTCTTCTTGTGAGAAAAAACTGTTACATAAATACAAATCGAAAAAAATTACCATTTTAAAAAATGAAAAGATGTGCAGAAGTGAAAAAGTCCTCTGCTTTTATATATATTTATTGGAAAAAATAGATGTTTCTTTTATAATTGAAATGCTCCATCAGTCCGATTATATAAGGTTTTTTGACCGTAAGTAATTTGTAAGTAATGAGTAAGAAAAAAGAGATTTTTATATTATATAATATTTATTACAGCTACTTTTAACACCTGATACTAATAGTATGCTATAATGTGAATTAGCAACATAAAGGAAAGGAATTAGACCAATGACATTAGAAAATACTAAAAATTTAAAAAAACAAGTTGCTCCGTATGAAAAATCAACGATTAAAAAAAGTGTGTGGCAACTTATTAACACAATTGTGCCGTTCATTATTTTATGGTACCTTGCTTATAAAAGTTTGTCCGTTTCTTATTGGTTATCGTTAGTTCCATCTCTGTTAGCCGCTGGTTTTATGACACGGATTTTCATTATTTTTCATGATTGTACCCATTATTCATTCTTTAAAAGTCGACCTGCAAATAGAATCGTAGGGACATGTATGGGTGTGTTAACTTTATTCCCGTTTGATCAATGGGGACATGAGCATTCTATTCATCACGCTACAAGTGGTAATTTGGATAAGAGAGGTACAGGAGATATTTGGACGCTTACAGTGGATGAATATGTAGCTGCTCCATTTAGACTGCGTTTAGCATATCGCTTATATCGCAATCCATTCGTTATGTTTGGATTAGGTCCGATTTATGTTTTCTTACTTAAAAATAGATTTAACCGAAAAGGTGCTAGACAGAAAGAACGTATGAATACGTATTTGACGAATATTATAATCGTTGCTTTAATAGCTATACTTTGCTGGGCAATTGGGTGGCAATCGTTTCTGTTAGTGCATGGCACTATATTCTTAATAGCAGGTTCAGTAGGAATTTGGCTGTTTTACGTACAGCACACATTCGAAGATTCTTATTTTGAAGAGGATAAAGATTGGGAATATGTGAAAGCGGCAGTGGAAGGAAGTTCATTTTATAAACTTCCAAAAATCTTGCAATTTCTAACTGGTAATATTGGATTCCATCATGTTCACCATTTAAGTCCAAGAGTACCTAACTATAAACTAGAAGAGGCACACAATAATACGCTTCCGTTAAAAAATGTACCAACGATTACACTTGCTACAAGCTTACGATCACTCCGTTTTCGTCTTTGGGATGAGAAAAGTAACAATTTTGTTACCTTTAAAGAATTCAAAAAAATAATTAAAAACAATGTCTCTGTTCGAGTGAAATCTGAACTATAATTTCATCGTATATAAAAAACTCTCCTTAATCATTTTCGATTTAAGGGGAGTTTTTGTTTAATTATTATATGACCGATATTGAGGAGGGGGGAATGTTTATGTGTAGGTATAAATATAAAGAGACAGTAATTATGTTATGTAAACAAAATGCATCATTATAATTTTTTATTATAGTGAAGGATATAGTACATATATAATGGAAAGCAGGAGGTGGATGATAGTAATTATAAGAACACATACAACGTAATAAAATAATTCTTTCAAAAGGAAGGGGACATGAAAGATGTTGAAATTACAAGGGAAATACAATGAAGCAAAAGTATTTACGAATAACATTGATGAGACTGCAACTGGGCAGATTATTGATCTTTGTAACCAAGAATTCGTAAAGGATAGTCAAATTCGTATTATGCCAGATACACATGCAGGAGCAGGTTACACGATTGGGACAACGATGACAATACAAGATAAAATATTTGGTAAAGGTAATCCAGACTGGAACTTTTCTGGTCCGCACGGGGCAGGACGTATCATGAGTCGTAAGAAGGCTAAAGAATTATTGAGTCTAGAGGACTTCCAAAATACGATGAAAGAGGTTTGGACTACATCGGTAGTAGAGAGCACAATTGATGAGGCACCAATGGTATACAAGCCAATGGATGAAATTATAACAAATACAAAAGAAACGATAGATATAAAGCACATTATTAAGCCATTATATAATTTTAAAGCGAATTAGAAGGGATAAATAAGCAGCCAGAAAAAACTATTTTTCGTATTTTTTGTTTGGAAACAATCTAATCAAGGGAAGTAGTTTCATTTTATTGCGATGGGATAGAAAAAGTCGATTTCCTGTGGAGTTAAGAAATCGACTTTTTTATTTATTTTGTTGGATGAAAGCAACCGTTAGCTTAATAGCAACGGATTATAACCGTCTATTTCTCCCAAAGCTCAATTAGACGACCTTCAGGATCTTTAATCCAAATAAACTTTCCGAACTCACTAATTTCTTCTTTCTTTTCAAGAGGTACACCAATATGTTCAAGATGCTGAATAGTCTCATTTAAATTATGTACTTCAAAATTTAACATCACTTGCTGTTCTATTGGAAAATAATTATCATTTTCGGTAAAGAAAGAAAAAATAGTCTCATTTCCTAATTGGGGTTTAATCACAGTCCCATTCCAATCTTCGATTTCAATTTTCAACACTTCACTGTACCATTTTTTTATAACATCAAGATTGTTAGTTCTCCAAAATATTCCCCCGAACCCTTTTATCATTGTAGATAACTCCTGTCTTTTTTAAAATTTTTAAGCAATATATATTCAATATATCAAAACAGTAACAGTAAGGAAAATCAATAACGTATTAAAAGTGAAAAAATCCAATTACTAGTATTGTAGTATTTACCGCATTATGGAAATCGGTATCACTTTTCAAAGAACTTACAACCCAAGTAAAGGTATATAGTAATACTGACTCGTATGAGGTAATGAATGAAAAGGGAGTAGAACAAATGCCAATGATAAAAGACCGCATATGAAATGAAAGCCATGTGCGGTCTTTTATATATAAGTATAGTATTACATAGTCTCGCTAATTTCACTTTCACTATGAGTGTTAGTAGAAATTCTTTTCTTAACTTTAAAGTGATAGTAAGTATAACAAAAAATGATAAACGGTACAGTGCAATAGATTCCTAGTCGTTGTTCTGGGATAAAAATAAGACTGATTAATATAATGCCATACAATCCAAAACCAAGAATTGGTACAAGTGGATAAAGTGGAGTTTTAAATTTTAAGTCTTCTAATTTTCCACCTTCTGCTAAATAATGTTTACGGAAAAAGAATTGAGAGACACAAATTGACATCCAAACAATGATTGTAATGACGCCAGAAATGGAAATTAACCATAAGTAAACTGTTTCAGCAGCTACGACGCTTGTTAAAAGAGAAAAAGCAGAAATAGAAATTGTCAAAATTAAAGCGTTTAAAGGTATTCCTCGTGAAGATAATTTTTTTAAAAAAGCCGGAGCCATTTCATTTTTTGATAATGACCAAAGCATGCGAGTTGCAGCGTACAGTCCAGAGTTTGCGACAGAAAGAACAGCAGTAAGAATAACAAAATTCATAATATCAGCTGCATATGGAATACCAATATTATCAAATACAGCAACAAATGGGCTCTTTGTTAATCCTGCTTCTTTCCAAGGAATTAAAGCAACAAGAACAAAGATTGCTAAGACGAAGAAAAACATCGTGCGCCATATAATATTTCTAATAGAACGAGGTAAAGTTTTTGCTGGATCTTCACTTTCACCTGCTGCGATTCCGACAAGTTCTGTACCTTGGAAGGAATAATTGACTGTAACCATTGTTAATAGAATAGCTGCAAGTCCATTTGGGAATAAACCGCCATGATTTACGAAATTTGATAATAACGGGGCTGGTTCGTCGCCTTTTAAGTCAATAAAACCGAACATAGCGGCACCGCCAAGGATAATAAAAGCTATAATGGCAGATACTTTTATACTTGAAAACCAAAATTCTGTTTCTGCATAACTA
This sequence comes from Bacillus cereus group sp. N14, assembly GCF_016483555.1. Lineage (NCBI taxonomy): Bacteria > Bacillati > Bacillota > Bacilli > Caryophanales > Bacillaceae > Bacillus > Bacillus cereus group sp. N14. The sequence goes on from NZ_JAEHBQ010000003.1 coordinate 159,975, forward strand.
CGAGCAGATAATGCGTTAATCGTGAAGATTGTAACGCCAAATATTAAACACCAAACCCAAACAGGAATATCAGGAAACCAGCGCTGCATTGTAATGCCGGCAGTTGTAAATTCAAGACCGGTCGTATTCGCCCAGCTTAGCCAATACAACCATCCGATTGTAAATCCAGTTGCAGGATTGATGAACTTAGTTGCATATTCCTGAAAAGAGCCTGAAACAGGCATAGCTACAGCGAGCTCACCAAGACATAGCATAACAAAATACATTAATAATCCACCGGCCATAAAGGCAAGTACGGATCCACCAGGTCCAGCTTGACTTATAATAAAACCAGATCCGTTAAATAACCCCGTTCCAATCACACCACCGAGTGCAATCATGAATAAGTGTCTACTTTTCATCGTACGTTTTAATTCATTGTTTGTATTACTTACTTGCGTCATTGTTTTCCTCACTTTCATAGTTGATAGAATGAAGTTTGATGTTTTTCCGTATTGTGGAATGTATTCCGTGATGTGAAATCTTGTTATAATTTTCAGATAATTAAAAAGAAAAGTCAATATTTTTTTGTTCGCGCTTTCAAATTATAGTTCGCAGCATATTTTATTTTTAGAAAATTGAATAAATGGATTGATTTCATTTCGAATTTTTGTTAAATTGATAGGTAATTGAGCGTACTAACATATTACAAGTGAAGTAGAGGTGAGTTATGGTACAGTCCATTGATCGAGCGATAAGTATTATAAAGTTATTAAATTCTACTAATGAAAAAGAGTATTGGGCCATTTCTGATATAGCGGACAGAACACATCTCCCAGTTAGTACAGTACATAGATTACTTAACTCTCTAATCGAGCATGGGCTAGTTACGCAAATTTCAGAGACGAAACAGTACAAAATTGGACCAATGTGGATGGAAATAGGATTACGACAATTGGAGAAGGTAGACTACAGATCAGTCGCAAGAGAAGTAATGAAGCGTTTGGCTTCTGAAGTGGAAGAAAGTGTTTATTTGAACATTCCAAATGGAACACATTCTATTATCATTGAAAGAATGGATAGCCCTTTAAAAATTCGAGTTATTGATAACTTAGGGGAACAAATTCCACTTTCAATTGGTGCCGCAAATAAAACGATGCTTGCCAATATGAAAACGAATGAAATGGAACATATTGTAGAACATTTACTTTCTTCATTACCAGAACAAAAGCACATTCTTTTAGATCAAATAAAGCAAATAAAAACTGAAGGATATGCGGTAAGTTATGGTGAAAAAACAGAAGGGACAGCTTCAGTAGCTGCACCTATTATCGGATTTAATCATAAAGTAGTAGGAGCATTAAGTGTTGGGTTAATTAGTCATCGCATAAATGATGATCGACTATCTTTTCTTATTAGTAAGGTAAAACAAGCAGCTCATGAAATATCAATAAAAATCGGCAGTACATCAGAACTATAATTTTGATAACTGTCGTCATTTTTTATTCATATAATGGAATTCATTTTCATAATGCGGAAAAATAGGGGGATTTATATGTCAAAGTGGCAATCAAAAGAACAATTGATTCAATTATTAAGCAGTCTTGTTGAAATTCCTAGTATTACAGGTACAGAAGCTGAAGTGATATTGCCAGACTTTGTTGTGGAACAATTATCTGATTTACAGTACTTCAAAGAAAACCCGCATCATTTGCAAAAAAATCCGACGGGGGACGGACGATATTTTGTTACAGCCCTAGTGAAGAAAAGCGATAGTACAAAAAATACCGTAATTCTAGTTAGTCACTTTGATGTTGTAGATGTGCAAGATTACGGAGTTTGGAAAGAAGATGCATTTAGTCCTAAAAAGTTAACATCTATGTTTTATTCTCATAAAGATGAATTACCAGACCATGTACGTGAAGATATAGAACAAGGAGATTGGCTGTTTGGCAGAGGAACAATGGATATGAAATGCGGCCTCACATTACAAATGGCAATGATTGAGCAAGCCTGTGAAGGAAGATTTGACGGGAATGTTCTTTTATTAGCTGTTCCAGATGAAGAAGTAAACTCTGTAGGGATGAGGGCTGCTGTTCCAAGACTACTAGAGTTAGCAAGAGAACATAACTTGGATTATAAAACGGTATTAAATTCAGAGCCTATGTTTTCACGACATCCTGGTGACCAAAATAAGTATATTTACACTGGTTCTATTGGTAAAGTGTTACCTGGATTCCTTTGCTACGGAAAAGAGACACATGTAGGTGAGCCATTTGCAGGTTTAAATGGGAGTTATATGGCTGCTTTATTAACGGCTGAATTAGAATTGAATACGGACCTTTGTGATGTTGTAGAAGGAGAAGCGAGTCCTCCCCCAACTAACTTACTTCAACGTGATTTAAAGGAGGATTATTCTGTACAAATTCCGCATCGTGCAGTCACATTATTCAATTTGTTTTTACTGGAAAAAACGATGACAGATGTCGTTTCAATGTTACGTCAAAAAGTAACGAAAGTAGCAGAGAAAATAGAAGAATCATACGAGAAGCAAGCATATCGTTTTTCTAAATATAATCCGTTTATACCGCCTAATATGAAAGTAAATGTATTAACGTATGAAGAGCTTATCGCTTATGCAATTGAACAACATGGGCAAGAGAAAATAGATGATATTCAATCTAGTATAATAAAAAATAGAGAAGATAAAGATGATCGTGCGGTAACAATTGATTTAGTAGATAAACTATCTATTTTATGTAAAGAAAAGGCGCCGATGATTGTACTTTTCTTTGCTCCACCATATTATCCAGCTGTAAGTTCACGCAACAATCCGTTAATTAAAGATGTAGTTGCAGAAATGGAAAAGTATGCTCACTACAATCATAACATTACATTTGAAAAACAAAACTATTTTGGGGGAATTTCAGATTTGAGCTATGTGGGCTTACAGAATCCACTAGATTCAATGAGTTCACTTGTAGACAATATGCCATTATGGGATAAAGGTTATTCGATTCCACTTCAGGATCTAGAAGAGTTTGACGTTCCGGTATTAAATATGGGGCCGGTAGGAAAAGATGCACATCAATGGACAGAACGTTTAGATGTAAATTACGCATTTGAAACGCTATTAGATATGTTACCGAAATGCATTGAAAAATTATTAGTTTCTAATAAAATTACACAATCATAGTAGGGAATAAGGAAGGGATAAAACTAAAATTTCAAAAGAAGATACAAATGAAATTATTGTAGTATAATCAAAAGAACGGACAAACTCAAGTATCTATGAGTTTGTCCGTTTATCATTTAGTGCAAGCGAGAGAGTATGTAATCCACCGTTTTCTAACTAAATTCAAAGCTAACGTGATCTCTTTTATAGTTTTACTTTTTCGTTTGCCCAGATAGTTCAACAGACTTTTGTGTACAGCGCTGCATTGCTGAAATAATTGCAGTTCGTAATCCTTTTTCCTCTAATGTTGCTACAGCTTCTATCGTTGTTCCGCCAGGAGAACAAACCATATCTTTCAATTCACCTGGATGTATGCCTGTTTCTAGTACCATTTTTGCAGAGCCTAACACAGCTTGAGCAGCGAATTTATATGCTTGATTGCGTGGCATACCATCAAGTACAGCGGCGTCTGCCATCGCTTCTATAATCATATATACGTATGCTGGTGAAGAACCGCTTACAGATGTTACAACGTTCATTAATTTTTCGCTTACGATCTCTGTTTGACCAAAGCTATTGAAAATGTTTAGCACATCTTCTAAATCTTTTTCTGTCACCATTTCATTAGGGCATAATGCAGACATTCCTTCTCCAACAAGAGCAGGGGTGTTAGGCATTACTCTTATAACCTTTAATTTTTTAGCAAAAGCTTCTTCAGTACTTTTAATGCTTTTCCCGGCAGCGATCGTTACGATGATAACATCGTTTTTGATTACTTCTTTTATTTCGTTAATGATTGATGTGTATAGGTCTGGTTTAATTGATAAAATTAAAATATCAGCATTTTTAGCTACTTCATTGTTGTCAGTAGTTGTAGTTAGCCCATATTTTTCACTAGCATTTTTTAAATTCGTAGTGTTTAAATCCGAACAAATAATATTATTTGCAGACACTATCTTTTTGTGTAGCATCCCACCAATCATAGCCATTCCCATATTTCCGCAACCGATAAATCCAATTTGTTTATCCATAATAACTCAATCTTGCTCCTTTTATAATAAATTATATCATTTTGAAATTGCTATCTTAAAATAACAATGACATCTTTATGTAATATAAAGAAATATTCTAAGAGAATATATTCCTTTTTGCAACACCAAAAGATAAAAATCAATTATATTCGACATTATGTAAATATATGCACTTTAATTTTAGGTTTTATGTTGATGAATATGAGTTAAACTTATATCGATTTGTATTTTCATTCAGTACGGTAATAATTTCATACAAGTAACTTACCGCTCTATTTATTTTTAAAAATACTTCTTGACACCAAATCAAATTATATCGCATAATATAAAAAATTAAACCGAAAATCGTTGAAGGGAAATAGTACATATGTCTTCTTGCGAAAGAGAGTGGAATTCACCGGCTGAAAGATTCCTCGTATAGAATATATCGAACCTATCCCTGAGTCTTAAATGAAAGTTTAGGCGTTCGCCTGCGTTATAGGCGCCAAGTGGATATCTATGTATATCAATTAAGGTGGTACCGCGGAACAATGACCGTTTCGTCCTTTTTATTTTATTAAGGGCGAAGCGGTCATTTTTATTTTGCTCTTAAATAGGCTAGGCGCAGCATTGAAAAGAATAGAATCGCTGCAAGCTATATGAATAGAAGTGTAATTTATAAAAAACTTTGATTTTAGACTTGGGGGATAAAAAAGTGAAAAAACAACGAATTGTTGTAAAGATTGGGAGCAGTTCTCTAGCAGATAGTCACGGAGGCATTTCTAAAGAACAACTTTCAGATCATGTTGCCGCATTGGCTCGATTGAAAGAGGAAGGGCATGAAGTTTTGTTAATTACATCTGGGGCTGTCGCTGCAGGTTTTTCTGCTCTAGGATATCCTAGCAGACCTGTGACAATTAAAGGAAAACAGGCTGCTGCGGCTGTCGGACAAAGTTTGTTAATGCAGGCGTATACGGAGGAATTTCGTAAATATGGCATCGTTACTGCGCAACTATTACTGACGAGAAGTGATTTTTCTAGAAAAGAACAATATAGTAACGCTTACGCTACTTTAGGAGAGTTACTAAACCGTTCTGCTCTTCCAATCATTAATGAAAATGATTCCATCTCTTTAGAGGAGCTAACGTTCGGTGATAACGATATGCTGTCAGCTTTAGTAAGCGGACTTGTTTCGGCAGATATGCTTATGATTTTTACGGATGTGAATGGTTTATATGACAAAAATCCACAGAAAAATGCGGATGCGAAAAAATATTATTTCCTTCCTGAAGTTACGGAAGAGATTGCTTCTCTTGCAGGAGATGCTGGGTCCAAACTTGGGACTGGCGGTATGAAATCAAAAATTGATGCTGCGAAGACAGCACTTTCTCTTGGCGTGAGTGTATTTATCGGAACAGGACGTGGACAAGAGAAATTTGTAGATGTTTTGAAGGGCAAAGGTGATGGTACGTATGTCGGAAATGCCCCTCAAAAAGAGATGAAGATGAACAAGCAATGGATCGCGTTGCATTCGCTTGTTAGCGGACAAATTGAAGTAGACGCTGGAGCAGCTACTGCTATCATTCAGCATGGTAAGAGTCTTCTTCCTGCTGGTGTTACGAATGTATCAGGATTTTTCAAAGTGGGCGAAGTCGTAGAAGTGATCACGCAACAAGGGCGCATAATTGGAAAAGGACAATGCACATATAGCGCAGAGGAACTAAGAGATGTCAAAGGTATGCAAAGCCAACATATTCAAGCAAGAGGCGACAGGCATAATTATGAAGTCATCCATAGAGATCATTGGGTTTCATTTTAAGAATAGAGATCACTTTAACATTAAGAAGGAGGAAACAAAAATGAATGAAGTGTTGGCAAAGGGAAAAAAAGCGAAAGAAATTGCTAGAGAACTTGTACTAAAATCTACAAGTCAAAAAAACGAAGCACTTGCTGCTATTGCTGAAAGGCTAATAGTAGAAACAGCTTATATTGTAGAGGAAAACAAACGTGATATCGAAGAAGGTAAGGCAAAAGGATTTTCTGATTCACTCCTTGATCGACTTATGCTAACTGAACAACGAATTGTTGATATGGCAGAGGGAATTAAGCAGTTAATCGAATTACGTGATCCAGTTGGAGAACGTGTAAGCGAATGGGAGCGACCAAATGGACTATCTATTCAGGAGATGCGTGTACCACTTGGTGTTGTTGGGATGATTTATGAGGCAAGGCCAAATGTAACAGTAGATGCTGCTACAATTTGCTTGAAAACAGGAAACGCAGTTATATTACGTGGTAGTTCTTCTGCTATCAATTCTAACAAAGCCATCGTTTCCGTTATTCACCGAGCGCTTAAACAAACAAGCTTGCCAGAAGAAAGTGTACAGCTTATAGAAGATACGTCGCGAGATAGCGCAAAGCAGTTGTTTACAATGAATGATTACTTAGACGTTCTTATTCCAAGAGGTGGCAAACAATTAATTGATACGGTAGTGAGAGAAGCGTCTGTTCCAGTACTTGAAACAGGTGCGGGAAATTGTCATATTTTCATTGATGAAACAGCGGATAAGCGAATGACAATTGATATTATTATAAATGCAAAAACGCAGCGTCCATCTGTATGTAATGCAATTGAAACGATTGTACTTCATGAGAAGTGGGCGCAGCAATTTGGTAGCGAGCTGTTTTCAACTTTGAAGGAAAAAGGCGTGGAGCTACGTGGTGATCAGAAGGCATTGGCAATCGATTCGTCAATTGTACTTGCTTCAGAAGAAGATTGGGAAACAGAATTTTTATCACTCACGTTGGCAGTGAAAGTAGTTTCTTCTATAGAAGAAGCGATTCATCACATAAATACGTATGGTTCTATGCATTCCGAAGCGATTATTTCAGAAAACGAGGAAAACGTCAGCAAATTCTTCACAGCTGTAGATGCGGCTGCACTGTATCATAATGCATCCACTCGTTTTACTGATGGATCTGAATTCGGATTCGGCGCTGAAATTGGCATCAGTACACAAAAGTTACACGTAAGGGGACCAATGGGACTACCTGCATTAACTTCTACTAAATACGTGATTCGTGGAAATGGACAAATTCGAAAATAATAATAAAAGACACTCAATTTGCTTGGGTGTCTTTTTATTTATTTACCATACAAATAGCCCAACAAGCATAGCGCTTAATAAGGAAACTGCCATTCCGCTAACGAGAAGCTTCCACACATTTTTACCGATTATGGCTGATTTTTCTCCGCCAAATAATGAATTGTAAGTTCCGTAAATCATACCTACTGTACTAAAGTTAGCAAAAGAAGCTAGAAATGTTGTTGCAACCGCAATCGTATGTGGTTGTAAAGACTTTAGGTTCGATTTTAAATCCATCATGGCAACAAATTCATTCGTTGTTATTTTAATCCCCATTAATTCAGCTACATACATCGCATCACTGCCCGATAAACCGAGTAAAAAAGCAAAGGGGCTAAAGATAATGGAGAAGATTTTTTGAATTGTTAAACCTGTGACGAAAAAGCCTAAAATTCCATTTAAACATGCAGTTAATGCCACATAACCAATTACCATAGCTAAAATAACGATAACCATATTCATCCCGACTAACATACTGTTTGAAATAGTAGAAAAGAAATCCTTTTTTTCATCTTTTGAAGGTGTATATACGACATCTTCTTCTTTCGTAACTTCTACAGGATTTAATACATTGGCTAAAATTAATGCGTTAATACAGTTTAAAGGGATAGCGCTGAAAATATATGTTGCTGGAACCATTGATAAATAGGCGCCAAGAATGGATCCGCTAACGCTACTCATACTCATAATTCCAAAAGTCAGCAAACGATTTTCTTTTAAAACGGATAACTGATCACGAACAACCGCAAGTGCTTCGGTGTTTCCTAAAAACATCATTTGAATCGAAAAGAAACTTTCTAACTTTGGTAAACGAGAAATCTTTGAAATAACTGCACCTACTTTATCAATAATCCAAGTTAAGATCCCAAAGTACGAAAGAATATCGAAAAAAGTGATAACGAAAATGATAGGAAGTAATGCACTAAAGAAGAAATCAATGTGTGGACTGTCCATAGCGGAAGGAAAGGCAAACCGAATACCTTCATTCGCACACGATAGTAGCCAACTGAAAAATGACGCGATTTTATTAATGATAATACTGCCGAGCTTCGTGCCTAACATAAACCATGTAATAAAGAGCTCCAATATGATTAGAATAACGATTGGTCTCCATTTTATTTGTTTTTTATTAGGCGAACATAGGAAAACGATTAATATTACAACGAAAATTCCTAACATATTTAATATAAAATGCATATCAACAACTCCTTGAGGCTTATTATTTGTATATAAAAAAGCTCCTATTCTTCTTAATTTAGAATGAATGTGTTTCAACTAAAATTTTATTAATTCTAAAAACATAGAAGGTAAAATTCGATAAAAATAGAATTTAATATATAGTAAACAAGGAGGGGATAAAATGGAGGTCTATCACATAACGAGTAGAAAGAGGGAAACTTACCATGTTCAAGTCAAGTATTCGATACTTTTCGAATGTGCACTTGGCATTGCGGCAATTACTCATAAAAGGTTAATCGATACCCTTGAAAAGAGTCAAAATGAATGGGAAGAAATTAAGGAATCATTAACAGAAGAAATGAGAGAGCACTTACAATTTGTCAAAGAAAATAATACGTGGAAAGCATTGCTTCAGTTGTTGTATGAAGAAGACATGCAGGATGTATCGCAGTTTCATGCTAAAATCGATTCACTTTCAGAAGAAGATTTGAAGTATATATGTTTACCGTTTTTAGGGGAGAAATATGAGAAAAAAAGACGTTTAGCCGCAAGTAGAGATGTAACTGCAATACATGAACTAAAGGAATTAACACATGATCATCAGTTTTTCTCTACGTATATTCGTTTTATATGTGATGTTGATGTACAAGTGCTGAAATCCCATTTAATTGCTGTTATGACAGGATGGTACGACAGTGTTATTAAAAGAGAGGAAGAACAAATTCTTTCTATATTAAAACGAGATTATGAAGCGAAAACTGAAATGAATAGAAAGATGAAACCAGAAGAGTTTGTCGAGTGGGCGACTGGCGGCGTGAACTATATACCAGAACCAAGTGTTCACAACGTACTTCTTATCCCGCAAATGACATACAGACCGTGGAATGTTGAGGCAGATATTGAAGATACGAAAGTATTTCATTACCCAGTTGCAAACGAAAGCATCCATCCTGAAGATCTATATGAACCGAATTATTTTTTAGTTCAAAAACATAAGGCACTTGGGGATGAAGCGAGGCTACGCATTGTAAAAATGTTGTTCGAACAAGAACGGACTTTGCAGGAAATTACAGAAAGACTGCAACTCGGTAAATCGACAGTACATCACCATTTGAAATTGTTACGTGCGGCGAAGTTAGTTGATATACATGAGGGGAAATATGTATTGAGAAAGAAAGCAGTACAGTCTTTAGCGAAAGAATTAGATATGTTTTTGAATAGATAATTAACAACGAGAATGTACATAAAGGGAGGAATATAAAAGAAAAGTTGGTGTGTGAAATTGAAAAATATATTGAAAAATCGTTCGTTCTTTTTTATGTGGATTGGTAGTGCAATCTCTGAATTAGGAGGGGCTTTCGGAACGTTGTGTAATTCAATTCTAGTATATGAGTTAACAGGATCGGAAATGGCTTTAAGTAGTATGTGGTTATTATATTTCATCCCATCACTCATATTGCAATTAATAAGTGGCCCATTTATTGATAAATGGAGCCGGAAGTGGATTATGATATTTTCACAATGGATACGAGCGTCTGTATTTTTATTACCTTTAGTGATGCTAGTTTTAGGTAGTATAGAAGTTTGGCACATTTATGTTGTTCAAATTGTAGTGGGGCTTATTACACCACTTTATACACCTGCAAGTCAAGCAATTACACCGAGCATTGTAAGGAAAGAACAACTTCAAGATGCAAATGCGTACATTGATGGAATGACTCGCCTTATGATGTTTCTTGCGCCAGTATTAGGTGGAGTAGTCATTCATTTGATTGGAACAAAACTTGCATTATTCTTCGTATGCATTTGTTTATTTGTTAGTGGTACTGTCTTACTTTATATAAAAGAAAATAGAACGTCACAATCCATTCGGAAAACGTGGCTAGAACAATTTCTTCACGGTTTTACATATTTTTTCACAAAACCAATCATCGTTTGGCTCGGTATATTTCTAACTTTTGTTCAATTTGGAGTAGGAGTAACAATGGTCACAAATCTACCTTATATAAAAGATGAGCTTTCAGCGGGGTATGCGGAGTTTGGTTATTTTATGGCTGGTTTCCCGTTTGGCTACGTAGTTGGATCTATACTAGTCGGAAAAGTAACATATAAAAGCCGGCGTATACTTATGCTTGGTGGATTGTTTATAGGAGGACTAACATACATTTCTTTAGGGTTCAATCATAGTATAGTAATTGCGGTGTTCATTGAAGTAGTTGCAGGCATTTGTATTGCATTTTTCAATGTTCATAACACGACAATATGCCAACAAACAGTACCGAACAATATGATAGGACAAGTATTTTCGGTGCGATTATTTTTCATACGATCCGCTATGCCATTAGGTGTGTTAGTAGGGGGAATATTGAGTGAAATGTGGGGAGTAAGAGCACTATACTTTATTATCGGTTCAATTATATGTGTCACTTCTTTAATCGGAATCTTACTCCCATATTTCAAATTTTTAGATGGGGCAGTTGAAGAGAAAACAGCGTAATTCGAAAAATTCAAACTTTATAATTGAAAATAATTATCATAATCAACTATAATAGAAGTATAGTAGTATTCGTATTACAATGAAGGAGTGGGATATATGTTTATCGAAACGAAAACATTTACAGTAAAAGAAGGTACATCAAATATAGTTGTAGAACGTTTTACTGGAGAAGGTATTATTGAAAAGTTTGAAGGTTTTATTGATTTAAGTGTTCTTGTGAAAAAAGTAAGACGCGGCGACGAAGAAGTAGTCGTTATGATTCGCTGGGAATCTGAAGAAGCATGGAAAAACTGGGAAACAAGTGAAGAGCATTTAGCAGGTCATAGAGCGAGCCGTGGTAAACCAAAACCAGATCATATTATTAATGTGGATCATGCGGTTTATTATGTGAAATCATCAAAAGCGGCTTATCAGCAGTTGTAATATATATGTAAAGGTAGAGGGTATTTGTTTATTAATAAACAAATATCCTCTTTTTTGATTTATAGTAAAATATGGATGTGATATATGTTTATTTGTTTAATTGTAAATGGAGGTAAATGAAGTGAAAAGAATATTACTAATGACATCTTTAGCAACGACATTATTATCAGCGTGTAGTAATAGTAATGTGAAAGAAGAAGTATTTAAGAATGAGGAAGAAAAACGTGAAAGCAGTGCAAAAATAGTAGAGCAGAAGGAGTATATCATTATTGATAAGAAACATAATGATATATTTCTAAAAGATGCTAGTTCAAATAAAGAAGATAGTGTGAAAGTAAGTTTAAATGATTTAAACTCAACAAAATGGAAGGCACCTGTAAGAAACGGTATCCCAGATATAGGTGATCATATCTCTTTGGAAAAAGAAGGGGGCAAATACACACCTACATTAGTAAAAGATCTTGTTGGTGAAATAAAGTATGATGGTACAATTAAATATAAAATTTTAGAAGCAACTAGTAAATCAGTTAAGTGGTTACCACTAAATAAAGAGAACGATGGAGGGGTTGTTCCACCAGAGATGGTAAAAGTAGTGAACGCTTCGAAAATAAAGGCTGGAGACATTGTAACGATTCAAGATAAAACAAAAAGCAGTGAAGATGTAATTGTATATGAACTGACAATTGTTGAATAAGTATGTAGAAGATGAAAGATATAAGAGAAGTAAAAAATATATAGGTAACGAATAACTCCTTAATAATGTGTGTGGAGGTTACAAATGTTAGAAGCACAAATATTTATTAAACATGAACAACATAAAAAATTAGTGCAAACCATAGTAGCTGAAATCTTATCTATAAATAAGATAACTGGATGTATGCTTATCGGATCTGTCGCAAGAGGTGATGCATATCCTGATTCGGATTTAGACTTCTATGTTCTTTTAGAAGACGGACAAAATAAGAAATTTCATTCTGAAACGAGAGAAGAAATTTTAGTTGAATATAAGTATGCAGACGTTAATCAAATACTAGAAAACTTCAAAAACAATCCGATGGAATTATACTCATTTTTAGAAGGGGAAATTTTATTTGATAAAAGCGGCGAGTTGAAAAAGTTAAAGGAAATAGCTACATATGAATTTGAAAACTATCGTGTTTCTAGCGACAAAGTGAAAGGTATTTCTCATTGGTTGCGTAGTTCGCTCATTAAAATTCAGTCTGCTTTGAAAGCACATGATGAGTTAAAAGCTTCATACATTGTTCATACGTCAACTTGGACATTGTTAGAAGGGATATGGGCTATTAATAACAAGCCTACACCGCCAGCGGGATCTGTTTTAAGGTATATACAAGTGTTGCCTAATAAACCAATTCATTTGGAGGCATTACTTCATAAACTATTTTTAGGGGATACGAAAGAACGTATTGAATCGGCAATCATGTTAATGGAGTGGGTGTTATATAAATGATTTTGTCTAATTCTGTTAATATATCGATATCTTCTGTCGGGTTATCGGTATATCGAAAAGCATTGATGTAAATTTTATACATCGTATAAGTACAAAATAAAAGAGCGTAATCTAGTCTGATTTTCAACTAGATTACGCTCTCTTTAATCCAAGCGAATTTCAAATTCAAGCACAGCTTGATCTTTCCTAAACGGCATATTGAGTTCTTTGAATCGTAAGCTTATTCCAGACAAATTATCAGGAAGAGCAGGAGATACAACGAAATGATGACTCAAATGTCCATCAGTGCCGCCGCCACCTTCTGGCCAGCAGTCATATGTATCATCTATTGATAATTGGAAGAAACTATGAGGCTTAACTTCATTAAAAGCTTCATTCGTGGAATCCCAATCGCTATATAAATAAACTACACTAGCATTTGCGTATTGCCGAATAAAAGTTACGGTATACATAATACCTTTATGTTCATACGTTTTAAAAACAGGTATATGTTTTTTGAATGTAGTTGGTTCTACGCGAGGTTTAAATTCACCTTCGTCCATCATAGAAGAGAACAGTGAATTTAGATAGTCTGGATAAAATCCGTATTGCTTTGCCCATTTATAAATGGCTTCATCATGTGGAAAACCTGGATCACCACCTGAAAGTTCTTTTCGTTCTTTTAATAGGGCACAAATTTTTTCATCGATAGTATATAACCTGTCATCGTAATAATCACTAGGCCGTTCAAAACCCATTCGTTTCATAATCATTCCTCCTTTTCTTTATTTTAACAAAAAAGAAAGTGCGATACATTTTTAAATGTAAATTTAAACTCATTCATAAATCAAATATTGTAGACTTAAAATGAAGTTTGATAACAAGGTCTATTTAGCAGAGGAATTGCTTATGCATAAAATAATACTAATGTATGAATCAAGCAGGTTTCCCATATGATAAAGTACGAAACTATTATAAGTAGTACAGTGAAATCAATAGGAGGTTACCGGTATGACAGCTGTTTTTAAAGATATGGCGTTTCAGTTAAAAACGGAACGACTCGATCTGAATATGTGGGAGGAATCTGATGCAGTCTGGCTGAGACAATTAATTGGTGAACGTGGTGTGGACATGCCTACCATTGAATCTGTTCATAGCTCTCTTATCGAAATGCGCAAGAAAGCAACTGAAAATGGTATTTCTCTTCTTACTATACGTAGGCGAGAAGAAGGGGATTTCATCGGATACTGTGGCTTAATTATTGGTCGTGCCACGCTTGAAGAGCCGGAGATTGCATATGAGTTGTTCCAAAGAGTTCATCGTAATGGTTATGCGACAGAGGCAGCATCAGCAGTGCTTGAGGCCGCGATCGCTACGGGGCGCCAAAGACTTTGGTCAACTGTAGGCGCTTGGAATACAGCGTCTTTCCGGGTATTAGAAAAGATAGGGTTTCATCGGCATCACAGTACATGGGGGGAGCGCGGTGAGATTGTTTGGAACGTACGCGATCTGTAGAAATCTGACTAAATCCGGAACAAAAAAATGTAAAAGAAAACCTCTATGTTAGGTTACTTAGTAATCTAACATAGAGGTTTTTCTTTATTGTAAATATTAATTTTGTATATATTTAAGAGTAATAGTCTGTCGTTTATTTTAATTTTTTACATCGTCGAATAATTGGAGTGCCTCTTTCACATTCAATCCATTCTTCACAATGCCATGAATCGCTTGAATCATCGCAGCAGGATGTTCAGATTGCCATATGTTTCGGCCCATATCTACGCCGATTGCGCCTTCTTGCAGTGCATTGTACGTAATGTTTAATGCGTCTTCAATTGAATCCAGTTTTGGTCCACCAGCAATTACGACTGGGGCAGGGCATGTGCTTGTAATTTTTTCGAACCCTTCGCAGTAATACGTTTTAATAATGTCAGCACCCATTTCAACGCATACGCGGGAAGCAAGTGCTAGAAAGCGAGCTTCACGTTTTTGTAGTTCTTTGGCAACTGCGGTAATGCCGAGTACTGGCAGGCCATAATCGTGAGCTTCTGAAACTACATTTGCGAGATTCGAAACTGTTTGTGTTTCATAGTCTGATCCGACGAAAACAGACACACCTACGCCAATTGCGTTTTGTTTTACTGCTTCTTTTACAGGCGTAACAATTGTCTCATTCGCTAAGTCTTTACCGACGACAGTAGCCCCGCCAGATACACGCATAACCATCGGTGTGCTGCAGTTTTCAGGAATGCAGGAGCTAAGTACACCACGCGTTAAAAAGAGCGAATCCGTATAAGGAAGTAAGTTTTTAACTGTTTCAAGTGGCTGTTCAAGCCCATGAATTGGTCCTAAAAAGTAGCCGTGATCTATCGCTAACATAACCGCTCTGCCATCAGGTAAAATTGTATTTAATCGATTTTTAAATCCCCAAGTCATTCGAAATCACTCCTTCGTTAATGTTGGATTTTCCGTTTGTACCGTATCTTTACTTGGTAAATGTGGTGACTTAATAAAAACTGCTTTAAAAGGTTTGTCAGAATGGTTAATAAGATAGTGAGATTCATGAGGACGAACTTGCAGGACATCACCTTGTTTAATTGGAACTCTTTCGTTATTCACATAGAAATCTATTTCACCTTCTAATGCATAAAAGACCTCTTCGCACGTCGTATGATAATGGTTTTGAAACTCCTGCCCAGGCTGAATGACAACAAGGCCAAGATCAATATTTGGACCTTGTATTAAATATTTGGGCCCGTTATCACCGAATCGATAGGAGAAGTCATTTTCATTCGCTTTTAACATACAGTTCACTCCTTTATGTAATGTGTTACAGTGCACCAGGCGCAATCCACATATGTGAGGTGAGCCCTTTATCAGCTAAAGCGAGCTGACTGTCATATACAGTTTTCCATGTTTCATAGAACTCTTTATATAGTTCGTGATTTTCAGTAACTGGTTCGAATGTTTGCTCCCACTGTACAAACTCTTCGGCAGTTTCTTCCATAGATGAATATATGCCAGCGCCAAATCCAGCAGCAATCGCAGTTCCTAAAGCAGCTGCTTCTTTCACAACAGGTACTTTTACAGGAATACCAAGGACGTCCGATAAAATTTGTGGCCATAGTTTTCCTTTAGCAGCACCGCCAGCAAAAATGACTTCAGAAGGGAATGTCCCTGTGAGATTTTCTATTAATTTTAAGTTGCCAAGTGTAACAAAGGCAGCATTTTCTTCAATAGCACGGAACAGTTCTTTTTTTCCGCATTTGTCAGCATCTAAACTTAAATTTAAAAAAGAAGGTGCGGCATGACGCCAAGAAATGTAGTTCATAACATTTGAAAAGGTAGGGATAATGCCATGTGAACCAACAGGTACGTCTTTCGCTTGTTCTTCTAATAATGCATAAGCATCTACACCGAGTTTGTCAGCAAGTTTCTTTTCCTCATGGCAAAAAGCGTCTCGAAACCAGCGCATAACAAGGCCTGGGAAAAAGGCAATCGTTTCATATTGCCAAAGGTTAGGTACGACGTGACAATTTACCCGAATGGAAGCATGTGGATCTGTTTTTGGTTCTGTAACATTGACTTCTTGTTGCCAAAAACTACCTCCGCATATTAACGTTTGATTAGGTTTCACGACTCCTGTTCCAAGTGAGGCCATTTGTGCATCTCCGCCCCCGGCGACGACAGGAATTCCTTCACATAATCCAGTTAATGTTGCACACTCTTTTGTGACGTTGCCAATTACTGTACCAGCTTCATTTACTGTTGGTGAAAATGGCAAAGTTAGACCGCACTCGATAGCGACATCGTTATCCCATACTCTATTTTGTAGGTCAAAAATACCGGATGTACATCCGTTTGAAGGGTCGATTTGTAGTACGCCGCTTAGTTTATATAATATCCAATCGTTTAACATCGTAAAAGAATGAATATTACTATAGACGTCTGGTTCATGTTTTTTAATCCAAAGTAGTCGAGGTAAAGCACCTAATGAAAAAGTTTGACCAGATCTAGTATATAAACCTTCTTCAAGATGTGACCGTATTTCTTTTAGCTCACTAACTTCAGCGGATGCACGTCCATCAACATTTGCGCAAGCCCATATTTCTTGCCCACCTTTATCATATAAAACAAAACCTTCTCGCATACTAGTAGCGCTAATAGCTAGAATAGAAGAGGGCGTGACATTACTTCTTTGTAAAACTTCTTTCGTGCACTGTTGTACTAGCTTCCAGTTTTCTATTACATCAAAATTCATAGAACCCGGGTAACGAGGATCCGTATTATGAACCCATTCTTTTTGACTGACCGCAATTTGATTACCTAATAAATCAAAAAGAACAGCTCGAATGCTTCCTGTACCAGCATCAAAAGCTAATAAATGAGACATTAACAATCACCATCCTTTCGTAATAAGGAGAGGGCCGTTTCCTCATCGGTAATTAATGTATGAATGAACTTTCCTTTTAAGGCACCATAAATTGCATCTATCTTTTCTATACCTCCAGCAACACCAACGACATGTTTCATTTTGCGCAGAATCGAGAGCGGCGTACCAATTAGTCGATTATGATGTGGGAGCTTTAATAAATCACCATCCGTATTATAAAACTGCCCTAAAATATCGCCCGCACCGTTTTGACTACGAATATACGTCATCTCACGTAGCGTTAATTTCTCTTCTTTTACAATCGTAGCGTCTTGAGATAATCCGCCAATACCGACAACAGCCGTATGAGCAAGTGAAGCGACATGAAGCATATCTTTTACACTCGGTTCGGATAAAATACTTTGTGCCATTTCGGTTGTAGATGCTAGAAACGGCGTAGGGATAATGTGAAAATCGCCTTGCATGTAGTGAAAATAGTTTTGTTTTCTCGGGAGATAGTGATTTACTCCGCCTGTTAGCGTTACAATTGAAAGATTAATAGAAGTTTCAAAATGAATGTTTTCTAGCATTTTGCTAATCGTTTCACCCCAGCCAATGCCGAGTAAATCGCCTTGCTGGAGCTGAGTTTCTAAATATTGTGCAGCAGCTTTTCCGAGAGAAGCGTGATAATTGTTTACTGGGGTAGGGATAATAAAAGCATCTTTTAAATGGAATTTTTTCATTAGGTCACGCTCAATACTTAAACAGTGCAAACCAGTCCCTTTTACGTGAAATGTAACGATACCTTCACTCCGCGCCTTATCTAATAATCGGACAACTTTATTTCTTGAAATGTGAAGAAGTGAAGCAATTTCCTGTTGTGTTAATTGGTCTTTATAATAATACCAAGCTACTTTCGTTAATAAATTCTCTTCAAAGTTCAGCTGTGTCATACGCGTCATCCCTTTCAACAATTGACCACTGCTTAAACATATGTGCCATATATTTTGTTTATTCCAGTTGAAACGATTAATTGTCTGATGAAAAAAGTGTTCTAGATATGAAAAAAGAAATATACAATGCTACAAAACAAGTAGAACAAATAATCATTTTCTCAAAAAATGTTCTGGATGAAGGCAGGTGACATCATGTGGAGAACGTACCTTTATTACATGTAAAGAGAATGAGTAAGGCGTTTTCAAATCAACATGTGTTAAAAGAGGTGAACTTACAAGTAGAGCGTGGCGATATATACGCTTTAGTTGGAGGAAATGGTGCTGGAAAATCAACATTAATGAAAATATTAACGGGGTTATATTCGTATGATAGTGGAGAAATGTATGTAAAAGGAATGAGGAAACAGTTTGTAAATCCGGAAAAAGCACACCGAGAAGGGATTTACTTAATACCACAAGAACCACTCGTTTTTCCGCATATGACCATTGAAGAAAATATATGTATCGGACTAAAAGGGAAGAAAAAGGAATTAAAAGTAAAGATTCAGCAATTGATTGACAGTTTAAGATGGGATATTGACCTTAAAGAATTAGGAGGATCACTATCCATTGCGCAGCAACAGTTAGTAGAAATCGTTAGAGGATTAATACGGGAAGCCGAGATTCTTATTTTAGATGAGCCAACATCGACATTAACAACTCACGAAATAAAGAGTCTTTTTGTGATGATGAAAAGCTTACAAGAAAAAGGAATTGGAATGATATATATTACGCATCGCTTTCCAGAAATCTTTGAAATTGCCAACAAAGTAGCGATATTACGTGATGGAATGATTGTAAGCCAAGGTGATGTATGTGACTATACATATGACATGCTAATGGAGGGGTTATTGCCGAAAGGGTATAAACAAGAAGAGAAAAGAGAAATAGTGCAAGAGACAAAAGAAACGAAAAAAATATTAGAAGTAATTGATATAACGAGTCACGCATTCGAAAATATATCATTTACTGTACATGCTGGAGAGATTGTAGGAATTGCTGGCATTGTTGGATCAGGCAGAACGGAATTAGCAGAAGCCATATTTGGATTGAAGTCTATAAAATTAGGTTCTATTTTATTAGAAGGAAAATCAATTGATTCATGCTCTTTGCATAAAAGACTTAGCGAGGGATTAGTTTATGTGCCAGAGGATAGAGCAAGAAATGGTATTTTCTCAATTGCATCGGTTAAAGAAAATATGACTGCAGCAAGTTTACATCAGAATAGTCGATTTTTCATTAACCAAGAAAAAGAAAGCGCTTTATTGAAGGCGTATATAGAACAGTTTCGAATTGTTGTACGAAGCATGGATGAAGTTCTAGCATCTTTATCGGGAGGTAATCAGCAAAAAGTCGTGCTTGCAAAATATCTTGCGTGTAATCCGAAAATTATTATTCTTGATGAGCCGACTCGCGGAATTGATGCGAAAGCAAGGCTTGAAGTGTATGAGACGATAGAAAAAATGAAAAGGGAAGGACTCGCAATTTTATTAATCTCTTCAGATGTTGAAGAAATTGTCCAATTAGTAAACCGTGTATATGTAATGCGAAATGGACAATTTGTTTCTCATTTAGAGAAACAAAATATGACTGTAGATGAAGTTACACGTCTTGCATACGGAGGTGTAACGGAATGAAACGTATGTATAAAATGCACGAAACATCTATCATACTATTATTACTCATTTACATTGCCATTGTCGGAATGATAAATCCAAGTTTCGTTCAGCTTAACTCGTTATCTTTAATGATGAAATCAAGCGTTATTTTAGTTGTCCTAGCAATTGGCCAATCGTTCGTCTTATTTACGAAAAATATAGACGTATCAGTCGGTTCAATTATGGGATTAAGCGCAGCTGTTTGCGGGATGTTGTTAACGGATGGATATCATGCATTTTTGTCCATACTTGCTGCTATTTTACTTGGCGCTATTCTCGGTTTTATAAATGGGATTGGCGTTGCGAAGTTTCGGGTACCAGCCATTATTATGACATTAGGCATGCTAGGAATTATTAGAGGTACAATGTTAATTTTCACAGGCGGGAAGTGGATTGAAGATATTCCAAACGATTTTAAGCAGCTGTCATCTATCATCATTCTTGGTTTACCTATAACTGTATGGTTCGTTCTTATTATTTTACTACTACTATACTTCTTTTTAAGAAAAGTGCCATTTGGAAGATACTTTTATGCGGTAGGTGACAATGAAGATGGCGCGAGACTTATTGGTATACCTGTTAATAAAGTGAAGATATATGCGTTTATGATTTCAGGCATAAGCGCTGCGCTCGCTGGTTGCATATTTGTTATGAATATCGGGTTCGTCCCAAATCAAACAGGTACAGGATTAGAATTACAAGTAATCGCAGCCGCTGTACTAGGCGGAATTCATTTAAAAGGAGGAACAGGATCTTTATTTGGAGCTGCATTAGGAGCGTTATTTTTAGAAACAATAAGTAGCTCACTCGTCTTTTTAAAAATACCAGCATTTTGGAATAATGCTATTTCAGGTTTTTTATTATTACTTATCATCATATTAGATAGTGTTATGAAAAAGTGGAAGGCAGAAAGGAGGATGAATCTATGAAGTATGTATATAGATGGGAAGGGGTTCTAATTGTATTACTTCTTGTAGAATTCATTCTCTTTAGTTTAATCAATAGTGATTTTTTAAACGTTAGTAATCTCTTATTTAGTACAAATGATTTTCTATTTATAGCAATCGCAGCGATACCAATGACTTTCGTTATTGTAACAGGAGGAATTGACGTTTCTGTAGGATCTATTATGGGGTTAACTTCGATTATAATTGGTGTACTTTGGATGAATGGAATACCTATTTTGCTAGCTGTCATATTAACTCTTATAATTAGTTGTTTAGCAGGAGCTTTAAACGGAATCATTATAAAAATGACAGATGTAGAGCCACTTGTCGTTACACTCGGAACGATGTTTTTATACGGCGGAATTGCACTCGTCATTTCAGGAGGGGCAGGTGCTTCTGGATATGAAGGGATAAGTGGTTTGCCTGACGCATTTGTACAACTGGCAAATGGTAGTTTTATAGGAATACCGAATTTATTATGGCTACTGATCGTATTAACAGTTTTATGTACTGTATTATTTCATCGAACTATATACGGGCGCCATGTAAAATTAACAGGTGCGAACGAAAATACAGCAAAATACACTGGGATTAAAACGAAAAAAGTAGTCATTATTGCTTACATACTTTCCGGGTTAGGAGGTGGATTAGGAGGCGCTTTCTTAACTGCCTACTTCGGTTCCGCACGTGCTGATATGGGAAGTGAAACAATTTTACCAATCATTACAGCAGTCGTCTTAGGTGGTACACTTATTACAGGCGGAAAAGGAAGCATTATCGGTACTGTACTGGCGAGTATTTTCATTGGGCTCATGCAGTATGGCTTGCAAATGACGGGTTTAACAAATGAACAATCTAACGTAGTTATTGGTATTATTCTTATTCTTTCAGTTATTATGAGACATTTCAAATTACATCAATTCACACCGTGGAAAAGAAAGAACTTGCATAAGGGGGAAATGTCATGAAGAGAAAACTGGGGATTGTATTCATTGTATGCATTTGTTTAATCGGTTTAATCGCTTGCTCTAGTCAAACGGCAGATAAGAAAAGGGCAGATGATGTGAAATTTGCATTCATTCCGAAATTAACTGGAGTTGGCTTCTTTACATCGGGCGGTGAAGGAGCAAAAGAGATGGGAGATAAACTAGGTGTACAAGTGAAGTATGATGGACCGTCTGAAGCAAGTGTATCGGGGCAAGTGAAATATATAAACAACTTTATTAATCAAAACTATGATGCACTTATGGTCTCTTCTACGTCAGTAGATGGTTTATCACAATCATTACAACGAGCTAAGAAAAAAGGAATGACTGTTTTAACGTGGGATTCTGATGTGAATCCGAAAGACCGTTCATTTTATATAAGCCAAGGAACACCAGATCAACTTGCTAACTTATTAATTGAAATGACTTCCAAACAAATTGGAGATAAAGGAAAAGTAGCATTCTTTTATTCTAGCCCAACAGTAACAGATCAAAACCAATGGGTAACGAAAGCGAAAGAAATTATTAAAAAGAAATATCCGAATTGGGAAATTGTAACGACGCAGTACGGCGAAAATAATGCGCAAAAGTCTTTATCTGTAGGAGAGAACATTTTAAAAACGTATCCAGATATTAATGCAGTCATTTGTCCAGATGCAACGGCACTTCCGGCGATGGCACAAGCAGCGGAAAACTTAAAAATGGATAAAAAAGTCGTTGTAACAGGGTTTTCTACACCGAATGTTATGCGTGATTATGTAAAACGAGGAACAGTACAGCAATTCGGATTATGGGATGTAAAACAACAAGGTGCACTCGCAACGTATGTAGCAAATGAAATAGTAGTAAAAGGGAAGAAGTTAAAAGTAGGGGATAGCTTTGAAGTAGAAGGAATCGGAAAAGTGAAAGTAGAGCCAAACTCTATTCAAGGATATGATTATGAGGCAGAAGGAAACGGAATTATCGTACTACCAGAACGAGTTGTATTTACAAAGGATAATATTGATAAATATAATTTCTAGTAACGAAAAAACGTCCGAATATATCGGACGTTTTCATTTCTTCATTAATTATGAACCGTTTCTTTTTCATTTAATCCAAGGGTACGACCTGTAGAAGTGTGAAGGTCTTGGAATAATCTTGGATTTTCTGTTAATGAAATGCCGTAAGAAGGAATCATTTCTTTTATTTTTCCTTCCCATTCTACCATGCGGCTTGGGAAGCATTTTTCTAATACTTCAAGCATGACGTGAACGGCAGTAGAAGCACCCGGTGATGCACCTAGTAACGCCGCGATTGATCCATCAGCCGCACTGACAACTTCTGTGCCGAATTGAAGTGTACCTTTACCGCCAGCATCAGTGTCTTTAATTACTTGTACACGCTGACCAGCAACTACAATATCCCAATCTTCACTTTTCGCGTTCGGAATGAATTCGCGTAATTCTTCCATACGTTTTTCGTGAGATAACATAACTTGCTGAATTAAGTATTTTGTTAATCCCATTTCTTTTACACCAGCAGCTAACATCGTTAAGACGTTATTTGGTTTTACAGAACCAATTAAGTCAAGGTTTGAGCCAGTTTTTAAGAACTTAGGAGAGAACCCTGCGAACGGTCCAAATAGTAAAGCTTTTTTATTGTCTATATATCTCGTATCAAGGTGAGGTACAGACATTGGCGGAGCGCCAACTTTAGCTTTACCATATACTTTCGCATGATGTTGCTCGACAACTTTCTGGTTTTTACATACCATAAATAGTCCACTTACAGGGAATCCACCGATATGTTTTGATTCAGGGATACCAGTCTTTTGTAGTAGAGGTAGACTACCGCCACCGCCGCCGATAAAGACGAATTTTGCAGTGTGATGCTCAATTTTACCACTATTCATATCGTGTACTTTTACTTCCCACAAACCATTCTTTGTGCGTTTAATATTTTCGACACTATGTTTGTAGTTTAGCTCGACATTTTTCGTTTGTAAGTAATCAAACAACATACGTGTTAATGCACCGAAGTTAACATCTGTTCCAGAATCAATCTTCGTTGCAGCCATTGGTTCGTTAGGTGTACGTCCTTCCATAATGAGTGGAAGCCATTTTTTTAATGTTTCAGGAGCATCGGAAAATTCCATACCTTGAAACAGTGGATTTTTTGAAAGCGCTTCAAAACGGTTTTTTAGAAACTCAACATTTTTTTCACCTTGTACTAAACTCATATGAGGTAGAGGCATAATGAAATCTTGTGGATTACGAATTAATTTACTTTTTACAAGATATGCCCAAAATTGTCTTGAAAGCTGGAATTGCTCATTCACTTTTACAGCCTTACTAATATCTATAGATCCGTCAGATTTTTCGGAAGTATAGTTCAGTTCGCATAGCGCAGAATGCCCTGTACCTGCATTATTCCATTCATTAGAGCTTTCTTCCCCGGCACTTGCGAGTTTTTCAAAAACTTTAATTTCCCATTCAGGTGCTAATTCTTTTAGTAATGAGCCTAACGTTGCACTCATAATTCCTGCACCAATTAAGATAACGTCTGTTTTTTGCTGCATGTTGCTCATGATAATCTCTCCATCCCCTATATTGGCAAAAAAGAGTAGGTGTTTTCTATGTCTAAGCCGTAAAAGAGAAACACCGCCTAGGCCCCACCTAGGTATTTACCTTTTTTGTCTCAATTGTATAACCATCTCATACTCTATTATAATAATTAATAGACTAAAATATCTAGTGTTATCTGATAATTTTAAACTATTTAACGTTTTATTCGCCAAAAATCTTATTTAACAAGCTCTTTTAAGGTGATAAATAGAAAAAAATTACAGTTTGAAATTATCTCGAAAAAGCTTACGTATCCTTAAGTGACTAAATTGAGTACCTTTTTATGGAAGTATTCTTTCTGTAATGGTAAGATTATTCTGAAAAAAAGGAGGAACTCTAATGCGTACAAAAGAGCAAATTTCAAACTTATTTCGAAACTTTTCAATAAAGGAATGTAAAGGGTCAAGTGATTTATATGAATATTTATCGATGAAAATTGCTGAAGATGAGGAAGTACTTACACTATCGTCCTATGCTCAGGTAGGTCAACCAGTCCCAAACTTACTATTAGGTGCAGTACATTATTTATTGTTAGCAGGGAAAGAACATCATTTAAAAACGTATTATAGTAGTTTAGTTGAAAATGCCGATACAAATTTAGATAAAGCTTTTGATCACTTTAAAGATTTCTGTAAAGAGTACCGAGAAGAAATCATTACTTTGTTACAAACGAAACTCGTTCAAACGAATGAAGTAAGAAGGTGCGCATATTTATACCCAAGTTTCTGCTACATATTTAACAAAGTGAAGAAGCCGTTAGCGTTAATTGAAATTGGGACAAGTTCTGGGTTGCAACTGTTCTGGGACCAATATAGTTATTCGTACGGGACGGATGAAATGTACGGAAATATAAATTCAAATGTGCATGTAACTTCTGAAATAAGAGGGGAGAATGTGCCGCATTTTCTAAAAGAAAGCCCATCTGTCGTAGAAAGAATCGGACTGGACTTACATGTGAATGATTTACATAATGAGGAAGATTATTTATGGTTACGTGCTTTAATTTGGCCAGAACATAAAGAAAGGCTTGAGATGTTTGATCAAGCTGCATCTTTAGTGAAAAATGAATCTGTCCAATTAATAGAAGGAGACGGTGTAGAGCTATTATCATCTATTATTGAACAAATAAGTGAAGAAGCTGTTATTTGTATTTTCCATACACACGTCGCAAATCAAATACCAGAACAAGTAAAACATAAGTTAGAAAAACAAATACAAGAAATTGGCGCAAAACGTGATGTATTCCACCTTTATAACAACATGTGGGATCGTGACCTTCATATTGATTATTATATTAACGGAAACGAATATCGTGAAACGGTTGGAGAAACAGAAGGGCATGGGAAATGGTTTAGCTGGAAGATTGGAAATGAGACGCTTATTTAGATTAATAGGGGTGCCCTCACTTGTAAAAGATGGGGCCATAGGCTCAATCATGGACTAAATGGTTAAGGAATAAATTTATTAGTAACATACAAAAAATGCTTCGGAGAAATCCTAAGCATTTTTTGTATTGCATTTAAACCCCATAATGGATCATATACTTTATAACAGCTGAATAGTTGATGATTTTCATGGCGCCATTACTTCTTTATTGGATACGAGCTGGAAAGATAAATTAAAATCTGTTTCTTCAAATTTAGCTTTTGTATAATACTCCTCCAAACTAATGTTCATTTGTTCTTCAGAAAAAAGATAAATTAAATCGTAATTTCAATTTGATTACCTTCAGGATCGCTTATCACACTTTCGTAATAGCCATCTCCAGTGAAACGTGGTCCATTTAATAAAGGATAACCATCATTTTTTAATGTTGTAGTTAATTCATTTACGCGTTCTTCACTACCGACAGAGAAAGCCATATGAGCATAGCCAGTTATGTTAAGGTTAGGCTCGTTTTCTATACCTTTTTTACGCATAATTTCAAGTCTTGCTCCAGATTCGAACGTAATAAAATAAGATTCAAATTGTTTCAATTCATTATGATATAAAGAGTTCGATTTACCATTAAAGTACTTCGTATAGAAAGAACGCATTAATTCTAAATCATTTACCCAAATTGCAATATGATCTATTTTCATAGTTTTTACCAATCCTAACTTAACTAATTAGGCTTTCACTTTATAAAAATTGTTTTTGCATTGCAAGAATTTTGATTGGGTGTTGAAGGTGGTATTAATTTTTGGTTATTTATGAGCATACAATGTGTAATTAAGTAAAGGAGCAACATAGTAATTAAAGAAAAAGGTGAATGTAGCATATGAATCAATTTGAGCAAATGATGTACGTTGGTGTCATCATGTCTACTGTACTATCCGTAATGATTTTAGGGTCCTTATATTATAATCCTCGACTATCGTTAACTGATTATCCGAAAGATATTCAAAAAGTAGTTTTTCCAAAATCGATTCATGAAAAAAAGCAAACCATTTACTTTAATATTGTATATAATGCTATTCTTTTCGGTTGTCCTTTCGTTTCTACATATATATTACATAAGCATGAAAAATTAATGTATATGGATGCTTATTTACACACTTTTGGTATTTTAATGATTTTCAATTTAGTAGATTTACTTATAATTGATTGGCTAATTTTTTGCTGGATTACTCCAAGGTTTGTTGTGATTCCTAGTACGGAAGGAATGAAGGGATATAAAGATTATAAGTTTCATTTAAGAGGGGCTATAGTCGCTACTCAATTTTTAGCAATCGTAAGTTTATTTTTGGCGGGAATTGCAACGACTATTTAGTGTGAAGAAGGGCATGAAGCTTTTATAAAAGATAAGGAGATTTATAATATATAGAATTAGAAATAAGAATTTGTTAGTATTGAAGTGATGAGTTTTAATAACAGTATATTAAGCGGTATTAATATACTGTTGCAAATGTTTTGATATTATGTAAAATTATACAATTTTACAGAGGCATTTGATAAAATTCAAAAAAATATAATGGAGGCTAATATGAAAAAAGTAATTGGCGCAGCAACAGCAACTATTTTTGGATTGGGGGCGTTTACCACAACCGCTACCGCAGAAACAATCGTAACAGCAGATGTACTTAACGTACGTGAAAAACCGACTACAGAATCAAAAGTTGTCGAAAAAGTAAAGAATGGGCAAGAGTTAAAAGTCATTAATACCGAAGATGGCTGGTCAAAAATTGAGTTAAATGGTAAGGAAGTATTTGTAAGTTCGGAGTTTACTAAAGATGTGTATCATGTAACGGCAAATTTGTTAAATGTACGTACTGAAGCAAACACAGATTCAGAAATTCTTGGCAGACTAAAAAAAGATGATGTAATTGAATCAACGCATCAAGTAAAAGACGGATGGCTGCAATTTGAGTATAAAGGAAAAACAGCTTATGCAAACGTTTCTTTCCTATCAAGTACAGCACCAACTGAAAAGAAAACTGAAGAGAAAGCAAAGCAAGTAGCGAAAGTACAAAAATCAGTTAAAGAAAAGAAAGAAGTAAAGACGCAGAAAGTAGCAAAAGCGAAAGAAACAACGAAAGCACAAGAAATAGTAAAGCCTAAAGAAGAAGTAAAAGTTAAAGAAGAACCGAAAGCGCAAGAAATAGTAAAACCTAAAGAAGAAGTAAAAGTTAAAGAAGAACCGAAAGCGCAAGAAATAGTAAAGCCTAAAGAAGAGGCGAAAGTATCAGAGAAAGTAAAAGTTAAAGAAGAACCGAAAGCGCAAGAAATAGTAAAACCTAAAGAAGAGGCAAAAGTTAAAGAAGAAGTAAAAGCTAAAGAAGAAGAAAAAGCGCAAGAAATAGCAAAAGCTAAAGAAGAAGAGAGAGCAAGAGAAATAGCAAAAGCTAAAGAAGAAGAGAGAGCAAGAGAAATAGCAAAAGCTAAAGAAGAAGAGAGAGCAAGAGAAATAGCAAAGGCTAAAGAAGAAGAGAGAGCGAAAGAAGTATCAAAAAACAACATACAGTCTGCTAAACGTGAATTAACGGTAGTAGCGACAGCGTATACTGCTGATCCAAGTGAAAATGGTACATATGGTGGACGCGTTTTAACTGCTATGGGGCATGATTTAACGGTAAATCCGAATATGAGAATTATCGCAGTTGACCCGAAAGTAATCCCATTAGGATCTAAAGTATGGGTAGAAGGTTATGGAGAAGCTATCGCTGGTGATACTGGAAGCGCAATTAAAGGTAATCGTATTGATGTATTAATGGGGTCAAAAAGTAAAGCTATGAATTGGGGAAGAAAAACTGTTAAAGTGAAAATTTTATAGTAACTATAATGATCCAAATAGAAGTCAGTTCTCTTTATTGAGGCTGGCTTTTATTTTTTTAGCGGAAGTATGTATGTTGCTACAATTACACAAGATATCGAGGAACGTGAACTTATTCTAGTAGTTGATTTCCAGTTCGGGGAAATGAATATATACTATTATTTATGTAAAGATTGTTCAATTATAAAAACGGAAACACAAAGTACATAACAAGCCTAACATATTATGTTAGGCTTGTTTTTTGATCGCAACATCATTAAGAATTGCATCAAATATATCTTTTTGCGTAAAGTTATCTGTAAAAATAGTTTCTCTGGCAACCTCAATTGTATCGTGCGGATTATACCATTTTTGGAGGGAATCTTCACCAAATTCATATCGTTTGTCCCTTGTGTTATGTCGTCTAATAGTTTCCTCTAATGATAAATCAAAATAATATGTAAATGCATTTTCATCAAAATAACGCATTAATTCTTTTAACATCTCACCATACCTACGACTGTTCAATATACCTTCTAAAATAACAAATTCACATTTTCCTTTTCCGTACTTTGTAATTTCAAATAGTAAATCATGTGATAAGTTACCCATTGTGTCGTGTACTCTAAGCATATCTCTACGTACAATATCCTGCGATACTAAAAGTGTACCTTGTCCGAAATGTTTTTGTAGTTGCTTTGCGATTGTTGTTTTACCACTTGCGGAGTTTCCTCTAAGAATGATTAATGTTGATTTAAGGATAGGATTAGACATAATGAATTCCCCCAGCATGAATGATTATATAGGAAATTTTAACAAATAAACCATGGGAAGTGTATAATTAATAGGATGGAAATAAAAAGGTGGGAGCTAGATGGAACATGAATTAAATAAGGAGCAGCCGATTTGGAAACGGACATGGTTTCGCTATCTAGGGGCATTTATAATTGTTCAATTGTTGTTTATTATTTGTGAGGTTACTGGATGGGCACCAAATTTTAAGCCAAGTGGAGAGTTTTTAAATAGAATTTTACATTCTGAATTTTTTACGGAATGGTTCACTCCATATGAAATTCCTCATTTTAACGTATTTACAGCATTTTTTGCGATTACATTACTACCATATGCATTAGTAGGTGCAATGAAAGATATAACATCAAGAAAAAATATAAAGGAATAATAGAGGTATAATATGCTTTTTCAAAAAGAAGGTTTATTGATTAGATACGTAATGGAAGATGATGCATCTATCATTTCTAAATGGTTAACGGACCCAGCAGTCCTGCGGTATTACGAAGGACGAGATAATCCGCAATCTGTAGAAAAGGTGCTTGATCATTTTATACATAATCCAAACAGTAATGAAAAAAGATGTTTAATAGAATTTGATACCGTTCCGATTGGTTACATACAAATGTACCCAGTTGATTCAGAGTGGAAAGTGTTATATGGCTATAAAGAATCACAAGATGTATGGGGAATGGACCAATTTATCGGTGAACCAGCCTATTGGGGAAAAGGAATTGGGCAAAAACTCGTTCAGGCAGCAATTACATACATTATGGGTGAAATGGGAGCAGAAGCAATCACAATGGATCCGAAAGTAAATAATGAACGAGCGATAAAGTGTTATGAAAAATGCGGATTTAAAAAAGTAAAGATTTTAAAGGAACATGAGCTGCATGAGGGGAAACTAGAAGATTGTTGGATGATGGAATACAAACAATTATAATGAATATGCAATGGCTTATATAAACGAAGGGAGCTGTGCGAAATGAAAAAAGCATTAATCGTAATTGATGTGCAAGCCGGTATGTATACAGCTGGAATGCCAGTACATAATGGGGAAAAGTTTTTACAAACATTGCAAGAGCTTATTGGGGAATGTCGTTCAAATGATATTCCAGTTATTTATGTCCAACATAATGGTCCTAAAGACCATCCGTTAGAAAAAGGTACGGATGGATGGCGAATCCATGCGACCATCACTCCGCAAGAAGGGGATAATATTGTTGAGAAGACGACGCCAGATTCATTCCATAAGACAAACTTAAGCGAAGTGTTACAAGAGAAAGGAATTGAACACGTTATTCTTTCGGGAATGCAAACAGAGTATTGTGTAGATACGACAACGCGCAGAGCATGTAGTGAAGGATATAAAGTAACGTTAGTGAGTGATGCGCATAGTACATTTAATACAGAAGTGTTACGTGCTGAAGATATTGTGAAACATCATAACACAGTATTGGGAGCGTTTGCGGATGTTATTGCATTAAAAGACTTGAAAGTGGCTGCCTCTAAATAAGAGGCAGTTTTTTTATTAGAAAAATAGCGTTAAATATTGTCGGTAAGTCGATATTTTGAAATAGTCGTTTATATAATTTCACGTACCATAATGAAAAAATACAAAAAAGGAGCACCACATAATTAAAAAGGGCGCTCCTGCATCAAAATGTTATTTCTTCTTATCTTTATCCAATACATTCTGTTCTTCAGCAAATTCCGTACCATATGCAAAGCGGCGATTAATATGAATGTTATCGTTGTTGTGCCTTGTGTGTGAGTTAGAAAAGCGATGAACGATTACTTCAGATAATGTAAAGACAGTAGCGGAAAGGAAACTCCCCCATGCAATTTGCATGTAATTGTCTAATAAAATATTACCGAAAATCCATACGCTTAAATACGTTAGTAAGAAATCCGACATAATGGCACCGGTATTGCCTATTCGGTTTAATATGATTTTATCGACGAACATATAGGAAACGATTGTAACAAAGAGACTAAATGAAATAATTTGGACGAACGTTGCAGGGAAAAATAAAGCGAGTCCAATACTAAATGCGATAATGCACGATATAAATTTGATAAGTACTACAGTAAAACCATTCAATATTTACACCTCCGATTTATACATAGTTTTACAATAAATTTAGGAGTTCATACATTGTAACGAATATATTTACATAAAACTTTTTCATGTTCATTTTTTGTCTAAATATTAAAAAAAAAAAGAAAAAATGTTATAGTAAAATGAGAGTATATGACATTTTTAGGTAAGGGGGAATCCATGATGTGGATTACTTCAGAAGTAGAAATTCCAGAGGAGTTAATTGATCATCTTGAACAAGGAAAGTTAGTACTATTTGTTGGAGCGGGAGTTTCTATGAAAGGGAAATCAAACTTACCGAATTTTGATGATCTAGTTGATGAGATTGCGAAAACGTTATATGTAGAAACGCGTGAAATAACAGAACCTCATGATTATTATCTTGGTAAAATTGCGAAAACAAAAGATATACATCAAGTTGCAAGAGATTTAGTTCATATTGAAAAATCAAAGCCGAATCCGCTTCATTATGCGATTCCGAGGTTGTTTCCTTTAGATACGGAAGTCCGCAT
Source organism: Bacillus cereus group sp. N14 (assembly GCF_016483555.1). Lineage (NCBI taxonomy): Bacteria > Bacillati > Bacillota > Bacilli > Caryophanales > Bacillaceae > Bacillus > Bacillus cereus group sp. N14. Next base: position 192,031 of record NZ_JAEHBQ010000003.1, read on the forward strand.
TGTCACGACAAATTTTGATCGGCATTTTACAACTGCGATGAAAGAAATGAATAGAGAATTAAACGTATATTACGCACCTGCGTTACCTACAGGTAGAGCGTTTAAAGGACTCGCTTACATACATGGCAATATAGAACAAGAGAAAGAAGCTTTAATTTTAACAGATGGTGATTTTGGAAGGGCTTACTTGACCGAAGGCTGGGCAAGAAGGTTTTTAGTTGATTTATTCTCGAATTATACTGTTTTATTCGTTGGATATAGCCATAATGACCCAGTAATGAAATATTTGGCTACTGGTTTACCGCCAAGTACAAGGCGTTATGCATTTGTTGCACAAGGGGAAAATACGTACCATTGGGAGCATTTAGGAATACGGCCGATTGTATACCCGAATAAAGGTAATAATCATCAATCTCTTGTTAAAGCAGTGAAGCGATGGGCAGAATTAATGGGAGATAATTATATTACAAAACGAATGCGGATTCGTGACATAGTAACAGTTCCACCGTCAGTAGAGCAGGAACAATTATCGTACATAAAACAATCCATAAAAAAAATTGAAACAGTCCGCTACTTTGTTGAATTCGCTCATGATTATGAATGGGTGGAATGGCTTGAAGCAGAAGGGAAATTACAAAATTTATTTTTAGTTACATCAAACGATAATGAGGTAGATGAATTACTTGCAGAATGGTTGGTGGAACAATTTCTTTTTAGTCATCAAAAAGAATTATTTCAATTAATTTTTAAAAATCATTCTAAAATATCTCCGTTATTATGGAGAACAATTTGTAGCTACTTAAACGAAACGAAAATTAAAATGGACCCGTTGTTGTTTGCAAGATGGACACTTCTTTTATTAGAAACAGCTGAAAAAGATAGTAAATCTATTGAAAAAATTTCTTGCTTACTGCAAAAATGTTCTTTTCCTGAGCATAAAGAAATTGCTTTATTATTACTAACGTTTATTTTGGACGGAAAACTGAAATTGAAGCGGGAAAGAAAATGGGGAAATGATACGCAAGAATCAATAGAACTTGAGGAATCGAGTCGTTTACCAGTGTCTACATTTTCTTATGTGGAGCAAATTTGGAATGAGAAGATGAAACCTCATATTTCCTATTACGCCGTACCAATTATGATGATGGGAATAGAGAAGATGCGAATGTTATCACTACGACAAACGGCACTGAAAAAAAAGGATAAGGAAAATGTTGAAAAAGAGTTTCAGCAAAATGATCTTGCATTTTTAATTCAAACTGTAAAAGAGTGTTTAGCCTATTTGTGTGAAAATAATGAAAAAAAAGCAAATTATTATATTACAGAAATGATAGAAGCAAACAGCATGCTTCAGAACCGAATTGCAATTGATGCGATGAATAAAAATATATTCGTTAGCGCCGATGCCAAAATGAAATGGTTGTTACAGGAAGGACTTCTTTTAGATGTCACGTATAAACACGAAGTTTTTCAACTTATAAAAAATCATTTCGCACACTCTTTAGAAAAAACAAAGGAAGAGGTTATTCAAATTGTATTGAAGGACCTTGCAGAGGAGAGAGCATTTGATGCTTGTTTAGTTTTAGATTTATTATTCACTTGTGATTCGAATAGTCCATCTACAGCAAAAGGTTATGAGTTAATGAAGCAAAAACATCCTCACTTTCATTCTGATCGATATAGTGTACAAAAGAAAGAGACGGCAGATCAAAGTATTACTTGCAATGTAACTGCTGATGGATTATTGCAGTTGAAAGACGATGAAATTATGAAGCAAGTTCGTCAATTTTCTCAAGATGGTGTTTTTGAACAACGCCATTTTTTAGAGATGTTATCGAAAGCATGTAAGTTGAATATAGAATGGAGTATTTCATTTGCCTATCAATTAGTTGGTACGCACGAAATAAGTAATGAAGTATGGTTTGTTTGTATTAGAGAGTGGCGAAATAATCGAGGATTGACAAATGAACAAATCCAAAAAGTAATTCCGCTATTACAGAAATTTGTTAGAAATACTTCTTTTCATTGGTTAATTAGTAGCTTTCTATATGAAATTAGTAATCGATTAGAAGAGTTAGAGGAAAATAGTATACGCAGTGTGAAACGTTTTGCTTTTTCGGTATTCCCTCAAGTAATGAAAAGTGATACAGATTTTAAGCTTGGAAAACAAGACTTTTACAATGAATCGATCCAGCATCCTGTTGGGAAAATGACAGCTGTATTATTAAAACTGTTATCATATGATCATTTATACGATCGTAATGTATATGAATATTTATTTTTATTTGAAGAACAAGTAAGAGTTAGTAAAGAACGGACAAATTTTATGTTAGCTCGTTTAGTAGCAGATGTTACATTTCTTTATCATATTGAGAAGCAATGGTGCCGAAAATATTTGTTGCCATGCTTAGATTTAAAGAAAGAAAATGAGATTACGAAATATGCATGGGCAGGCTTATGTTACACGCAAATCAATTTACCTTTATTTACAGAAATGAAACGATTTATTAAGTATGCAGTAGAACATTTGGAAGTATTACATCCGCATACGAGGGAAGCTTTCTTGAAATGGCTCAGTTTTGTATTTATTAAATGTGTACTGTATTGGGAGCAAAAAACAGATTGGTTATACCCGTTACTTATACGAGAAAATGAAGAAAATAAAATTAAATTTATGCAGTTTTTATGCTATTACGTCAAAACGTTAAGTGCAAAAGAACAACAAAAATTTTGGGCATCTTGGCTCAGTGTATTTTTACGAGAGCGACCGAAAATGGGTGAAATCACAGCTAGAGAATATGTAATGCTTTTGCGTATTATTTTATTTATGGATGAAATAGTAGAAAGAGGATTATCTATAATAAAAACATTTTCAGGTTTGGTTGGAAAAGGGAATCAAACGGAGTTAAAACAGTTGTTTAATGAAATACTTGAAAAGACAGAGAGTATAAAAATGTATAAAGAATTGTATGCAAATGTATTTTTCACTTTACTACAAACGCTTCAAGAAGCCGATTTACTTGAAAATGAAATCATTCAAATAAAAGAAATATTAATCCAGTATGGAGTAGAAAAATATGTATTAAATGCAATAGATAATGAGATAATTCGCATCGGAATTGTTATGGAGAATTTACAAGAAGAAATGTAGGACGGAAGTGGAATTTTAAAAAAAATATAAAAAGTTGTTGACAGTGTTTTGAAAAGCGTTCTATAATACGAATCATACTTATTCAATTTCAAAAACATTTGAATAAACAAAGTGCAATGAAGAGATCACAGTAGTGGTTAGTCTTACTGTAACAGAGAGCTGGTGGTTGGTGTGAACCAGTACAGGGATAATCATGAATTACAGTCTTGGAGCATCTTTTTCGTAGTAAAGATAGTATTGTCTTTATGAAGAAAAAGCGGTCAATTGATCGTTAACAGCGAAGAGAGGTAGACGGAAAGTTAGTCTACAACTAGGGTGGTACCGCGATAAATATCGTCCCTACTGATTTATTCAGTAGGGACTTTTTGTATTTTAGTGGTCTAACTTGAAAATTAAATATATATGCGTTGAAAGGAAAAGCAGTAGTTGTTGTTTCCCTGTAACAGAGAGCTGGTGGTTGGTGCGAACCAGTACAAAAACAAGAGCGAATTACAGTCCTAGAGCATCTTTTTCGTAGTAAAGATAGTATTGTCTTTATGAAGGGAAAGACGGTCAGATGATCGTTAACAATGAAGAGAGGTAGACGAAATAAGTCTACAACTAGGGTGGTACCGCGATAAATATCGTCCCTACTGATTGGATCAGTAGGGATTTTTTGTACAAAAAAGTGGGTTTTGATTGAGTTGATAGTGTCCTTATAGTAAGTATTTGTTTAAAATAAGAAGAGGTATCGATTCCACTTAAATTTTGTATAATTTATCAGTTCAGAAAATAGAGAATTTTTCATTCTCTTACTATACTTTTAAAACATTAGAGGAGGATTTCCAAATGGCAAATCATGAATTAGATCAATTACGTAAACAGGTAGATGAAATTAACTTACAACTATTACACCTTTTAAACAAACGTGGTGAAATCGTTCAAAAAATTGGGGAGCAAAAGCAAGTACAAGGTACGAAACGTTTTGATCCAGTACGTGAGCGTGAAGTACTTGATATGATCGCAGAGCATAACGAAGGACCATTCGAAACGTCAACAGTTCAACACATTTTCAAAACAATCTTCAAAGCTAGCTTAGAATTACAAGAAGATGATAACCGTAAAGCATTACTAGTATCACGTAAAAAGAAACAAGAAAATACAATCGTTAATGTAAAAGGTGAATTGATTGGAAACGGAACACAAACGTTCATCATGGGACCTTGTGCGGTAGAAAGCTTAGAGCAAGTTCGCCAAGTAGGGCAAGCGATGAAAGACCAAGGTCTAAAATTAATGCGCGGTGGTGCTTTCAAACCAAGAACATCTCCATACGATTTCCAAGGTTTAGGAGTAGAAGGATTACAAATTTTACGCCAAGTAGCAGATGAGTTCGACTTAGCGATCATTAGTGAAATCTTAAATCCGAACGATGTTGAAATGGCGCTAGACTACGTTGATGTCATTCAAGTTGGTGCACGTAACATGCAAAACTTCGATTTATTACGAGCTGTAGGTAAAGTTAACAAGCCAGTATTATTAAAACGTGGATTAGCAGCAACAATTGATGAGTTCATTAACGCAGCTGAGTACATCATTGCACAAGGTAACGACCAAATTATTCTATGTGAGCGTGGTATCCGCACATACGAAAGAGCGACACGTAACACATTAGACATTTCAGCAGTACCGATTTTAAAGAAAGAAACACATTTACCAGTAATCGTTGACGTAACGCATTCAACTGGACGCAGAGATTTATTATTACCAACAGCGAAAGCAGCGCTTGCAATTGGCGCAGATGCAGTAATGGCTGAAGTACACCCAGACCCAGCGGTTGCATTATCAGATTCTGCACAACAAATGGATATTCCAGAATTCCATAGATTCATGGATGAGTTAAAAGGTTTCAAAAATAAATTATCTTAATTCCATATCATATATGCGCTGAAGAGGAGACAGTAGTGCTTATCTCACTGTTAAAGAGAGCTGATGGTCGGTGTGAATCAGTACAAAGATAAGCATGAATTACAGCCTTGGAGCATCTTTTCCGCCAACTTTTGGAGGGAAAGACGGTCAAACGATCGTTACAGAAGAAGAGAGGTAGACGATAGTTGTCTACAACTAGGGTGGTACCGCGATAAACATCGTCCCTACTGAGCGCTCAGTAGGGACTTTTTTGTACAAAAAAATAGTAAAGGGGCAAGAGAAATGAGATACATTACAGCTGGAGAATCACATGGACCGCAGTTAACAGTTATTTTAGAAGGTGTACCAGCAGGTTTAACATTAACATCGGAACATATTAATAAAGAATTATTAAGAAGGCAAAAAGGGCACGGACGCGGAAGACGCATGCAAATAGAAACTGATACAGTTGAAATTGTAAGTGGTGTTCGTCATGGGATGACACTTGGCTCACCAATAACGTTAATCGTTAAAAATGATGATTTCAAACATTGGACGAAAGTAATGGGTGCAGAGCCAATTTCGGAAAAAGAAAGTAAAGATATGAAACGTACAATTACAAAACCACGTCCAGGACATGCAGATTTAAACGGTGCAATTAAATATGGACATCGTGATATAAGAAACGTATTAGAGCGCTCATCTGCAAGAGAAACGACAGTTCGCGTAGCTGCTGGTGCAGTTGCGAAACAAATTTTGAAAGAATTAGGCGTAGAAATTGCAGGGCATGTTCTTGAAATTGGTGGGGTACAAGCGAAACGAATTTCAAACTTACCAATAGAAGAAATTCAAACGATTACTGAAAATTCACCAGTTCGATGTTTAGATAAAGAAGTAGAACAAGAGATGATGGATGCGATAGATAACGCTAAAAGTAGTGGGGATTCAATCGGCGGTATTGTTGAAGTCATTGCAGAAGGTATGCCAATTGGCGTTGGTAGTTACGTTCATTACGATCGTAAATTAGATGCAAAACTTGCTGGTGCAATTATGAGTATTAATGCATTTAAAGGTGCTGAAATTGGCGTTGGTTTTGAAGCAGCAAGACAGCCAGGAAGTAAAGTACACGATGAGATATTATGGGATGAAGAAAATGGATACACGAGAAAAACGAATAATGCCGGCGGTTTAGAAGGCGGTATGACAACAGGAATGCCAATTGTCGTAAGAGGTGTTATGAAGCCAATACCTACATTATACAAACCGTTAGCAAGCGTTGATATTGATACGAAAGAAGCATTCCAAGCGAGTATTGAAAGATCTGATAGTTGTGCAGTACCAGCAGCAGGTGTAGTAGCTGAATCTGTTATAGCATGGGAACTTGCACATGCACTAGTCGAACAATTCGGAAAAGATCGTATGGATTTAATTCAGCAAAACATTACGCAACATAATAAATACGCAAAAGAATTTTAATAAAAAGGTGGTTTTAACATGCAAGTAAAAGATCAACTATCATCATTACAACCATATAAACCAGGTAAATCACCTGAACAAATGAAAGAAGTGTACGGAGATCATTCATTTGTCAAATTAGCATCAAATGAAAATCCATTCGGCTGCTCACCACGTGTTTTAGATGAGTTGCAAAAATCGTGGTTGGAACATGCTTTATATCCTGACGGAGGTGCTACAGCACTCCGTCAAACAATTGCAAATAAGTTACATGTTCAAATGGAACAAATACTTTGCGGTAGTGGTTTAGATGAAGTCATTCAAATAATAAGCCGTGCAGTACTTAAAGCAGGAGATAACATCGTAACGGCTGGTGCAACATTCCCGCAGTACCGTCATCATGCAATTATTGAAGGTTGTGAAGTGAAAGAAATCCCTTTAAATAACGGTGTATACGATTTAGACGAAATTTCGTCAGCAATAAATAATAATACGAAAATCGTATGGATTTGTAATCCGAACAACCCGACAGGCACATATGTGAATGATCGAAAATTGACTCAATTTATTGAAGGTATTAGTGAAAATACGTTAATTGTCATTGATGAAGCGTACTATGAATACGTAACAGCAAAGGATTTCCCAGAGACATTACCGCTTTTAGAAAAACATAAAAACATTCTTGTACTTAGAACATTTTCTAAAGCGTACGGATTAGCTTCTTTCCGCGTTGGATATGCAATTGGACAGGAAGAGCTAATCGAGAAATTAAATGTCGTACGTTTGCCATTTAACGTATCTTCATTAGCGCAAAAAGCAGCGACGATTGCTTTTGGTGATGACGAGTTTATTGAGGAAATAGTTCGTGTGAATACAGAGGGATTACAACAATACGAAAGCTTTTGTAAAGAAAATGAAATTCCGTTTTATCCATCGCAAACAAATTTCATCTTCTTGCCAGTTGAGAATGCTGGGGAGATTTATGAAGCTTGTGCACACGCAGGATTTATTATTCGTCCGTTCCCAAATGGTGTCCGTATTACAGTCGGAACAAGGGAGCAAAATGAAGGAGTGATTTCAGTGTTAAAACAACACTTTGAAAATAAAAAAAGAAAGTCTCGAGATGAGGAAAATGCGTAAAAAGGTAGTTTTAATTGGAACTGGTTTAATCGGAGGCTCTCTCGCATTAGCAATTAAGAAAGAGCACGATGTAACGATAACAGGTTATGATATATTTCAAGAACAAGTAGAGCGTGCAAAAGAATTACATGTAGTAGATGAAGTAGCAGTAGATTTACAGCATGCATGTGAAGAGGCGCATTTAATTGTGTTTGCTTCTCCAGTTGAAGAAACGAAGAAGTTATTACACAAATTAGCGTCATTTCATTTACGAGAAGATGTTATTGTAACAGATGTTGGTAGTACAAAAGGGACGATCATGAATGAAGCGGAAGCTTTATTTTCAAAGGAAGTCTCTTTTATTGGTGGACATCCGATGGCAGGTTCTCATAAAACGGGAGTTGAAAGTGCAAAAGCACATTTATTTGAAAATGCATTTTATATTTTAACGCCGATGAATCATGTGCCAAATGAACATGTGGAAGAACTGAAGCGTTGGTTACAAGGAACAGGATCTCATTTTCTCGTTCTAAATACAGAGGAACATGATTATGTAACAGGGATCGTTAGTCATTTTCCGCATCTTATCGCAGCTGGATTAGTAAAGCAAGTGGAGAAACATGCAGGAGATAATCCGCTCATTCATCAACTAGCTGCCGGAGGGTTTAAAGACATTACACGTATCGCATCTAGTAGCCCAAAAATGTGGAGTGATATTGTTAAGCAAAATCGCGAGCATTTAATGGTATTATTAAAAGAGTGGATCTCTGAAATGGAAGATTTATATGATACAGTTTCTACCGGAGATGCAGGCGAGATTCAAAACTATTTTGCAGACGCGAAAGAATACCGTGACTCTTTACCAGTACGAAAGAGAGGGGCAATTCCTGCCTATCACGACTTATACGTCGATGTTTTAGATAAAGTAGGGGCATTGGCTCATATTACGAGTATTTTGGCACGCGAAGAAATTAGTATTACGAACTTGCAAATATTAGAAGCACGTGAAGGGTTGCTTGGGGTATTACGTATTAGCTTCCAAAGAGAAGAAGATCGTATGAAAGCAAAGCTAGCGCTTAGAGAAGAAAAATACCAAACTTATGAAACAATTTAAATGAGAAGGTGAAAACATGAAGGAAAGAACAATAGAACCTGTTAATAACGGATTAAATGGTATTATTACAATTCCAGGAGATAAATCCATTTCACACCGCGCTGTCATGTTCGGCGCGATTGCAGAAGGAAAAACAACAATTAAAGGTTTCTTGCCCGGTGCAGACTGTTTAAGTACAATTTCTTGCTTTAAAGAAATGGGAGTAGAAATCGTGCAAAACGGTGATGAAGTCACTGTAGTTGGTAAAGGATTAGAAGGCTTACAAGAACCGAAAGCTGTATTAGATGTTGGTAATTCTGGTACAACAATACGTTTAATGTCAGGAATTTTGGCAAATACACCATTTTTCTCTTGCGTACAAGGTGATGCATCTATCGCAAAAAGACCGATGAAACGTGTTACAAATCCATTAAAACAAATGGGTGCAAACATTGATGGCCGCGAAGAAGGGACGTTTACACCGTTAACAATACGTGGTGGAGATTTAAAAGCAATTGAATACACTTCACCTGTAGCGAGTGCGCAAGTAAAGTCAGCTATTTTACTTGCAGGTCTTCGTGCAGAAGGTGTAACAGCTGTTACAGAACCACATATTTCACGTGATCATACGGAAAGAATGCTTGAAGCATTTGGTGTTAACGTAACTCGCGAGGGAAAAACAGTGAAACTTGCAGGTGGACAAAAGTTAACAGCGACAGACGTTCAAGTACCAGGTGACGTATCATCAGCAGCATTTTTCTTAGTAGCAGGTGCAATTATTCCAAATAGTAAACTAGTATTACAAAATGTAGGAATGAACCCAACTCGTACAGGTATTATTGATGTTTTAGAGAAAATGGGTGCTACTTTTACTGTAGAGCCAATTAACGAAGGAGCATCAGAACCAGCTGCAAATATTACAATTGAAACATCTTCATTAAAAGGAATCGAAATTGGCGGAGATATTATCCCAAGATTAATCGATGAAATTCCTGTTATCGCCTTAGCGGCAACGCAAGCAGAAGGAATTACAGTAATTAAAGATGCGCACGAATTAAAAGTAAAAGAAACGAACCGTATTGATACAGTCGTTGCGGAGTTAACGAAACTAGGAGCGCGCATAGAAGCAACTGATGACGGGATGATTATTTACGGGAAATCAGCACTAAAAGGCAATACAGTAAATAGTTACGGTGATCACCGCATCGGAATGATGCTTGCAATTGCCGGCTGTCTAGCAGAAGGAAAAACAACAATTGAAGACGCAGAAGCAGTAGGCGTATCATATCCTACATTCTTCGAAGAACTTCAAAAGTTAGCAAAATAAAGTAATAAAAAGCAGATACGGGATGTATCTGCTTTTTATATTGGATTCGTGTCGTTAAGTCCATATAATTGCATTCACCGCGCTGGAATATTGAGAATTATGGTACAATTCAAACAAGGAATGGAGGAGAAATATATGAACGTTATACGATTAAAAGAAGATAGATTTAGAGAAGCATTACGCTTATCGGAATACGCTTTTCAATATAAAGTTGATGAGGAACGATTGCAACAACAACTTACAAAGATGAAAGAAAGTCATGAAATATACGGTATTATGGAAGGGAAAGATGTAGCAGCAAAACTGCATCTTATTCCGTTTCATATATACATAGGCAAAGAAAAATTAAAAATGGGAGGCGTTGCAGGGGTAGCGACGTATCCAGAGTATAGAAGAAGCGGGTATGTAAAAGAATTGCTTCAACACTCACTTCAAACGATGAAAAATGACGGATATACAGTATCAATGCTACATCCATTTGCTGTTTCATTTTACCGTAAATACGGCTGGGAACTTTGTGCGAATCTCTTTGTATGTCATATGACAAAGAGTGATTTAGTTATGAAAAAACAAGTAAATGGTACTGTAAAACGTTTCAATAAAGAAAATCACCCAGAAGAGGTCGAAAAGATTTATGAAACATTTGCAGAACGTTTTTCCGGTATGCTAGTTCGCGATGAAAAATGGTGGTTACAAGCTGTTTATGATGATTTAACATTAGCGATTTATTACGATAAAAATAAAACGGCAGCTGGCTACATGCTATATAAAATAGAAAACTATAAAATGACAGTAGAAGAATTTGTTCCACTGTATAATGAAGCGCGAAATGGTCTGTGGAACTTTATTTGTCAGCATGATTCTATGATTAAAGAATTTGAAATGACAGTAAGTGAAAATGAACCGTTATTATATACACTAAAAGAGCCACGCGTGAAAGCAGAAATAAAGCCATATTTTATGGGCAGAATTGTAGATGTGGAGCAGTTCTTAAAACAATATGAGTTGAATTGGAACAATGCACAGCAAGAAGTGATTTTACATATTATAGATTCATTTGCACCGTGGAATAACGTTACAGTGAGGCTTGCAAATCATGAAATAACAATTATAGAAGAAGAAATAAAGGATAAAGGAATTAGGCTAGATATAAATGCATTATCTACAATAATGTTTGGATACAAACGTCCGTTAGAACTTAATGAACTAGAATTAATTAGCGGAAGTGAAGAGGAAATACGAGCGTTTGAGAATATAGTTCCAGTACGTAAAGCATTTATTTATGATTTCTTTTAAGTTATAAATAGGAAATTGAGCTGTCCCAAATAAAATTTTGGGACGGCTTCAAATTATACTGTCAGTTTTTGTAGGTAAGTCGATATATCTTGAAAATCGCTGATATAATTTTTTCACAAACAAGGGATTAAAACCGAACCGATACTGGTCACGCACTTGACTTTTAATCCATGTAATTTATAATTAAAAACGGAATGAATTTTCATTCCTGAAAATAGAGGTGGAAAAAATGGCTAAAAACAAACAAGAGGATATTTTTGATGCTGCGATGAAACTTTTCGCAGAGCGTGGGTACGATGGTACGACAATTCCAATGATCGCTGAAAAGGCAAAAGTCGGTGCGGGTACTATTTATCGCTATTTTGAAAATAAAGAGGCACTTGTTAACTCATTATTTTCAAAAAGTATGTTAGAGCTTTCTGAAATGATAAAAACGGATTTTCCTGTTGAAGCAAATATTCGTGAACAGTTTAGTCATACGTACAACCGTTTATTTGAATTTGCGAGAAACAATGTGGATGCTTTTTTATTTACAAATTCTCACTGTGATAGTTATTTTCTTGATGAACAAAGTAAGAAAATATTTGAAGATTTTATAGGCTTCTTTATGAATATTATTGAAGATGGAATCGCAAAAGGTTTTCTTCGTCCATTGCCTCCAGTTGCTTTAATTATTATTGTATATCAACCGCTAGAAAAACTAACGAAGGTAATTGCAACAGGACAATTAGAATACTCAAAAGAATTAGTAAAAGAATTGGAAGAAAGTTCTTGGAACGCTATTAGAATCATTTGATTCTATAGCTAATAAGTATAGGAATGAATATTCATTCCTGGATATATTTAAAACATGAGAGTAGGAGAGGATATTTGTGTAACGATAGGAATGAACATTCATTCCGGTAAAGGTAGTTTAATAGAATTTACAAAATAATGTAATAGGATGATAGGAATGAACGTTCATTCCGAAAAAAAGTATTTTTAAAAGGATAGGAATGAATATTCATTCCCTTTTAATTTTCAAAATGGGAGATGATTAAAATGAGTAAGCTGAAAAATTGGAGAAGTTTATCTTTTCTATTATGGATAGTTATTACTATTACAATGATCGTAACGATGCCTAATATGGATAAATTAGTGAAAGAAAAAGGGCACATTACGATTCCTAATACAGAACAAAGTAGTATTGCTGACAAGATGATAAAAGAGATGGATAAAGACGGGACTGAAAAGTATGAAATTATAGCTGTTTTTAATAGTGGAAGTAAAACAGCTTTAACAACTGAACAAAAAGAGGAAATAATAAAAACAATCAATGCTTTACAAAATGAAAAAGAGCAATTAGGAATTAAGGAAGTTGTTTCACATTTAGATAATAAAGATTTGGAAAAACAGTTGATATCTAAAGACAATACGACCATTTTAACGCAAATCTCTGTAAATAAAAAAAATGGTGAAATATCAAAAGTTGCAAATGGGCTTCATAAAAAAGTGCAAACGAAAGGGGTAAAAACGTACTTAACAGGAAGTGATTTAATAGCGGGTGATTTTCTTACTTCCTCTCAAGAGGGAGTGAAGAAGACAGAAGTTATTTCTATCATTTTCATTCTAGTTGTATTAATCATTGTATTTCGTTCACCAATTGTTCCGATTGTTTCCCTTCTTACTGTTGGTGTATCATATTTAGTTTCAATGGGGATTATTGCCCATTTAGTAGATCAATTTAATTTTCCGTTTTCTAACTTTACACAAGTGTTTGTAGTCGTTGTCCTGTTTGGGGTTGGAACAGACTATAACATTTTATTATATACAAGATTTAAAGAAGAATTAAGTAAACAAGAAAATGCATTTTTGGCTACGAAAGAAACGTTTAAATCAGCAGGGAAAACCGTTTTATATAGCGGGATAGCAGTACTAATTGGTTTTGCATCTCTTGCTTTAGCGAGTTTTAAATTATATCAATCTACTTCAGCCGTAGCAATTGGTGTAGCAGTATTATTACTCGTATTAACTACGTTAAATCCATTTTTTATGGTGCTTTTAGGAAAAGGAATGTTTTATCCAGTTAAAACATTTAAAGGTCATGAGGATAGTCGTTTATGGGGATTTCTTGCGAAAAACTCAGTAGTAAGACCGTTCGCAGCTTTAATCATCGTATTTGTGATATCGATTCCTTTCGTAATGAAATACTCTAACACACTAAATTACAATGACTTATTTGAAGTAGACAATAAGTACGAATCAAAGATGGGGATTAACGTAATAGAAGATCATTTTCCGCCTGGTTTTTCTTCACCAAGTACGTTAGTGATTCAATCAAACAAAAAATTAGATGAAGGAACGTCTCTACAAACTTTAGACGAACTAACTAATAAGATTTTGAAAGTGAAAGGTGTTTCAGAAGTATATTCACCGACGCGTCCAACCGGTGAAAGGATAAAAGAACTATATATAAATAAACAAGCGGGAGAATTGAATACAGGTTTAGGAGATGCCAATGGTGGCATAAAAGAAATCAATGATGGTTTAACGGATGCTAAAAATAAAATGGGTGGTAATGAGTCAGACGGCCTCGCAAATGTTCAAAAGTTAATTGATGGAACGAACGAGGCGGAAAATGGTGTATCGGCTTTAGGAACAGCGTTGAATCAATTATCGAATGGAATAAACGATGGGGCACAAGGAGCACAGCAAATTGAGAGTGGGTTAACTTCAGTAAATGAAAATATAAATGTCCTATCTAATGCAACGTCACAGCTTCATGCTGGCTATGCACAGTTAGAAAAAGGTTTAAGTGCTTACAATCAATACTTCGGAAGCATTTCTCAAGCGATTGATGGTGCGAAAAAAGGATACGAACAAATCGAAATGTTAATGACCAATTTCATTCAAACGAAACCAGAATTAGCAAATGATCCGAACATACTGCAAACGATAGGAATTGCTAAAGAGGCTCAAAAGCAATTAAGTATACTATCAAAAGAATTAAATGAATTAGCAACGCAGCATAAAGCGGCGATGGGGTCATTTAAAGAAGCGAATCAATCGTTATCGAAAGTGGATAACGGCTTAAAAGAAATGAGCAATGGAGTTATTAAATTACAAAAAGGGGCAGATGATCTTAAAAATGGATTAAATGAAGGTGCTTCAGGTTCAAAACAAATTGCGAACAAGTCATCAGAGTTACAAACCGGATTAACAAAAATAAATGATGGGCAAGGCCAGCTATTAACTGGGCTGAAAGACTTGCAAGAAAAGATGGGGCAATTACAATCAGGCTTATCTAAAAGTACAGAAGGGCTTGGAAAAGTAAGTAACGGCCTAAATGACGCACAGAAATATTTAGGCGAGCTAAATGAATCCAAAAGCTCTGAGAAGTTTTATATTCCAAAAGAAGTGTTAGAGGGAGAAGATTTCCAAAAAGCATTGAATACGTACATGTCACATGATAGAAAGACTGCTAAAATGACAATCATTTTAGACGTAAATCCATATTCAAAAGAAGCGATGCCAATCATTGAAGAAATTAATAAAACGATAGACGGTACGTTAAATGGTACAGAATTAAAATCGGCGAAAAAAGCAATCGGTGGCACAACAGCTAGAAACGTTGATTTAAAAGAAGTAACAGGCCAAGATTTCTTACGTACAGCTACAATTATGTTAATTGGCATTGCGATCGTATTAATCATGATTACACGTTCATTATTAAACACAATCTTTATTATTGGATCGCTAATATTAGCGTACTTTGCATCACTAGGTATAAGTGAACAAATTAGTACGCATGTTTTACATGTAGATTCATTAAGCTGGAATGTTCCATTCTTTAGTTTCATAATGATTGTCGCTTTAGGAGTGGATTATAGTATTTTTGTAATGATGAGATACAATGAGTTAGAAGGGGACCCAGCGACGAAAATTGTAAATGCATCTCGTCACATAGGGGGAGTCGTATTATCAGCGGCACTGATTCTAGTTGGTACATTTGCTGCATTAATCCCTTCAGGTGTATTGACACTTATACAAGTAGCATCTGTTGTTGGGGTTGCACTGTTACTATTAGCGATAATTGTGATGCCAATATTATTACCTGCTTTAATAGGGTTAACGAGTAAAATGAAGGATTATACAAAGAGATTAAGCAAAAGAAAATAAAAGAATCCCCTTTTAAAAGTATGCCATTTACCACGAAGGAAGGGAAAAAGTAAACAGTAAACATACCAGCACAACGATTGGGGATTACTGACAAAGTGTTTGATTTAAAAGATATAATTTACTTTAGATAGTTCACTCAAATAAGAGTGGACTATATTTTTTTAAAAGGTAAATGGAAAATTTATGTTAAAATAATTATAGACATTGTGAAAAAATGTTCTTAAACTAATGGTCAGGTTGCTTTAAGAATGATTTTTCAAAAGAAATGGTGAATATCATATTTTGAAGGGGTGATTGCAGTGGAGTAAGTGATTTTTTTAATCTTGGTTAAATACTTTGAAGGAAGGGATTTATAACTATGAATACAAAACTAATAATAGTAGAAGGATTACCTGGATTTGGAAAATCAACCACTGCAAAGCTAATAAATGAAATTCTAAGCCAAAATAAAAGTGAAGTTGAACTATTTTTAGAGGGGAATTTGAACCACCCAGCCGACTATGATGGTGTATCTTGTTTTAATAAATTTGAATTCGATAGATTATTATATAACAGTGGAGATTTTAAAGAAGTGCTTCTTAAAAGAGTTCTAAAAAAAGGAAGCAATTATTTATTACCATACAGAAAGATAAAAAATGAGTTTGGTGACCAATTTTCGGACGAATTATTTCACGATATTTTCAAAAACGATATATATGAATTACCATTCGATAAAAATGTTGAATTAATTGCTGACAAATGGAATGACTTTGCTGAAATTGCTCTAGAAGACAATAAGGTTTATATCTTTGAATGTTGTTTCATACAAAATCCATTAACTATTGGGATGATTAAATATGGTGAACAAAAAGAAAAAATAATAAATTATGTAATGAAAGTTGCAAAAATCATAGAGAATTTAAATCCAATGTTATTGTATGTAGAACAAGATAATCTTGAATTTTCATTTAGGAAGGCATTAAAAGAAAGAACTCCAGAATGGTCCACAGGAATTGTCGACTATTACACTAACCAAGGCTATGGGAAAGAACATAACCATTCAGGTGTAGAAGGAGTAATAAAAGTTCTTGAAGCTAGAAGGAATTTAGAGTTAGAAATATTCGATATGTTAAAAATGAAAAAAGAAAAAATCAATAATACAAAATATGAAATTGACTCATATAGGTCAATGTTAAAAGATAAGTTAACAATACAAATGGTGAAATAGTTTTTTACACAAACTGGTGCTTTATTCTTTTTTCTCTTGTTTTGATTCAATAGGTGTTTTTGCATTGTTATTACTACTACATGCAGTTAAGGAAGCAATTGATAAACATAATGCTACAATTATAAATATTTTCTTCAAAATAAATCATCCTTAAAGTGTGCATGTAACTTTAATATAATTAAAAACAAATGTTTTATTCAATTTTGAAAAGAAAGGAATAGCAATCAACCGTTGCTATTCATCCATCTTCTACTATATAATAGCTATAGTCTACAATAATTGAGTCGTAATATGCGATTTTTTAAGACAATCGGTGAGAAAACGCTGAAATAAGCGGTATTAGTAGGAGGACACAAATGATTACAGTAAGTAACGTTAGTTTGCGTTTCGCGGATCGCAAATTGTTTGAAGATGTTAACATAAAATTCACGCCAGGTAACTGCTACGGTTTAATCGGAGCAAACGGTGCGGGTAAATCAACATTTCTAAAGATTTTATCTGGAGAAATCGAACAATCAACAGGTGATATACATATTACGCCAGGTGAGCGTCTAGCAGTATTAAAACAGAACCACTTCGAATATGAAGAGTTCCCAGTATTAGAAACAGTAATTATGGGTCACACGCAACTTTATAAAGTAATGCAAGAGAAAAATGCCATTTACATGAAAGAAGACTTTAGTGATGAAGATGGTATGCGTGCTGCTGAACTTGAAGGTGAGTTCGCGGAGCTTAACGGTTGGGAAGCAGAATCAGAAGCTGCAATCCTTCTTAAAGGTTTAGGTATTGGTGAAGATGTTCATGATAAGAAATTGTCAGAATTAACTGGGGCAGAGAAAGTAAAAGTATTACTTGCTCAAGCATTATTCGGTAAACCTGACATTCTATTACTAGATGAGCCTACCAACCACTTGGACTTAAAAGCGATTCAATGGTTAGAAAACTTCTTAATGAACTTTGAAAATACAGTAATCGTTGTATCCCATGACCGTCACTTCTTAAATAAAGTTTGTACGCACATGGCTGATCTTGATTTCGGTAAAATTCAACTTTATGTTGGTAACTATGACTTCTGGTATGAGTCAAGCCAATTAGCTTTAAAATTAACACAAGATGCTAATAAGAAAAAAGAAGAGAAAGTAAAAGAGTTACAAAACTTCATTGCACGCTTTAGCTCAAACGCATCTAAAGCGAAACAAGCAACTTCTCGTAAAAAATTATTAGATAAAATTACATTAGATGATATTAGACCATCATCACGTCGTTACCCATTTGTTGGCTTTACACCTGAGCGTGAAATAGGAAATGACTTATTAACTGTTGAAGGTCTTTCTAAAACAATTGATGGTGAAAAAGTGTTAGATAATGTGTACTTCACTTTAAATAAAGGTGATAAAGTTGCATTTATCGGTCGTAACGATATTGCGATGACAACATTATTTAAAATCCTTATGGGTGAAATGGAGCCAGATAGCGGTTCATTCAAATGGGGCGTTACAACATCTCAATCTTACTTCCCAAGAGATAACTCTAAATACTTTGAGAACAGTGACTCCAACTTAGTTGATTGGTTACGCCAATTCTCTCCACAAGATGAGTCAGAAAGCTTCTTACGTGGTTTCTTAGGCCGTATGTTATTCTCAGGTGAAGAAGTTAAGAAGAAAGTTTCTGTATTATCTGGAGGCGAAAAAGTTCGTTGTATGCTATCTAAAATGATGTTAAGTGGTGCGAACGTAATCACACTTGACGATCCAACGAACCACTTAGACCTTGAGTCTATCACTGCATTAAACAACGGTTTAATCGCATTTAAAGGTACAATGTTATTCACATCTCATGACCATCAGTTCGTACAAACAATTGCAAACCGCATTATCGAAGTAACGCCAAACGGTGTAATCGATAAAGAGGCTACTTACGATGAGTTCTTAGAAAATGAAGAACTTCAAAAACAAGTAGAAGCAATGTACAAAGGTCAATAATAAATGATGAAAAACTTCGCTCTCTTTATGAGAGCGAGGTTTTTTTATAATCTTTTATTTTATGAATTGTGAATAATTATACAGAAATAACTTTAGAGAAGAAAAGACCTTTTGATGTTATATATAGAGAAAGGACTGTATCAAGAATAAACTTGAAATATATGAAGGAATTTAGTATACACCGAAAAAAACAAATACTATCTATTGTGAATTTCGTTATATTACATTAATGTTCCAGAACTGGAGACATATTTATTTGCGAAGCAGTAAAGAAAGGTTTATAGTATGTGGAGTCATAATTAGTGGATGAGACTTGGGAGAAAACAGAAAATGTTACAAATTTATTTTATTAAATAGAAACCAAGGTCAAAATGTCTAGAAAGAAATAGTTGAATAAATACTAGCTTCAAATTATAATTACTAATATTCTTCATTTAGTTAAACAAACAAAATCTATTTGAAGATAAAAAATTGAATAGAGACAGACTTATAAAAAAATAAGCCTTGGATGATCAAAAGAGGTGGAGAGATGAAACAATTACTATTAAAGAGTAAGCGAGTGTTAAGCAATCACTTTGGATTTTTCGTGTTTGCCATTATTTTATTCTGGTTAAAAACATACGCAGCATATGTGACAGAATTTAATTTAGGGATATCCAACACAATTCAAAAGTTTTTACTGTTTTTCAACCCGTTAAGCTCAGCAGTTTTATTTTTAGGGCTCGCATTATTCGCAAAGGGGAAACGTGCTTACATTTGGTTAATTGTTATTAATTTGTTAATGTCTATACTGCTATACGCAAACGTAGTATATTATCGCTTTTTCAGTGACTTTATTACGTTCCCGACATTAACACAAACGAATAACTTTGGAGATTTAGGTGGTAGTATTTTTGCATTGCTACACGTCTATGATCCACTATATTTCTTAGATACAATCATTTTAATTGCTTTAGTCGCAACAAAATTTGCAAGTCCAAAACCAATTCGTGTTGCGAAACATAAATTATCCCTAGTATTTGTAGCAGGTATTTTATTATTCAGCATTAATTTAGGTCTTGCAGAATCCGATCGTCCTGAATTATTAACAAGAACATTCGATCGTAATTATATTGTGAAATATTTAGGGGCATACAACTATACGATTTATGATGGTATTCAAAGTGCGAAAGCATCAACAGAACGAGCATTAGCTGATGGAGATAATATGACAGAAGTTAGAAATTATCTTGCATCAACATATGCAAGTCCAAATCCAGAGTACTTTGGTAAAGGAAAAGGAATGAACGTAATTTATATTCATTTAGAATCATTCCAAAACTTTTTAATTGATTATAAATTAAATGGGCAAGAAGTTACACCGTTCTTAAATTCATTTACAAAAGATGCGAATACGTTATACTTTGATAACTTCTTCCATCAAACAGGACAAGGTAAAACATCTGATGCGGAATTCATGCTGGAAAACTCAATGTTTGGATTACCACAAGGATCTGTTTTTACAAATAAAGCTCATAATACGTTTCAATCAGCACCAGCTATTTTAGGTCAACAAGGATACACATCAGCAGTGTTCCACGGTAACTATAAAACGTTCTGGAACCGTGACGATATTTATAAATCATTTGGTTTTAATAAATTTTTTGATGCGTCATACTATGATATGAATGAAAAAGATGTAGTAAACTATGGATTAAAAGATAAACCGTTCTTTAATGAATCAATTCCGTTATTACAAACATTGAAACAACCGTTCTACACGAAGTTCATTACGCTATCAAACCATTTCCCTTATCCGATTGATAAAGCGGAAGCAACAATTGAACCAGCGACTACAGGTGATTCATCAGTAGATACGTATTTCCAAACAGCACGTTATTTAGATGAGTCTGTAAAAGGATTCTTGGATTACTTGAAACAATCTGGTTTATACGATAACTCAATTATCGTTATGTACGGTGATCATTACGGTATTTCTGATAATCATGGCGCAGCAATGTCTCAAATAATGGGTAAAGAAATGAACTCATTTGAAAATGCACAACTGCAACGTGTACCATTAATCATTCGTGTTCCAGGAATGAAGGGTGGCGTACAACATCAATACGGCGGAGAAATTGATGTTCTGCCGACACTATTACACTTACTAGGTACAGATACGAAAAATTATGTCCAGTTCGGATCAGATTTATTATCACCAGAGCATAAACAAGTTGTTCCATTCCGTAACGGTAACTTCGTAAGTCCAACAGTTACTGCACTGAATGGAAAATACTATGATACAGCTACTGGTGAATCTGTAGAATTAACAGACGAAATAAAACAAAATGAACAAATGGTTCAAAAATCACTGAAATACTCTGACCAAGTCGTAAACGGTGACTTATTACGATTCTATACACCGGAAGGATTTACACCGGTCGATCGTTCGAAGTACAACTATAACAATCGTGATAAAAATAAAACGAAGGTAAAGACGACTGAAGACGGAGAAACGAAATAAATAGTAAAAAGCGCTACTCATATGAGTAGCGCTTTTGTTTGTAGAAATAACGTAGTCATTATACAGAGTTATCCTTAGTTTTTTGTTTCATTTTTCCAAAGAATACTACACCAGCAATGATAATAATGATAAATGCCCATTTAATGAAAGGGTTACTTTCGAAAAATCCAGCGAACCATTTCTCATCTACAATCATTTTCGCGGCAGTATAAGCTAAAACAGCTGCTCCAATCGTAATAATGACAGGGAATTGGTCCACCCATTTTAAAATTAATGTACTGCCCCATACGACTACTGGAATGGAGACTAATAGTCCGATGATGACTAAAGAAAAATTGCCATGCGCAGCTCCTGCAACAGCAAGTACATTATCAATACCCATTAACGCATCAGCAATAATAATGGTTTTTATAGCAGACCAAAATCCTTCTTCTGCCTTAATATCATGATCTTTACCTTCAGCAATTAATTTGTAAGCGATCCATATAAGGAGTACACCACCAATTAGAAGTAGCCCTGGTATTTTTAATAACCAAACGACAACTAAGGTAGCGAGGGCTCTAATCGCGATTGCCCCGATAGTTCCCCAAATAATAACTTTCTTTTGCTGATCTTTTGGTAATCGCCTTGCTGCTAACCCAATTACAATGGCATTATCACCGGCTAACACTAAATCAATTACAATGATGGCAAGTAAGGCAGACAAATATTCGGCTGAAAGAAAATCCATATACACATCACTCCTTAAGAGTAATATGTGCTAAAGTGTTGATAATATAAATAATAGGATTGAATTTGTATATTCAATCCTATTTTTTGACTGTCTTTTGATATGTATATGTGTTTTAATTCCGTATAAGTCGCTTTTGTAGTTTTTTTTGCTTATCTTTTTTCTTTTTTAATTTTCGATTCATCTTATTAATACGGCTTTCTTTTCTGTTATCCCATTTATCACTTCTGATTGTATTAATAGACTTATCTTCCTTAGCACGAAAACGTCGTACTTTTTTTACGAAGGAAAGGGGAATTCTACCAATGACACCTTGTTTTTCTAATGAATCCTCTTTGCCTAGACACCAATCAGGATGTGATAATAAATAGTCGAAATCGAATATTATCCCGTATTCTTTATCCATATAGGTATACCATTCATCTAATGTACACTTATTTTTTGTATGTAAATATATTGATCCGTCAGTCATAGCGCAGCACCAATAGTCAAAATAGCTCCATAGCACCCATTCTTTCGGTACATCTAGTGTTAAAATTACCATTTTTGAATTTTCTCTACCCCAAGCTTTATGATTTCGGTTCGGATAATTATTTTTTTCAAAAATCCAAATAGGATAGTTACCTTCGTAATGAGGTAATCTTGTTTTAGCTACGCGCACCATCCAGTCATATGAATATATAGAGTCTGAATCGATGACTTCTTTATTACCTTCTAAATAACCAAGTTTCTTAAATTGTTTCCAAGCTTCTTCAGTTTGTACTGTATATACAATCATATAACACCTACTTATTTAAACTAGGCTATAGTATAGCATGTGATGTTTCAAAGTTACATTTATTTGATTTTTTCTTACTAAAAGAGAAGATATATATATTATTGATACGATGAAATCGTGTATAGGTTTTCTCTATAAGGAAATTTCCAAAAATGATAAAAAAAGACTTGATAACCTACTAGAGGAAATCAAGTCTTTTTTATTACATACGATTATCGTGCCAGAAGTTTAATGGGAAGTGTTCGTTCTCACTATAGGCTTCTAACTCATATCCTTTTTCTTTCAGTCCTTTAATAATACCAGGTACTGCTTTAACTGATTGTGGATGAATGTCGTGCATAAGGATAACTTCTGTTGGATTTGTCGCACCATGTAGAACGTTTTCTACGATTTTAACAGATGCAGCGTCAACAGGCATTTTGTTATATTTCCAGTCTAAAGAATCAATTGTCCAGTCCCAAACTTTTAAGCCGTTCTCGACAACTTTGTTACGAAGAGCTTCGTTTAATCCAGGCATTGAGCCGTAAGATGGACGAGTTAATACTGGTGATTTACCTAGAACACCAGCAATTAAGCCTTGATCTTCCTTCATTTCATCTACGTAATGACCTTCTGTGTAAAGTTTCTTGTAGTTATGAGTCATACTGTGCATCCCAACATAGTGGCCTTCAGCATCTTCACGTTTTACAAGATCCGGGAATGCTTTTACGTTTGAACCGATTAGGAAAAATGTTGCTTTTGCATTTTCTTTCTTTAACATATCTAAAAGCTCAGCTGTGTATTTTCCAGGACCATCATCAAATGTTAAGTAAGCGACTTTTCTAACTTGCCCGTTATATTGTTTTGGAGCTTCTTTCGGTGCAAGAGATGATTGAATTTCACTTACAAGTTGAACAGATTTTGCTTCATCCTCTGTACTTGCTAGAGCAATATGTGCTGATCCTAAAGCCGCTTCGTATGTAAATAATACCCCCGCGCAAATCAACATAGCCCTTTTTACTAAAGTTGTCATTCGAATTCCATTGTGCATAATTTTCCTTCTCTCTATAAAAGTTCTACTCTACTATATTAGCAATTATAGGGAGGTAATTGCAAAAAAACTTTTTTACAATTGCAAAAAAGTTTGTTCAAAAATATGCAAGATTTTAAAGGAATGTCATTTTGAAAGAAACATCACAAATAATTGGATAAATTGAATTATGAATTGGAAATAATACAAAGGATATTAATTTTAGGAGGTGCTTTAATTGAATTATAAAAAAATGCTTTCAATATTTATGACAAGCATATTTACAGTAGGATTATTAATTGGCTGTAATCCAGCTCCAAAAGACGAAAAAGAGCCAGATCCAACGGAGGAACCTTCTGAACAAAGACAGGAGGAAAAAAATGAAAAACAAGATCCTGCTAAAGAAAAAAATAATGAGTTAAACAAAAAGGATGAACAAGAACCAGATCCAACAGAAGAGCCATCTGAGGAACAAAAGAAGAAAAAAGAAAATGAGTAGTTGTAGTTTAATGAAATATGTAACGTGATTTTGTAACAAAGAATATTTTCTAAAATATACAACCACTTTTCTTACTTTATAAAAAAGTGGTTGTATAAAATTGCATATGCATTTAAATATTTCATGGATATAACTTTTGCCTTAAGGCTACTTTTTAATTCATGTAGTTTGTGATGTTTATTTCCCCTAAAATGAAGCTTGAAATCAATATTCATTTATCTTTACAAACTCTTCAATCATCAAATTAAATTCACCCGATAGTTTTAGCAACAAACTTTATGTTGCTACTGCTTTCTGTATTACATACTTCGTACAGTATAATTACAATTTTTATTATACTCTCTCCTTAATTTAAATCTACTATCCCCCTGATGTGTATTAGTAAGTATTATAGTGATAAAGTTGTAACAAAATCTTTCAATTGCTTCATTTATTTTATGAAGATTTGCTCTTTCTTTTAACGATTAAAGGGTTAAGTGTATTAGAAAGTTTTAATATATTTAAAACTCTATTTTCTTGGAAGCAGCAAATAAAAAATTAAATAAATTAGACTAAAGTGTTAAAAGGAAGGGGCTAATCATACTTTCGTATTACTTCATTTTCATTCCAATTATTGATTCGAATATTTTTGTTTTCTATTAAAATATTAGTATAAGAACAATTAAATTTAAAAAGGGAGTGGGAATATGGTTAATTATATTTGCACTACATGTGGAGTACAGTATCCCGAAAATGAAGAAGCACCTTCCCGTTGTAATATTTGCAATGAGGAAAGGCAATATGTGAATCCAATTGGGCAGTCATGGACAACATTAGAAACTATGCAAAATAGCAATTTATACAAAAATGAAATAATAAAAGAAGAAAGTGGTTTGTATAGCATTACTACAAAACCTAAATTTGCAATTGGACAAACAGCATTTTTAATACAAAGTAAAACTCTACATGTTATGTGGGATTGCATTAGCTATTTAGATGATAAAACGATCAAGAGTATATATGATTTAGGTGGTATTCAAGCAATAGCACTTTCTCATCCACATTATTACTCTACACAAGTAGAATGGGCGGAAACATTCAATGTACCCCTCTATATTCATGAAGATGATAAAGAGTGGGTGGTTCGCCCCAGTAAACAAATTAAATTTTGGTCTGGGGAACATTTGATATTATCGGAAGAACTTACATTGCATCGCTTAGGAGGCCATTTTAAGGGCGGGACTGTTATGCATTGGAAAGAAGGTAACGAAGGGAAAGGAATTTTGTTATCAGGTGATATTATACAAGTAGTTTCCGATCAAAAATGGGTAAGTTTTATGTATAGTTATCCAAATCTCATCCCATTACCAGCGAATAAAGTTAGAGATATGGCAGAGAAAGTAAAAGATATCCAATTTAGTCGACTATATAATGCATTTCATGGTGTGGTGGAAGATGCGAATAAGGCTGTACAAAGATCTGCTGATCGGTATATAAAGGCCCTGCAAGGAGAACTTTTTCATACGTAATAAAATATAAGGAAGAACTATTTATTTCATCTCAATATTTGTATAATTACTTTTATATGAATTTAATACTAAAGTCCTACTATTTATAAACTAATAGGTCTTTCAACTTAGGTAGTTCTCACACTAATGAGGGATATGAAAGGAAATATATGCAACTTATAATAATTACTATAAAGCTTTGGAAAATGAAAAGGAGGAGATTTGCATGAAGAATTGGGTTCAATTTAGAATTGCAAGACCAACAGATAAATTTGAAGAAGTTATTAATTTTTATGAGACGGGGTTAGGGTTAAAGCGTATAGGAGAATTTCATAACCATGAAGGATATGATGGGGTTATGTTTGGATTACCGGATGCCGAGTATCATTTAGAGTTTACAACGCACGTTAATGGAAGTCCATGTCCGGCACCGACAAAAGATAATTTACTAGTATTTTATATTCCTAATAAAGATGAAATTGAAAAAATAGTGAATCGATTAAGTAATATGGGCTATCATGAGGTGGAACCAGAAAATCCGTATTGGATAGAAAAAGGGACCACAATAGAGGATCCAGATGGGTGGAGAATTGTGCTTATGAACGCATTTGAATAAAGAAGCTCTTTTCGTATGTAATGGAGTTTAACAAAATGATTTAGTCATAAATCCCTACAGCGTTTGTAGGGATATTTATATAAAAAGATTTAGCTAAGAGAGTTATGGAAATGTAGAAAGTATTTTGGCTAAAAATAAATATGATTTATTTAGGAGGTATAGAAGTATGACATTAAAGCATTTTGATGAGTTTGCTAAAAATGTTGGGAATACACCTCTCATTAAATTAGAATGCGAAGAAACGAAGGATCTTTCTATTTATGCTAAATGTGAATGGCACAACCCTACAGGATCGATTAAGGATAGAGCCGCACTTGGAATGATTAATAAATATTTACAAGAAGCGGACAAAAAACGACCTATTTTAGAGTATAGCGGTGGAAGCTTAGCGAGATCAATTGGTTATATTTGTTACTATTTAGGGGTTCAATGTATGTTAGTTTTAAGTTCTGGAACCGGGAAATCTTTATTAAATGAGCTTGAACATTATAGAGCTAACGTGATTATAGTTGATAAATGTATGGGTTTCTACGCAGTAATTGAAAAGGGAATTGAGATTAGCAAACAAAAGCCAGAGTTATACTTTTTATTCCAACATTATAATAATGCAAATCTATTAAGTCATATAGAAGGTACAGGTCAAGAAATTATTACACAAATGAATGGAAAACCAATACACGCATGGGTAGCATCTGCTGGTACTGGTGGAACTATAATGGGGGTCTATAAAGCAGTAAAGAATTATACAAAAGAAGTTGAGCTACATTTAGTAATGCCTGCTGAATTGCCTTATGGTTCCGAACAACCACCAAATGATTTAAAGAAATATGCTGGATCAGGTGGGTTCGGCTTAGGAAGGAAACAACATTTCATAGAACAGGAAGACAATTTGATAGAAAAACAATGGACTTATTCATATGAAGAAACCTTGTATGAAATGGCACGCTTTTATAGTGAAACTGGTATGAAAATAGGAACGTCTGCGGCAGCGAATTTATTAGCTGCTAAACAAATTGGAAAAGAAAAAGGCGCGAATTTTAATGTAGTTACAGTTTTTCCGGACGCCGGGTCTATAGAAGAGTGGTCAGATGTAAAGAGCTTACAACAAATATAGAGAAAATCAAACAAAAGTTCTATCATATTCTATTTCTTACAATATGAGAAATTGAAGAAATGAAAACCTGTATATGTAAAATGTACAGGTTTTTAGTGGTTGTTTTAGTTATCTGTAGAAACTTTAAAATTTCACATACCGTATTTTTAAAAATAAATATAGGAAAACCAAAAAGTAATGTAGAATATATCGTACATACATATATGAAGTCAACATAAAAGATAAAGAGGTGGGCATATGTTACTTGAAGAAGTAATGCAGCAACTAGAGGAATATGGAACAGAACAAAATCGTAAAACGTATAAAAACCACGGAGCGAAAGAGCCACTATTCGGAGTTAGTTTTGCTAATTTAAAATTGTTAAAAAAGAAGATAAAAAAAGATCATGATTTAGCAATTTCATTATGGAAAACAAAAAATATGGATGCAATGACTTTAGCAACAATGATTTTAGAACCAAAGAAAGTTACGACAGAACAGCTAAACAAATGGGTACAGGAAGTTGATTATTATTGTTTAATGGACGTTTTGATGACGGCTATTTGTACGTCGCCAATCGCGATAGAAAGAATGGAAGAATGGACAAAGTCTGATGATGAATGGATTGGAAGAGCAGGATGGTCTCTATTAGCAAATATAGCGATTAAAAATAAAACGTTACATGATGACTTCTTCACTCCGTATTTAGAAGAGATTAAAGCAAATATACATAATGAAAAAAATAGAAAAAAAGAAGCGATGAATAGTGCTTTAATCGCGATAGGAATTCGTAATGAAGACTTAGAGAAAAAAGCGATTGAAATTGCACGTGAAATTGGGAAAGTACAAGTTAATCACGGGGCAACGTCATGCAAAACACCAGACGCAGAACCGTATATACAAAAGGCGAGAGAAAGAGCTGAAAAAAAGAAAGTGAAATAAGAAAAGGGGAACGGTTATGAAACCAATGGAAGCAGCACAAAGCATAATTACATCACAATTTCCGAATTGTGATGTAGCTTTACTGGGAGGAAGCGTTGCAAGAGGAGAAGCGACAAAAACATCTGATCTGGACATTGTTATAGTTGATCAAAATTTAACGTCTTGTTATAGAGAATCTTTCTATAGTAATGGATGGCCTGTTGAAGTGTTTGTACATAATTTTGAAACGTATAAAAACTTTTTTAAAATGGATTGTGACCGGGGGAGACCTTCGTTACCACAATTAGTTTCAGAGGGTATTGTATTGAAAGGGGAAAATGAAATTGTTGAGAAATTAAAAAGAGAAGCAAATGATTTACTAAATAAAGGGCCAGCTAAATGGACTGAAGAAATGATGAAGCAGAAACGGTATTTTATTACGGATACTTTGGACGATTTTATTGGTGCATCAAAAAGAGAAGAAGAATTGTTTATCGCGAATTTATTAGCTGATTTACTACATGAATATGTATTAAGAGTAAATGGAAGATGGCTTGGAAATTCAAAATGGTTTATTAGAGTGTTAAGAAGATATGATGAGCAATACGCAGACCAATTTGTAGCGGCGTTCGATCATTTTTATACAACGGGAGAGAAAAGTAAATTAATTACTTTTGTAGAAAAAACGTTAGAACAGTATGGAGGAAGAATGTTCGAGGGGTTTTCTATAGGAAAATAAAAAGGGGATAACGCAATGAATGTACCATATGTTCAATTAAGAGAACTGACACTAGATGATGTAGAAGATCGATATCAATGGTCGTTAGATAGAGAAGTAACAAAACATTTAGTTGTACCAGATCAATATCCACCGTTCACTCGTGAAGATACGAAAAAATGGATTGAAGCATGTATAGATCGAAAAAATGGTTATGAACAAAGAGCAATCGTTACAGAAAGTGGCATACATATTGGATGGGTAGATCTGAAAAACTTTGATAAAACAAATAAAAATGCAGAACTGGGAATCGCGATTGGTAATAAAGAGTATTGGGGTAAAGGATATGGATTAGCAGGTTTATATAGTATGTTACATCTAGCATTCATTGAATTTGAATTAGAAAAAGTTTGGCTACGTGTAGATGAAGATAATTTTCAAGCTAGAAAGAGTTATGAAAAGGCTGGTTTTATTTGTGAAGGATTAATGAGAAATGATCGATTTCATCAAGGGAAGTTCATTCATCGTTATCGTTATAGTATGTTAAGAGAAGAATACGAATCTTTAAATGGTAGTTTATAAAAATATTATGTTAACTTGAAGGGGCTGGAGAAATATGATTCGATTACTTATGAAAGAAGATGCGAAAAAATATTGGGATTTACGTTTACAAGCATTACAAGTAAACCCAGAGGCATTTGTAACAACTTATGAAGAGGCGATTCGCCAGGAAAATCCTATTAAACGAGTGGAAAGTAATTTAACAGCTACTACTAGTTGTACATTCGGTGCTTTTAATGAGGATCATCAATTAGTCGGAGTTGTCACTTTACTAACAGAAGAGAAAGAGGCGTATAAACATAAAGGTCATATCGTTGCGATGTATGTAGATGCAAGTAATCGAAGAAGTGGTCTTGCACGTGAGTTAATACATAAGGCAATTGAAAGAGCAAGAGAAATGAACTTAGAACAATTGAACTTAGGTGTTGTATCTACAAACGAACCAGCAAAAAAATTGTATGAATCAATGGGCT
The DNA here is from genome assembly GCF_016483555.1 of Bacillus cereus group sp. N14. NCBI lineage: Bacteria > Bacillati > Bacillota > Bacilli > Caryophanales > Bacillaceae > Bacillus > Bacillus cereus group sp. N14. The sequence goes on from NZ_JAEHBQ010000003.1 coordinate 222,091, forward strand.
TTAAAACGTATGGGATTGAAAAGAGAGCTATAAAGATGAATGGTGTGTATAGTGATGATGAACATATGGTCTTGTTCTTTTAATAGAGGGAGTTTAGTATGAAAGATCTCCATTTAGAAAAAAATATGAACCCGCAAGTGGCGATTTTGTATGCGACGGTTACTGATACATTTAAACGATTGCAAAAGTTAGTAGAAGGTATTGATGAGAAAGAATTGTCTTATAAAGGATCAGAAAATAATGAAAATAGTATAGGGCAGCTACTTCAGCATTTAGCGGTTGTTGATTTATACTGGGTGTACCGTTTAAAAGGAGAGGAAGTTCCACCGACACTTGAAAATAAATATGGACCAATGTTGAATAAAATGGGAGGATTGGCTAGTTTAAGAAAGTATAAATTACAAGAATTAATGCAAGATTATGAAGCAGTGCAACATATGTTTTATGAGGAGTGTATGAAACTAACAGAAAATGATTTAACAAGGGAAGTTTTTTATGAGAAGGGAGTAACTGCGACTATAAGGTGGGGAATATGGCATATAGCCGATCATAATCGGTACCATCAAGCTCATATTAGTCAGTTAAGAAAACTATATAGAGTTAGAATAGATGCGAGATAAAGATTTCGAATTTTAATTATATTTAATTTGTTGTATAGTATAAGAAGAAACTAAACAAGGGGTTTTATAATGAAAGCTATTGCAGTAGGGATATTGGCATCATTTTTCTTTGCCTTTACCTTCGTTTTAAACCGGGCGATGGACTTAGAAGGTGGAAGCTGGATTTGGAGTGCATCATTACGGTATTACTTTATGGTTCCAATGCTTTTACTGATTGTCATGTATAGAGGTAACTTAAAGCAACTCTTTCAATATATGAAAAATAATCCGAAAGAATGGTTAGTGTGGAGTATCGTTGGATTCGGTCTCTTTTATGCACCACTTAGTTTTGCTGGAGCTTTTGGACCTGGTTGGCTTGTTGCATCAACATGGCAAATTACGATCGTCGCAGGGATTTTGTTAACACCATTTTTTGCAGTAGATCCACTACATAAAAAACTTCCAATGAAGGAATTAGTTATGTCGGGTATTATTTTATGCGGTGTTGTACTCATGCAAGTAGAACATGCTTCTTCATTAGGAATTCGTGAAACGGTTTTATGTGTAGTTCCTGTACTTATTGCAGCGTTTGCGTATCCTCTTGGGAATCGAAAAATGATGCAAGTTTGTAAAGGGGAATTAGATGTATTCCAGCGGGTTCTCGGTATGACATTGGCTAGTTTACCATTTTGGTTTTTACTATCAGGCTATGAAGTATCAACAGGCGGGCTACCGTCAAGTAGTCAAGTTTTCCAATGTTTTATTGTAGCGGTTAGTTCAGGTTTAATCGCGACTGTATTATTCTTCTTTGCGACAGATCTTGTAAAAGATGATCCGCAAAAACTAGCAACAGTGGAAGCAACACAGTCCGGTGAAGTTTTATTTGCGCTAGTAGGAGAGCTCATCTTGCTATCTGCGCCAATTCCGTCATCTTTATCTTGGGTCGGAATGAGTCTTGTTATTGTCGGAATGATACTACATAGTTATGTAGCGGTCGTTGTGAAAAAAGAAGAAAAAATAACGGCGTAATGAGATTAGCTCTTTATAGAAAGAGCTAATCTTTTTTCATAGAAAGGGATGTAGAAATGAATTTGCAACGCGTGGAACAAATTGAGAAAGATCCAATTTTAAATGTGTTACAGTATGCAGTCGGGCCAAGTGAAACTAGCTTAAAGAAAGCAGTTTTATATTATGAAAGTAATAAAGGGGCTTTGTACAGATATGAAGAAAAGGCTTGTATAGGTATTGAAATAATCGGAGCAAATAAAGCGAGAATATGTCACATAGCAGTTGCTCCACAATATCGTAATAAAGGAATTGCGTTGCAAATGATAAAAGAAGTAGTAAAAATGCTTCAATTAACTTATATAGAAGCAGAGACAGACAATGAGGCAGTAGAATTTTATAAAAAAATTGGTTTTCAGGTTAAAAGTTTAGGAGAAAGATATCCGGGGATTGAAAGATTTCATTTGTATTTTAAAAATAAAACATATTAAAACCATCTTAGAATATAATATCCGGAATAGGATTTGAAGAAATAGTTCGTTTTATATGTATCCCGCTATTTGTGGACAGTAAAACTCCCACCTCAAAATTCGGCTGGAGTAAGGAAGCTAGGTGGAAGCCCTGAAGCCCGTAAACGCCAATTGGTACGGGGATAATAATCAGTGTGTGGATGAACAAAAGCTCCACTGATTAAAGTTTCACTTTATTTTTTCTAATTTTAATAGCAACTAGTTATTAGTTTTTGACAAAAATGTAAGAAAGGTTAGTTGATGCTAAGGAAGGAAGTAAAATATGAGTAAATCAATAAATAATGGAGCAATTGAGAAGAAGCGTGCAGTCTCATTAGATTTAGCAAGGGGTATTATGTTACTATTAATCGTACTTGCCCATGCACCGCTTTACTTGTATGCTGCAGATCCTGGAATTATGCATAGGGTGGAAAGCGGAAGTTTCTTTGATCAAATTGTAAACCTTTTTGGTATATTCATAATTGATAACCGTGCAAGAGCGATGTTTGCCGTATTATTAGGCTACGGTTTGGTTCTAGCACTCGAAGGGCAAATATCAAAAGGGAAAAATGAAAATCATGCTGTAAAAATAGTAAGAAGACGCTCTTCGTATTTAATACTGTTTGGGGTTGTGTTAGCAGTCTTAATTGGAGGGCAAGATATTCTTATGGCCTATGGTGTAGCGGGGCTTCTCGTTAGCCCGCTATTAAAGTGTAAAATGAAAACATTAATTCGAACATTTTCGATTATCACTATATTGTATATCATTTTTATTCCAATAATATGGGGATTTAATATGCAAGCAATAGGCGATTACGGTTTTTCACCAGATGTTTCAGCAAAAGACACGTATCTAAGTACTACAATGTTACGATTACTTTTCTTTCCTATTATACCTGTTCTCATCCATTTTATGTTCCCAATTCTTCCTTCGGTAATTCTTGGTTTGTGGATTGCTAGATATCAGTTATTAATAAAACCAGAGCAACATTTGAAAAAATTATATTTTATAACAATTATAGGATTAGCAATATCCTTAATAGGTGCTTTTCCTCTATCTTTTATAGGGACTATATGGTATCCAAGTGTATTTACAGCTGGAATGATAAATGGAATCCATATTTTAACTGGAATTGTTGGAGGATTAGCATATGCAACGGGTTTCGGTATAATAGGGAGCAGATTGAAAAATCTAGGGTACTTTAGCCTTTCATTAATTGCTTTGGGAAAGCGCTCATTAACATTTTTTGTTTTGAATGAGGCACTGCTTGTTATACTTTTATCACCTGTAGCATTTGATTTAGGAGGGCATGTAAGTAACGCTCTTGCTGCATTGGTAGCTATAAGCATTTGGATATTGTCTGTCATATTAGCTACAATAATGGAGAAAAACAATCTGAATGGACCATTAGAGATTTTATTGAGACGTTTAATACATAAAAATAAAACAATTGAAAGACGCCCCGGGTATTAGGTCGTCTTTCAATTTATTATAGTCTATAAATAAAATTATAATCTAATGATAGTTTGTTTTTATTCATGGAATAAAAAGCATAAAATATGCAAATGTGCATATAGGGTTTAGTTTGAAAAAATTAACATATACATTATATAATAAAGTTATATGGAAAAATATAGATAAAAGAAATTAGGTGTATAACACATGAGAATGGATAAAAGTAAATTTATAAAAGTCGCTGCTTCAATAGGAGTATCATCATTTTTATTAACTGGGTGTGGTGATTATGAAGAAGAAACTGCTCAACAAGAAAGTACTGCTGTTAAAACAGATGGTGCAAAGCAAGGCAATGAACAAGAAGCTTTACATTGTGATGATAAAACTCCTACCAATGAAAATGTAGAAAATGATGAGTTATGCAAGGAAATTAATCCATCGTTTTCATCGTATAATGAAAACTCACATTTACCGATACTGCCATTCGTAGCAGGATATTTATTAGCAAGCAGAACTTCAAATATGAATTATACAGCAAAACCCAATGTAATGAAGAAGCCGTATGCAAATAATATTATTCCATATCGTGAAAAAGACCAAAATAGAACTGGTGGCAGCGGTGGTGGAGGATACTACGGTGGAACTAACAGTAACAACAATAATTCTTCCAATAAAGTAGATTTAAACAAACAACAGCCCAATTCCTCAAATAAAGTGACGCCAGATACAAATACGCCGAAATCATCTACTACTCAAACGCCGAAAGTGAATTCTGGTTCAAGTGGAATTGGAAACGCAAAAGCGCCAGCCGGATCATAATACGAAAGGATAATAGGATTATGTATACAGAACAAGAGCAGAAAGAGTATATGAAAGTATGGTTTTCACTTGCGGAAGAGGCTGGTCGGAATGGTTTTACATGGCCGAGTCTATTAGAAAATGAAGAATGGAATCAATATATGGCAACAGGTATGTATCGTATGCCAGTAAAAACTTATACTGCTATTTCAAAAGCGACAGAGGAAGTTATGTACGTGTTATATAGAACGTATCAATACATTGTCAATACGACAGAAGATTTTCAAAAACTAGGATTTCCAGCTGAAACGTGGGAAATTGCGAGAATGAAACATGCTGGTTTGTTTTCATATTTTACAAGGTTTGACTTTATCGTAAATGGTGAAGATATAAAGTTAATAGAAGTAAATTGTGACACACCTACAGGTTATTTAGAGCCGTCTGTCGCAAATGAAGTATTATGCCGTTATCACGATGTGAATCACCCAAATCATATAGAAGAGCATATTGTGCAGGCGTGGGAACAAATTAAACATGACTATAATATAGGTCCTGAAGAGACGATATATTTTACTAGTTATGATTGGCACGATGAAGATCATCAAACAGTTCAATTTTTAAGAAGCTATTGCTTAGATCAATCAACGGACTATATAGGCATACAAGATATCGTCGTTGCAGATGATGGTATATATACACCAAATGGTGAACGAATCCATTATTTATATAGACTATATCCAATTGAATATTTAGTTTCAGATACCGATAAAAATGGGAAAAGAATTGGACTTCAGCTTTTAGATCATATAGCGCAAGGAAGAGTGAAAATTATTAATCCACCTGCTGCTTTTCTTATGCAAAATAAAAGTGTACTCGCATTAATTTGGCAACTGTTCGAAGAGGGAGTTTTCTTTGAGAAAGAAGAGCGAGAAATCATTCAGAACTACTTCTTACCAACATATTTTACAAATAAACCGTTTATAGAAAGAAATGAATCATATGTTTCTAAACCTTTATACGGCCGTGAAGGCGGAGGGGTATCTATATACGAAAATGATGAACTATTAGCTGAAGATAAAACGGAGTATTACTTTGAACAACGGAAAATATATCAGCAATACATAGAAATGCCTGACTATACAATTGACACATGGGATGGTCCGTATACTGGTAAACTATTAATTGGTTCACACTGTATTAGCGGGAGAGCCGCAGGGTTATTTTTACGTGTAGGCGAGAAAATAACGGGAAACTTATCGATGTTTACAGGGGTTACAATTGAAGGGTAAATGAAACGGAAGAGCTTATCAGTTGTGATGGGCTCTTTCGTTTATATATAGTGTTTGTATTGTTTTGACGTATCACTTTTATTTTTCTTCATACTGAAAAAAACGTATGCAATTAAGCAAATTAGTTCAAATAGTAGAAAAGGGAATAATTTATCTGCTATTGTTATTTGAGATCGATATATTGTCATTTGATTATTATGCATGTGAATATATAACCTTTTTTTTGTAGTGACAGAAATGATTAAGTTAAAAATTAAGAAAAATATGATAATATATGTATGTATTAGTTTTAAAAAATGGGGGAACAATCGTGAAAATGAATGACATAGTGGCAAGTACACAATTGCCAAATACAATCAAAACAATTACAAATGATTTAAGAGAATTAGGGTTAGAAAAAGGAATGACGGTTATTGTGCATTCTTCGCTCAGTTCTATTGGCTGGGTATCTGGCGGAGCCGTTGCGGTAGTAGAGGCGTTAATGAAAGTTATTACGGAAGAAGGAACAATTATTATGCCAACTCAATCTTCGGATTTATCTGATCCGAAACATTGGTCAAGACCACCTGTACCTGAAGAATGGTGGCAAATTATTCGAGATAACGTCCCGGCGTTTGAGCCACATATAACACCAACAAGGGCAATGGGAAAAGTAGTTGAATGTTTTCGTACATATCCGAATGTAGTACGTAGCAACCATCCATTAGGAAGTTTTGCTGCATGGGGAAAACATGCGGAAGAAATAACGATGAATCAGTCGCTATCAATGAGTTTAGGAGAGGAATCTCCATTAAGAAAAATATACGATTTAGATGGATACATATTATTAATTGGTGTTGGATATGATTCCAATACGTCTGTACATTTATCTGAAGTACGTACCGGTGCATGTGAGTTAATAAAAGTAGGGGCACCAATTATAGAGAATGGTGCAAGAGTATGGAAAGAGTTTGTTGATATGGATTACGATTCTGATAAGTTTGTAGAAATCGGTGTAGAGTTTGAGCGAAAAGGAACTGTAACAAATGGAAAAATAGGAAATGCAACGTGCCGTCTTATGAAGCAACGAGATATAGTTGACTTTGGAACAGAATGGTTTCGTAAGAAAAATCAGTAAGGGATGGTTACAATGAAGGGGAAAAAGGTATTAATTACGAGTGGTGGTTGTTTAGAAAAATGGGACCAAGTGCGTGGTCATACGAATATGGCAAAAGGGACAATTGGTAGAATAATCGCTGAAGAGTTTATAAGTAAAGGAGCACATGTTATATATTTACACGGTTATTTCGCTGAGAAACCGAACGATGTAAACAATCAATTAGAATTACACCCATTTGAAGGAATTGTTGATTTACAAGATAAAATGAAAAGTATAATTACACATGAAAAAGTCGATGCGGTCATTATGGCAGCGGCTGGATCAGATTGGGTTGTAGACAAAATTTGTGATCAAGATGGTAATGTTCTTAATATGAATGGGAAAATTTCAAGTGATATAGCGCCAATTATTCATTTTCAAAAGGCTCCAAAAGTATTAAAGCAAATAAAAGAGTGGGATCCAGAAACCGTACTCGTTGGCTTTAAACTTGAAAGTGATGTAAATGAAGAAGAATTGTTTGAAAGAGCGAAAAATAGAATGAAAGAATCTAAGGCAAATGTAATGATTGCAAATTCACCACATTCTTTATATTCACGTGGAGCGGTGCACTACGTAATTGGACAGGACGGTAAAGGGAAGTTATGTAATGGGAAAGATGAAACGGCGAAAGAAATTGTCAAAAGGTTAGAAGTACTATGTAATCACATTACTGCTTTATAATTTTAAGTATTTGGATAAGAGTGAATCCGCATAGTATATATAGGTAAGTGAAACTTTAATTTATGGGAATTTTACTTTTACACAAACGTTAACCATTCAAGATGGATACATAAAATAATTGGTGAGGAGTGGATTCTATGGAACATTTATTAAAGCAAGCGATTAAACTAAGAAATGAAAAGAAATATGCGCAATCTAGAGAGATACTAATGGGGTTAACCAATTTTACGCGGGATGCAGAAGTGCTTTTTCAATGTGCCTGGATACATGATGTAATGGGACTTGAAACAGACGCTGTGCCGTATTATGAACAGGCAATTGCAAATGGTCTTGATGGGGAGTCACTTTGCGGTGCATATATCGGTCTTGGCAGTACATATCGTTGTATAGGTGAGTATGACAAAGCAATTACTGTTTTAGAAACAGGTTTGCAGCAGTTTCCGGATAATGCCGTGATAAAAGTATTTTTGTCATTAGCAAAATATAACGTTAACGATCATGAATCCGCGATGAAATTATTACTTGAAACGGTTATAAAAGTAGAAGAAGTTAAAGAATTTGAACGTGCCATTACATTTTATAAAGATCATTTAAACGAGGTTTTTAAATAGAGGAGTGAACGTATGAATGACTCACTATCGCGAAGGCGAAAAGGTATTTGGGTTGGACTCGTATCTTTCATCGTGTTATCAAACTATTTATTGTATGCCCTTCCGATTGTACCAGCCGCTCCGAAAGAAGTAGTGCTTGGTTCTTTATTAGATTGTATGTTTGTAATTCCGGTTATTACATATTTCTTTATTATTCGAAAAAGATACTCGCTAACGTATATATTTCCTGTCGTAATAGCTGGATATATATTTGCGAGATTTATTATTCCAAGTGACTATTTACAAGCTTTTTCAAACGTTTCTTATATTATAGTTGCGGGAGAAATTGCCTTTGTAGGTCTAGAATTATTCCTTCTCTATAAAATCGTTAAAGTGCTTCCTGAAACAATCAAACGATATAAAGAATATAGAAGAGAATATTCTTCATTTTCTTATGCGATTGATGCAGCGTTTGATGCTACTATGAAAAGAAATAAATTAGTAGATATCATTGTAACAGAGTGTAAGTTAATCTATTATGCATTTTTATCGTGGCGTGCAACAGTACAGGAAGGTGAATCTGTATACTCATATCACAAAAAGACTGGTGCAATAGGTGTATATATTATGATTATCCATGGAACCTTAATAGAAAGTATTGGTTTTCATTATTTGCTTCATCAATGGAATCCAGTAATAGCATGGATTTTACTTATATTAAACGTATATGCAATGTTATATTTTTTAGCTGAAATACAAGCAATGCGTAAAAATCCGATTATCATTACAGAAGAACAAATAATCATTCAAATCGGATTAGGAAAGAAAATTGTTATACCATTTACACAAATTGATAAAATTGTGTTTTATAAAGGCAAACCTTTAAAGAAAGAAGAAGAGAAAGAGGTTCTTGACGCAACTGTGATGGAATTTATAAAGGAACCCCCAACATTTGAAATAACGCTAAAAGAGCCAGTGAAAGCACAATTGTTATATGGATTTTCTAAAACAGTAAGTCGTGTTCACTTAAATGTTGATGAGGAACGGAAATTTTATGATATGGTTACGGAGAAGTTGAAACATGAATAATGCTATTGGAGTTCCTTCTAATTTAGAAGGGACTTTTTTGTGTAGTAGAAAATGAGATTATATGGATTTTATCTTTAAAAACAAGAAACAAATTGACTGAACGCTTTCTTAGTGGAAATATAAAGGGATATAATGAAAGAACTAAAATAAAAGGGGAAATAAAAAAATGAGTTGCTTATGTACGTCAGACATTGAAATTATTGAAAGAAAAATCCGATATGATGGTACAACCATAGATCATGCTTGTTTACTAATAGAAGCGCAGCAGGACAAAATTATTTTATATCATGAAGTACAGTATTCTTTTACAATGGCAGCGAACGATACGAAGTTAACGATCCCGAAAGGAAGTTATACAGTTGCATATTACTGGGGAAATCGGCCATATAATTTATACGTTTGGAGAGATCAGGAGGGGTGTTATATAGGTTCTTATTTTAATATTGTTAAGAATACATATATAACGGACCAAGTGGTATCCTTTGAAGATTTAATCCTTGATATTATGGTACTTCCAAGTGGAGAATTTTATATATTGGATGAGGATGAATTAACTGAGCCGTTAGAACACTTTGAAGACGGGTATGTAGAAAAAGCTCTTCATACAGTCAAAAATACAATTCAAGAGTCGCTTCCAAAAATCATTTCAGAAACTGTTACTATTTTTAAAAGTAAATAACGTTCATTAAAACCCAGTTGACTTATCGGAAAAATTTGTATAATATGTACTTAATTCCATTACGTATTGCTGATTGGAGAAACCAAAGGCATTTTATCTATTGATAAAGTGCCTTTGGTTTTTTTATTGCACAAATACTGAATCTGTTCATTTAGATGAATCATTTCAAGGAGGCGAAGAAGTGACTGTTTCAATTGATGGGGTATCAAAATATTTTTCGAAGCAAACTGGTACTGTGCAAGTATTAGAGAATATTAATTTTCAATTAGAAAAAGGGGATTTTGTTACAGTAATTGGTCCGAGTGGTTGCGGAAAAAGTACATTATTAAAAATTATTGCAGGTTTAGACAGCGATTTTGAAGGAGAAATCATTATTGATGGGGAGCATATAACAAAACCGAGTAAGAAGCAAGGATTTATATTCCAAGAGCATCGATTGTTTCCATGGCTAACAGTGGAAGAAAATATTGCTGCAGATTTGTCGTTAAAAGATAAGTATGTAAAGGATAAGGTAAAGGAATGGGTTGAAATTGTTCGATTAGGCGGTTTTGAAAAATCATATCCAAAAGAAATTTCAGGCGGGATGTCACAACGTGTTGCGATTGCGAGAGCTTTGCTAAGGGATCCAAATGTATTATTGCTTGATGAACCATTTGGAGCACTGGATGCATTTACCCGAAGTCATTTGCAAGAAGTACTGCTCAACATTTGGGAACAAAAAAAGACAACAATGATACTCGTTACACATGATATAGACGAAGCAATATATCTTTCGAACCGAATTGTCATCATGAGTGCAAAGCCTGGAAAAATACATAAAGTGATTGAAAATAATTTACCTTATCCACGTAGTAAAACTTCGGAGTCATTCCAACAAATGCGAAAGAAAGTATTACAGCAGTTTGAACACGGGGGACTAATTCAAACAAGTATATAGGGAAAGAGTGAGTACATATGTATAAAAAAATCAAAGTTCTTTCTTTTGCTTTATCTATTTCTTTATTTTTATTCGGATGTGAAAAAAGCACAGCAAGTAGTAAGAAGGAAGATGTAACGGTACAAATTGGTATACAGCAAGGATTAAGTCCACTATTACTCGCACAGAAAAAAGGATGGTTTGAAGAAGAGTTTAAAAAAGAAGGTGTTAAAGTGAAGTGGACAGAGTTCCAAAGCGGTCCTCCTTATTTTGAAGCAATTGCATCAAATCGATTAGATTTTGGTGAAGTTGGGAACTCTCCAGTTATTTCAGCTCAAGCAGCTGGTATTGAATTTACCGAAATTGCTAATACAAGTTATGCAAGAAAAGGAACAGGAATTCTTGTACAAAAAGATAGTAAAATTACGAGTGTAAAAGATTTAAAGGGTAAGAAAATTGCAGTAGCAAAAGGAAGTAGCGCATTTAATTTATTATATCGAGCATTAGAAAAAGAAGGTATAAATGCGAAAGATGTAAATGTCATTCAACTGCAACCAGATGAAGCGCAGCCGGCATTTGAATCCGGATCAGTAGATGCATGGGCCATTTGGGATCCATTCATTTCACTACATACGTTAAATAAAGAGGCAAAGGTTATTGCAGATGGTGAACTATTAAATGTTTCTTCACCAGAGTTTTTAATTGCGAGAACAAAATTTGCGAAGGAACATCCAGAATTAGTTGAGAAATTCCTTAAAGTTTATGAAAAAGCACGTGTATGGCAAGAGTCAAACTTAGATGAAGCGATAAAAATATATACTTCTGCAAAGAAGATAGATGAAGAAATTGTAAAAGAAGTGTTTGATCACGACAAACCAATTTTAGTTCCAGTAACGAAAGAAATAATAGCCGAACAGAAAAAGACAGCGGATTTTCAATATAAGCTCGGCTCTATAAAGAAAGAAATCAAAACAGATAAAGTGGTAGATAATTCTTTCGTAGAAAAAGCATTAAAGGCGAAATGAAAAGAGGTTTTGTAAATTGGAGAATACGAAAGCTGTTATGAAAAGGGCGAGTATAACGATTGGCAAAAACAATGTAAAGAAAGTGCGAAAGACGAATGTAAAAGTGCTAGTAAGAGCAATTACTATACCGATTATCGTATTAATTATTTGGCAGTTAGCCGGCGTATTCGATTTAGTTTCTAAAACAGTTTTACCAACGCCATTAGATATATTACTAGCTTTTCAAGAACTTATTAAAACAGGAGAGTTATTCGGTCATTTAAGTATCAGTGTATTTAGGGCTGCGGCTGGTTTCTTTATCGGCGGGAGTTTAGGAATTATTTTAGGAACGATTGTTGGATTTTCAACGAGAAGTGAGCAATATTTAGATCCATCTGTACAAATGTTAAGAACTGTACCTCATTTAGCTGTTGCGCCACTTTTCGTATTATGGTTCGGTTTTGGAGAAACATCGAAAGTATTATTAATTGCGGACTGTGCATTTTTTCCTCTATACGTAAACGCGTTTTTAGGGATACGAGGTGTAGATTCAAAGTTATTCGATGTTGCCAGAGTGTTAGAGTTTAGTAAAAGAAAATTAATTACAAAATTAATTTTACCAGCAGCATTGCCGAACCTATTACTCGGAGCAAGATTATCATTAGGAGTTGCATGGGTGAGTTTAGTAGTAGCAGAACTTATGGGGTCTACAGAAGGTATCGGCTATATGATTATGGATGCAAGGCAATTTTCAAATACAGATATCGTATTTGTCGGCATTATTATTTTTGCATTCGTTGGAAAGTTTTCTGATTCACTCGTACGTTTACTAGAAGTGAAGTTTTTAAGATGGCGAGATAATTTTAAAGGAGAGACAGGGAATTAACATATAAAGTGAAACTTTAATCAGTAGGGGACATCCCCCACTGATTATCAGCCCTCACCAATCGGGATCTTACTGCCCGCAAATAGCGGGGTAAATTATTAGGGGTAATTTATATAGAGTATGTTAGTATACGTTTCAAAATAAATAAGGGGTGTGTAAAGATATGGAATTATTATGGTTTATTCCGGCTTATGGAGATGGTCGATATTTAGGAACGACAAAAAGAGGAAGATCAGCTGAATATGGTTATTATAAGCAAGTTGCACAGGCAGCTGATTATTTAGGATATACTGGTGTATTACTTCCAACTGGTCAAGGTTGTGAAGATCCATGGGTGTTAGCATCAGCTCTTGCGGCTGAGACAGAGAAATTAAAATTTTTAGTAGCAGTTAGACCAGGGTTAATGTCACCGACAGTTGCAGCGAGAATGGCATCTACATTTGATAGAATTTCAGATGGGAGATTACTTATTAATGTAGTTGCTGGAGGAGATCCTGTTGAATTGCAAGGTGATGGATTGTATCTTGAACATGATGAAAGATATGAAGTTGCAGATGAATTTTTAAAGGTTTGGAAGTCAGTATTACAAGGTGAAACAATCTCTTTAGAAGGAAAACATATTAAAGTTACGGAGAGTAAAGTTGTATTTCCTCCGGTTCAAACACCGTATCCACCAATTTATTTTGGCGGATCGTCCGCTGCAGGTAAAGAAGTTGCAGCTGAACATAGTGATGTATATTTAACTTGGGGAGAGCCACCAGAGCAAGTGAAAGAGAAAATAGATGAAGTAAAAAAACTTGCGGAAGAGAAGGGGCGTAACGTACGATTTGGTATTAGACTACACGTAATTGTAAGAGAGACAGAAGAAGAAGCATGGGAAGAGGCTGAAAGGTTAATTCAATATGTAGATAATGAAACAATTGAGATCGCTCAAAAAACATTTGCAAGATATGATTCAGTTGGACAAAAACGAATGACACATTTAAATAAAGGAACGAGAGAGTCGTTAGAGATAAGTCCTAACTTATGGGCTGGAATTGGGCTTGTAAGAGGTGGTGCTGGTACTGCGCTTGTTGGAGATCCGCATACAGTAGCAGAAAGAATAAAAGAATATGAAGCGTTAGGAATTGATACGTTTGTATTATCGGGATACCCCCATTTAGAAGAGGCATATGAAGTGGCAGAACTGTTATTTCCTTTATTGAAAGACGAGAAGAAACAAGAAAATAAAATTGTTGGTGAAATGATAGCTGATGCATATGCATTAAAAAAATAGTGAGAAATAAAGTTGAACCAATCGGCCATTAACAGGCAATTCCACCTATGTTTTGTTTCATTTTGTTTACTGCCTGTTAATACGGGATAAAAAAACTCGCAAGTATTTCACTTGCGGGTTTTCGTCGTAAACTATTAGAAAATATGGTAAAATTAAATAGTAACTTAAGGTACGGTTGGTTGTTCAATTATCACTTCTCCAAATAGGAGGGGGGTGATAATACGTGAGTGAAATAGCGTTGCTACTGCAGGGTGGACTGTTTCTCGTTGCATTGTTAACGTTCGTCGTCGTTTTAATAGACAAGCTCAAAAAATAACAACCCACCTATGCCAATAGAATGTGGGTTGTTTTGTTTGTAAGAAACAAATAGGATAAATGAACAATCCAATCTGCTAAGTTACGTGGACTAGTGTGTAGCCGCACACTGGTCTTTTTTATTTATTTACAATTAATAATTGGTTTATGTGATTGTATTGTTCTTTTCATACTTATTATAACACAGTGTCTTTTCATCAAGAAAGGAGACCGTATGTTCTGATTTCGATTAAATAGTAGGTTTTTTTTCTTTAAATAGCCCATCCATATACTGTTTTAAAGTTTGGACATAAAATTCCTGCCTATTTACATCATTTACGCCGACAATTGGAGATGAAAGTTCATACCTCTTTTCTGATAAATGAACGACAACGTCAAATATATCAAATAGACGAATGAAACAGAACAGGCCATCTTTATCACTTAATAAAATAAAGTAATGGTTCTCGCTATTTGTATTTAATGTATTCCATAAAGAACTTTTACTTAAATCGCGAACTATACTTTTTTCTTTTAATTCCATAAAATCGGCATTTGATAGAATGTTAGAAATAACAATCGCATCTGGATCTTCAAAATAGCCATCAACAGCTTGGACAGCGAAAGTATAAGCTGTTTTTAATACACTCATTTTGTATTTACGGTTATCTAAAAGTAATTCACGTTGAATAGAGCTAGCTACTTTCGTTACACGTTCTTCTTTCCAAATTTCATTATGTAGCGAAATATCGTGCTTTTTACATAGTTTCATAATTAATGCATTGGAATAAAGTATTTCATCACTTACTTCAACAACATCTGTCTCAGCAGCCGCAAGTTCCTCACCATGTTCATTCGTATAGAGCGGGGAATCAATTTGTTTTTTCATTTGCTCAATCTTAAATTGACTTAATTTATGCCGAATTAAGGGACGATCAATATTTGTTGTCATTTGTTCATGGCAAGTATCACAAATTGAGTTTGTGAAATAATATCCACATAATATTTCGGGGATGACATATTGTTCACTAAGTTCTTTCGTATCTTTTCTGCATATGATGCATTGTGTCATTTTTATCACCTTTACCTGCAAATTTGTATGTAATCTCATTGTAGTGTATTTATTGGTATTTTGGAATATTGTAAAGGAAAATATTATGTGAAATTCTTGCTTATTTTGGTACAATGAAGAGGAGTGCTAGTTTAAAGGAGGACGTTTTTTTGAAATCGAAAGTGCACTTTTGGACATTAGAAGTGCTAATGGTTGTAGCGATCATATTTATTTGCACAAAAATATCGTTTCTATTTCAACCGATTGGTATCTTCATATCAACATTGTTTTTCCCAATCTTAATCGCGTTATTTTTATACTTCATATTTAACCCATTGTTAGTCTTTTTGGAGAATAAAAAAGTACCTAGAAATTTAGCGATTTTACTGTTATATCTTTTTATCATAACATTAACTGCGGTTGGAGTTGGGGTAGTTGTTCCAACAATCTCACAACAGCTAATGGATTTAGTAAAAAATATGCCAGGTTATATTAAAGAGGGAAAACTATACATACAAGATTTATCCCATCATAGATTGTTTGAATGGCTATCTACACAAAACTATGTTTCCATTGAAACAATTGAAAAAAATGCGATTGAATACTTAAAGGATATACCAAACACGATTACGTCGAGTGCAACGGCTTTATTTGGTATTATCACGAACGTTGCATTAGTGATCTTCACAGTACCGTTCATTTTATTTTATATGTTTAAAGATGGACATGCATTCCCAGGGAAAGCAGTTAGTTTATTACCTGAGTCTTACCGTGAAGAAGGACTTCGTATCATTAAGGAAACGAATGAAACATTATCTGCATATATTCAAGGGCAAGCGCTCGTTTGTATATTTGTAGGTGCGTTTACTTTTATCGGTTATTTAATTATCGATTTACCGTACGCTTTCGTTTTAGGAATTATAGCAGCATTTACAAATATCATTCCTAACCTAGGTCCATTTATCGGTGCAGCACCAGCTGTTATTGTAGGTCTGTTCGTATCTCCGATGCAAGCGTTGTACGTAATTATTATCGTAACAATTGTACAACAGTTTGAAAGTAACATCATTTCACCGCGTATTATGAGTTCAAAATTAAATATCCATCCGTTAACAATTATTATTTTAATTTTAGGGGTAGGTAACTTTGCGGGAATTATCGGAATGATTTTGGCAGTACCAGTTTATGCAGTAACAAAAACAGTTGTATCGAACTTAGTGAGATTGTTTAAGACGAAACGAAGTAATCGAAAATAGTATAAGTTGGGAAAGATACACCGCTTTTTAAGTGGTGTATCTTTTGTTTGTTAATCAATGAAAAAAAGTGTATGCATAAACTTTTATTATATATTTATTACATATCAAATATAACGGTAAACTTGTATGATATAGCCTCAATAAAACTATGTGGAATCCCTCTGAACTATCCAAATCATTTCCTTACAGCGTGCTAGCAACATCATAATCGACCCCTTTCAAGTTTTATATTTTTAAAGGATTATAGGTGAGAGTAGTATTTGCTTCTACGATCTCGAATTTCGTCTATAACCTGTTTATATTGTTGTTCTTGTTTTAATTCCGCATCACAATAGTTTTTTTTCTGGATTGTAATTGTTAAAAAGAAAAGGTGAAACTTCATAATACATTCCTCCTTTCGAAAGGAATTATAGATGGCTACAGTAGTGACTTTGACGTTCTTTTACATCTTCCATAGCTTTATTAATTTGATGATCATGCAATATCTCACTGTCTGAGAACTTAGTTTTTTGAATGGTGATCGTTAAAAAGAATACTTTAAATTTCATTTGTTTTTACCCCTTTAAAAGTTATTTAGAAAAGACGGCTGTAATAAGAAGCTTGACGATCTTTCACTTCGTCCATAATAGATTGAATGTGTTGCTCACGTAAAATATCTCTCTGTGAAAGCTTACGTTTTTGAATGGTGATAGTTAAAAAGAATGCTTTAAATTTCATTAGGGAATTGCTCCTTTAAAAGTTATTTAAAACGGACGGCTGTAATAAGAGGCTTGACGCTCTTTCACTTCGTCCATAATAGATTGAATGTGTTGCTCACGTGAAATTTCTTTCTGTGAAAGTTTACGTTTTTGAATCGTAATGGTTAAAAAGAATGCTTTAAATTTCATTAGGGAATTGCTCCTTAAAAATATATTTTTAATACATATGCGTATAATATGAACTTTTAATGTCAGTCATTTTATCAGTCAGTTGTTTTAATTGTTGTTTACGAGTGATCTCAGCTTCAGTTAAAGTATTTTTCTGAAGTACAGTCGTAAAAAAGAAAATATGAAAAGTCATAAATGAATTCCTCCTTTCGAAAAGGAATTACATGTGATCACAATAAAGTGCTTGGCGCTCCTTAACATCATTCATAGCTTTTTCAATTTGCTCATTATGAAACATTTCATCTTTAGAAATTTTATTTCTTTGAATCGTAATACTTAAAAACAATACGCTAATAGTCATCGAATGTTGCTCCTTTCTTAAAAAAATGATGTAGGAGGCTAAAAAATCGCACAAAAAAGCCACAGGAAGATATAGTTCTCCTATGGCAGGGCGTGAAAAAGCCACAGGAAAGTATACGACCTCCTGTGGCGAATTTATGAATTAATCGAAATAATGTACGATTTTCAATTCTCCATTAGGTTGGTCGAATTCATATTTAATTGTCCAGAAAACACAGGTGCAGTTAACGCTAAAGTTAAAGCATGTAATTGTAATTTCATCATTTCCTTCGACCTCCTTTTAGAATATTTTTCTTACGTTAGTAATTATATACAATTAATGGATAATTGTAAACAGAAAAATTGAAATTTTTTAATTTTGATTAAAATGCGTATATTTTAAAGGGTTTTGAGAAGATGTATTGTAATGAACGAAATATCAATAAAAGTGGGGGATGCTAAATGAAATATATGCATCGTAATGTAGTTGTTATGCTAACAATTTTTTTATTTATTGCTGCTTGTTCTAACGGAGAAAGAATAAAAGAAATATCTGATGTTGAACCTAGTGATTTTAAAAAATATGCTGGGACATACGTTGGTAATAACTCAGTTGTGGTTGCAATTGTTAATCATTTACCTGGTGGTGATACATTTCAAAGTATTAGTTTGGAGAATGAAAATATAAAGGTAAACTATGGTGCAAAAGGAAACGGAACTCTGACAGAAGACATGGTTGAGACGTATTGGTTTGATGGTAAGGACACGATGGAGAAGAATTTTCTCTTTAACGTTATTTATCTAGCTATTTTAGTACCAAATGCGAAAAGTTACGAGTTTCAAGTAGAAAATAAAAATTTCAAGATAAAAAGAGAAGAAATACTATCAATCTTGTATGAAAAAATTGATGATTTTCCAAAAGAAGATGATATATGGGATAAAAAGAAAGTAGTAAAGTTCCTTAGCGACAATAACGAAAAAATTACAATGCTTATAAATGATAAAGATTTTCGGAAATCTTTATTTGCTAAATATCCAGTGCAGCAGTTGGAATAAAATGAAAAGAAATTGAGAACAAGAGTTGAAACTTCAAAATTTTAGAAAGAGAGTCATCCGTAAACGGATGACTCTCTTTTTTGTAAAAGAAATTTATGGAAATAAACATTTTTATGTGATATGGTTAATTGCATAAGTAATGAACCTATGAACCTAAGGTGGTGAAGTTGTGAAACCTACTCTGGAGCAAAATAAATTAATATACTTACAAATTGCAGAAACGATTGAATCTGATATTTTAAAAGACATATTACTGGAAGAAGAACAAGTTCCATCAACAAATCAATTTGCGAAGATGTTACAAATAAATCCAGCTACTGCAGCTAAAGGGGTAAATGTATTAGTGGATGAAGGGATTTTATATAAAAAGAGAGGGATCGGGATGTTTGTTGCAAAGGGAGCAAAAGAAGTCGTACTTAAAAAAAGACAAAATACTTTTATGACTGAATATTTACCGAAAGTGTGGGAAGAAGCAAAAGTATTAGAAATATCAAAGGATGAATTGATGGATATGATTCAAAAAATTACGAAGGAGGGGAAAGAGGGATGATTGCACTTGAAACGAAAGATGTAACGAAAAGATATAAAAAGAAAGTAGCAGTAAATGAAGTAACGCTTTCTTTGGAAGAGCATAAAATATATGGTTTACTCGGTAGAAACGGTGCAGGAAAAACGACACTATTAAATTTACTTGCAGGCCAAATTACTTCAAGTAGTGGTAGCGTATCAATATTTGGTGAAAATGTTTTTGAAAATAGTAAAGCAATGCAAAATATTTGTTTTGTTAAAGTGAAAGAAGAAGCACATTTAAGTTATAAAGTAAAAGAAATCTTTAAGATGTGCAGCATGTTTTATAAAAACTGGGATGGAAAGTACGCTGAAGAACTCGCTGATAAATTTCAGCTTAATATGACAGTGAAATATCATAAACTATCACACGGTATGCAAACAATCGTCGGAATTATTCAAGGATTAGCAAGTAGGGCACCAATAACAATTTTTGATGAACCGACTACAGGTTTGGACGCAGCACATCGAGAGTTGTTTTATAGTTTACTACTAGAAGATTATGGTCAGTATCCACGAACAATTATATTATCAACACATTTAGTAGAAGAAGTAACCCGTGTGATTGAAGATGTGATCATCATCAAAGAAGGAAAACTAGTTGTTCAATCATCGGTAGAAGATTTATTGCAACAAGCTCATATTATTTCAGGGAAAATAGATAAAGTAGATGAATTTTCGATAAATAAGAAAGTAATAAATCGAGAAGTCTATGGGAATAAAGGCATTACTGTTATATGGGAAGAACTTTCTAATGAAGATTATTACTCTCTTGAAAAAGAAGGTTTAGTAATTGATAGAATTACATTACAAAAACTATTTATACACATAACTGGTGGTGAAGTGAAATGACGATGTTAATGAAGCAGTTGAAGTTACATATAAATTTTCATTATAAAGCAATTATAATATTTTGGATTGTAGCTTTATTAATAAAAGGGGCTTTACATGCTGCTCATTTAAATGGAGCGAACATTGGTTATTTACCCGAAATTATAAATAACCCTTCAATAGCAATTATGCTATTTATAGTAGGGAGTGTTTTCATCATACAAGATGAGCTATTTCGTTTAGCAGTTTCATTCGGTGTAACGAGAATCCAATATTTTATCGGGGCAGTTTGTTATATCGTATTGCAATCTGCATTTTTTTCATTTCTTCAAGTTATGCTTTTACAAGATATAAAATATAATTTAGTAAATGTTAGTTTTGGGGAGCAATCGGTACAACAATTTATTTTGCAATTTTTATTTTATGTTACAACAGCATGTTTCTTCCAAGTGGTAGTGGTTTTTAAACAACGATTTCAGTGGATTGGTCTTATGATTGGTGGAACACTTTTCTTATCAACAAATAGTGTGCTTTATGGGGAAGCAGGGATAACTGGTTTATTATTTACGAGTGATGGATCTTTAGTAGATATTCCATATTTTACTGTTATTTCAATTGGATTAACTGTTCTTTATATCGTAACTAGTGGTATATTTATTCGAAAAGTATCATTCGAATAAACGATTTGAAATAGTATTAGATTACTAAAGAGAGAAGGATAGAAAATGAGAGACACATCTTCACTCATTACCGTATTTTTATGTATTGCACTACTAATATTTTGGCGTCGTTATCGTTCTATGCATAAGTCAATTAAGGGGACGGGAAAACGTATTTTGTGGCCATTATTATTTTTAACACCAGGTGTTTTATGGTTTTTTGGTCCTATGCATCCAGCTATTTTACAAGTTATTATAGCAACATTCATTGGAATTCTTTTCGCCGTACCACTTATAGTTTTAACAAATTATGAGCGAAGAGATGATGGGAATATTTATACGAAAAAAAATGCAGCTTTTTTAATTACTTTTATTGCACTTGTTATTTTAAGATATGGTTCAAGACAATTTATTGTGGATTTAGATCAACAAACGATTGGTTTATTATTTTACGTAGTCGCAGTATCGTATATCATTCCGTGGAGAATTGCTTGTTATATAAAGTTTAGAAAAGTTTGGCGGGAAAATAGTAATCATGTTATATGAAAACTTCTCATTTGAGAAGTTTTTTATTTTTACATGTAAGTAAAATAATTTGTTGAAGTGCAAGACAGTTATAGAATATGATACATATTAAAATAAGGGAAAGTAGAGGGGATAAAAATGCGTACAATTTTAGTTTTTCTAAATAATATGTCCATCGATAAAATAGAGAACATTAGACAAATACATGATCCTTTATTTGAATTAATTCCACCGCATATAACAATTGTATTTCCGTTTAAGAGTAATATTTCAAATGATGAATTAAAATCTCATATTTTGAATTCAGCAAAAGGGATAAGCAAAATTGAAATTGAGTTTGCAAATCGTATCACTAATGTAGGAAATTATTTGTTTTTGGAAGTGGAGAGTGGGAAAGAAAAAATAGAAGTATTACACGATAGATTATATACAGGTCCCTTACTACAATTTTTGAGAACGGATATTCTATACATACCGCATGTAACAGTAGGAAGAAAAAGTAATGAGGAGTTAGCTGCTGAAGTAGCCAAGGATATTCATAGTTTACCTGAAAAGTTACAATGTGTAATTGATAGAATTAGTGTAGAGCGAATTGGAGAGGGCGGGGAATCAATTATTGAATTTGAAGTACCGTTGTAAAAAAGCTGACAAAAGTCAGCTTTTTTAATCCGTAATATGAAGTAAAGCACCAATCGCACCGCTATTACCACCATCTTGTAAAAAGATGGGTGTTTTATTTTGATATTTTGTGTAGCTACTAATAATATTTTGAAGGTGTACGTTATTACATAGAGTTGAACCAATGTAAATAATATGGTCAATGTTTTTTGTTTCGGCGAATTGAAGGCTTAATGCAGTAACGACTTCACCGACAAGTCCTTGTACAGTAGCAAGTATGTCTGAGCTATTATATTTTGATTCTGAAATAGCAGCTTTACCAAAATTGCTTGCAGTTAAGCTATTATCAATAGGAGAGAGAATGCCACCATAAATATCACCGACCGTAATATCTAGTTCTTTTCTAGAACCTAATTTTGTTAAAGGAATCACATCTTCAAAATGATCTATATTTGTTAACAATTTTGAAAGCCCCATAATAGTACCACCGCCAACACCCGTTCCACCAGCTCGAATATATTTGTCATTATAAACGTAATGAATGGAAGTACCTGTACCTATATTTGTTAAAATAAAGTTGTTTATATCATATTGCTCTTCTTTTAATATGTATCGGACACCTACAAGAGTAGCTTCAAATTCGTTTAGTTCTACTATTTTATATGAGTCTGAAAGTAGTTGTTGTAATCGTTTTGCTTTACCACCTGTTATACATATTTGTTTTATACAAGTGTTTTTCTTAAGCCAATCTATTATTTTATCTTGTTCATTTGAATAAAATTTTTCAAAAGCTAATTGCTTTTGTTCGTTCAAATAAGCAATTTTCGTTAATGTTCCTCCAGCATCGATACCGATAGTACTTTCCATTTTCCTGCTCCTAACCAAGTAATTTGTTTACTCTGTTCATGTTGGTGAGACGAATTTGTAGGAGAGAGATATCCTGACGAATTACATCGTCTCTATTCTGCTTGATATATTAATAGCTTTTCTATAGTTACAATCGGCTGATCGTTAATAGTCGCAGTACCTTTACCGAGAATAAAACCTCGACGATTGCGAGCAAGCTTATAATGTAAATCAAGTTTATCACCGGGATATGCGTTTCCGTGGAATTCAACCCCATCCAACGAAGAGAGGAAGCCTAGACCTTCAGAGTCATTTGTATTTACAAATGCACTAAGCTGAGCAAGTGCTTCTACAATTAACATATGAGGCATATGTTTTTGATTATCATTTATAAACCACTCATTATTTGAAATGAGTTTATATCCCGTAACGGATTCACCATGTTTTACATTTGTTACTTTATCAATCATTAAAAAAGGATAACGATGAGGAAGAGTGTCTTTAATATGCAATGAAAGTACCTCCAATAAATAATACCCCTGCTACAGTTAAGCAGGGGAGTTACCATTAATTTTTGACTAATTCATTTATTTTTTCAAGAGAAAAAATACCGCTATTTCGAATGTTTTCAACAACTTGTTGTAACACTTCTTTATCTTGAACAAGTGCAATACGTACAAATCCTTCACCATGAGGTCCAAATGCGTGACCTGGTGTAACAACGACATTTGCACGATCCATTAATGCATAAGCGAAATCTATAGAAGTCCAGCCTTTCGGAATTTCGGCCCAGACGAACATACTACCAGCTGATTTATCAACATTCCAACCAAATGTTCGGAATCCATCAACTAAAGTATCTCTACGTTCTTGATAAATATCGCGATTTTTCTCACAAAACGCAGCGCCATTTCTTAGTGCCGCTGATGCCGCTTTTTGAATTGGTAAAAACACACCATAATCTGTATTGGATTTAAATTGCGTAAGCGCACGAACAATTTCTTTATTACCAATCATATAACCAATACGGCTACCTGCTAAACTATAACTTTTTGATAAAGAGTTGATTTCTACTCCAACTTCTTTAGCACCAGGTACAGAGAGGAAGCTAATTGGTTTATTGCCATCAAAATAAAATTCAGCATAAGCAAAATCATGGACAACAATAATGTTATGCTTTTTCGCGAATGCGATTACCTCTTTAAAGAAATCTTCATGAGCCATTGCTGGAACGGGATTTCCTGGGAAGTTTAAAATCATCATTTTCGCTTTATCGGCAATTTCTGCAGGAATTAACTCTAAGTTAGGTAAGAATTCATTTTCTTTCTTTAATGGCATGTAGTAAGATGTTGCACCAGCCATTTGAATTCCAGTTTCATAAGCTGTATATCCTGGATCCGGAACTAATATAATATCTCCCGGATTTGCATAAACCATAGGTAAATGAACAAGTCCGTCTTGTGAACCCATTAATAATAAAACTTCTTTATCGGCATTTAATTTAACGTTATGAGTGTTGTTATAATATTCAGTTACAGCTTCGTGAAATTCTTGAATACCACTTAATGTGTATCCGTAGCTTTCTTTTTCACTTGCTGTATGTACCATTTCTTCTCTTACGAAGTCAGCAGGCGGCATATCAGGATTCCCAATACTTAAATCAATCATTTTGTGACCTGCTGCAATTTTTTCTTTTTTATAAGCCCCTAATTCACTAAATATAGAAGATTGGAATGCTTTCATTCTAGTTGCTAACGTGTAAGTCATCAAAACCCCTCCTAAAAACAGTGTTTTCTTTCTGCGTTTTTAATTATTCTGAAAACACATATTTACATTTTATCATTTTTTTATGAAAATTAAAATGATTGACAAATTTAGAGGGAGGATTAGTCTTTTTTGAAAGGGCGTTGTAAATAAGGACTGGTTAACTGAATTGTTTATTATATCTTTCTATACGGTTTAGGATGTTTTATAGTTTTTATTAAGTATATCCCGCATATTTTGGATGAAAAAGAACACGAAAACGAGGCCTAATATACCACTAAGCCAATAGTATGAATTTCCTGTCGTGAATCTTTCATAAAATGAAAGTGCACTCCATAGGATTAGGATAATGGAACAGATTGTTGATACAATTAATGAACTTAAACTTCTCAAAAAAAGCACCTCGCATTAAAATATTGTTATTATATAATACTACATTTAAATTTAAAGATTTAAAAGAGGAAAATGTTTTTGGGAAGGTTTTGTAAATTAAAAATAACGCAGAAAATATTTTCTGCGTCTTATATGAAGTGTAATCATTTCTTTTTATATGTACATAACTTTTCCACTGCATAAAAGTATACATTTAATTTGCCATCGACAACTTTTAAAGTTTGATCCGATGTAAATGAGTTACCATAATCAATGTGATATACATTAGAATTCTTTACAAATGAACCTTTGTATAAATCTTCTTTATTCTTCGTTGTTTGCATCTCTACTAAGTTTTGAACAATTTTTTCTTTCTTTTCTTCTTTTACAACTGTTTCAAATTTATAAGATGCAGGGCAAAGACTATTTTTGCTGTCAACGACTTCCCAAGAACCGTATATATCATTATTGCTACATCCGCTAAGTAGAACAATGAATATTGGAATAATTAATAGAATCTTTTTCATTTTGTACTCCTTTCTTTTCATTTTCAATAAACTTGCGAATACGATACGAATATTGTAATAAATAAAGTTTAAATTTTTATAAAGAATTATTTAATTTCACATAAAAATTTTGGGGAATTGAAAAAGCATGAATCTAGTATAAAGTCAGATTCATGCAGAGTACTATAGTCTATGTTATGTCTCTTTTGAGGAAAAATAATGAGGAAAGTAGGATCATTATTCCATTTAAAATATATATAATTGCAACAATGAAGGCTATCCCACCTGCGCCAAATCCAGCTTTATCGAATATAGAAGCGAATGCTACGGTAGCCAAAAAACAATAGGAGTTAGTAGTAAAAAAATGAAACCTGCGATAATTCTTCTTTTAAGGTTATGTCCAGATAAGGAAATTGCTAAAAAGTTTATGATGCTAAACAGAGCTAATACAAAAATAAAGATACTAAATAACTGCATACCATCAGACAATTTCGCACCTCCTGTATATATCATGTTAGTATACTGTATTCGAAAGCGAAAGAGGGTACTCCTTTAAATAATTATAATAAGCGTAATAAATAAGGCTTTATATAACAAAGACGCATGGATTAATCTAATATGATCCATGCGTCTTTATTTATGTTATAAATTCGCAGATTGCGAAGGTTGTTTTTCATATTGTTTCTGTTTAGATAATGAAATGAAAACAATTAATAATGAAATCACACCGAAAATGAGAACCATATATTGCAATCCAATCGTATCTAAGAAGAAGCCTGTGCCGAGTAAGACAATTTGGAACATAACTCTCTCAAACATATTACGGAATGAGAAGAGACGACCATGATAGCTTTTTTCCACTTTCGTTTGGAAAATTGTCGACATAATAGGGAAGAAGCAACCAACACTAAAACCAAATAAACCAAATGATGTAAGAGACATCCATTTTATATCGCTAAAGAACAAGGAAAGGTGTGCAAAAGCGGTACAAACAGCGAAGAAATATAATAATTTTTCAGGTTTGAAATGGTCAGATAAACGTTTAATAACGAAGGCCCCTAACATAAATGCGACACCTTCAATGGTATATATAAAGCCTTTAATCGTTGGATCATGTTGCATTTCACTAATGTTGATTACCATTAAATTAAATCCGGCTATAAATAATAGAGGGATAATACTTAATATAAGTGCTGTAAAAGCAATAGGAATTCCTTTTAAAATACGAAATACTTCCATAAAGCTATTATCTTTCGCAGCTTGTTTACTTGGTGTTGTTGATGTCTTATCTTCGAATTGTAAGAAGAAAGTTGAGAGGAATAATAAAGCGTATGCTGCCATTGAGAAGGCATACATATACTGTAAACTCATTACAACTAAAAGAATTCCACCTAGTGAAGTACCTGCAATACGAGCGATTGTACCTACATTCATATGTACACCGTTCATCTGTAATAACTCATGCTCACGTACGATGAGTGGAATTACAGATTGTAATGCAGGGAAGTAAAATGCTGCAGAAATTTGAAGAGCAACCATAAATGCAATCATGAAGGCAATGCTTTCAAATTGGATAGCGAAAAACATAAAAATAACACTAATAACGCGACCGAACCCAGCATAAAGAAGAACTTTTTTCTTTTCATACTGATCGATAATACGACCAGCCATAGGACCAACTAGTACACCAGCTAATAGTCCGATAAATAATATAACTGATTTCATGAAATCAGAAGGGACATATTTTTGCATAAATTCAAGGTTGCCAAGAATACCAAGCCATAGCCCTAGACCAGCAATAAACTCCCCAATTAACACAATCCAAACATTTTTATTACGCCACATAATGTAAAACCTCTCCGTCTTTTAAAATGAAAAACTCGTATATAAAACCTCCTTATTTTATATAGAATTTATAACGAACTTTTTTAGAGTCAGAGTCTATATTACGTGTTTCATGAGTGGATTTCAATCTTTTTGATTTGTCAAAAATTTGATGTGTTAATAGATGAAATAAGTAAGTCAAAATGTATAAAACCAATGATTACATATTCATTGAAAGTAAGGATAAATAAAATAAAAGCATCAAGAAAATATCACTATTAAATGATATTTTTCTTGATGCTTTTAATACATCAGGCTGAATATTCTTCTTTACGTACTTCGAAAAATTCATTACGACGTAAGTAATTATAAACTTTCTCGGAAACCTTTTCTTCTTCAGACATTAAGAAACGATGATCAAAAGCATAGAATGATTGACCTTTAATTAATTTTACGTAGTATATTTTACACGCCTCCTCTAGCATAATTGGAACTTACCTAATATTATGATGGCCTATATGCTTGTGAATCATACTTGGAGTTTCAAAGGATAGAAGCTAAATAAGTTGAAAAAGCTTACAAAACTGTAATGTTGTTGTCACGTTTTCCGATAGTTAAAAATAACCAATATCTCCTATACTAGAAATATGTTACATAAAATAAGGGGGGGAAAGATGGATGAAGTAATTGGGGAAGTTGTAGCAGGTATTTGTGAATTTGTAGTTGAAGTAACGGCAGATGCTGTTGGAAATTTAGTTTCTAGAAATAATGAGGAAAAAGAAAAGATATAAAAATATAAAGGCTGATTTCTAAAGGGAAATCAGCCTTTATATTTTTACATTATATTAATATTATTTAAATATTTGTTTGTTAGGATGGAGATGAAACCGATATAGGAGGTGATTAAAATAAATATGCCGAGTTTGGGATTAGATTTATCTAATTCCCGTTTAATTATGGCGAATGTAGACGAAAGGGAATATCATTTTATTATACGTGAACATCCGATTTTAGGGAAAATTATATCGCTACTTGAAAATGGAAAAGAATACGGCTTAATGGATAAACAAATCGCTAATAAAGATAAATTTATAAAATCGGAGCTTATTAAATTAGATTATTTTAACCTAGATGTTCTACAGCATACACCTGGATGGATATGGATCGGCATGGATCAATTTGGTTTACATGCTCGTGAGGCTACTTATAACGAAGTAGACGTTATTATGAAGTTGAAAGAGGATTTATATTATATAGATGTATATGAAAAAGTAAAAATGTAATAAATATTTAGTCGGGTTAGGGGACAAGTTCCCGTAGCCTTTTTTGTTTAGTATATTGATGATAGGACAGCATGATAAGAAGTAAGCTGAAAAGAGGATTTGAAAATACATAAAGAGAACTTTAATTATTATATGAATCCTATATGTAAATAACAATAGAAAGAAGATGATAAAATGAGTAAAGAAGAGCTTGTAAAACAACAGTTTGGTAATAATGCGGAAAAATATGTGAAAAGTAAAATTCATGCTAATGGACCAGACTTACAATATGTGGTTCAACAAGTTGAGTCTCGTCATAATAATCGTCTTCTTGATATTGCTACTGGCGGTGGACATGTTGCGAATGTATTAGCTCCATTGTTTAAAGAAGTAGTTGCCTTAGACTTAACAGAAAAAATGCTAGAGAATGCGAAAAACTTTATTATAAGTAATGGATATGAAAATGTATCTTTTGTCGCTGGAAACGCTGAAAGTTTACCGTTTGCCGATAGTTCTTTTGATACGATTACATGCCGAATTGCAGCACATCATTTTACGAATCCAGCTCAGTTTATATGTGAAGTAAATCGTACGTTAGAACATAATGGATTGTTTATTTTAATAGATAATGTTTCACCGGAAAATAATGAATTTGATACATTTTATAATTTTATAGAAAAAAAGCGAGATCCGAGTCATGAACGAGCGATGAAAAAAACAGAATGGATTACCTTATTAGAAAAAAATGGTTTACAAATGCAGTCATGTCTTACTTTTGACAAGAAATTTGAATTTGACTGGTGGTGCGATATGATGAATGTACCTTTGCAGAAACGCGTGAAGTTAACAGAATGTATGATGAAAACATCAGTTGAAATGCAAGAGTTCTTTAACATTCAATATGAAAATAATAAAATTATATCGTTTTATACTGAAATGGCATTGTTTGTATGCAAAAAAAGCGCGACATTAAAAAGATAAATTTCTTGCAGTCTTTTCAAAGTACGTTATACTTAGTACAGAGAAAATGAGAATTGAGGAAAAGTAATAATGATTCGCGTACGTATTGAAGGAACTGAAGAAGAAATGTTTGAATTTATGGAGAAAATTCCAGATATTCCTGGATTTGAAAAAACACATATGAGAGAACCGAGAAAAGGAAATAATCCGAAATACGATTCAAGTAAAAATGTACTAGCATATTTATCTTATAAAAAGATTGAAGTCGCCAATAAATAGGCGACTTTTTTAGTTTGCACCGTTTCACAGCCTTGTCTTTTTTACATAATAATAATAGTAGATTATGTTGAAGAGGGGTGAGGATAGTTAATAAGAAAATCATCTTTTTTGGAGACTTTGGTATTGACGATGCGGTGGCGTTAATTTATGCAAATAAAACATGTCAATTGGATATTATAGGTATTGTTGCTGAATATGGGAATGTATCGCGAGAAATTGTAACGGAAAATGTGTATTTTTTAGAAAGATACTATGCTACAGAAGTAAAAATCATTGAGGGTGCAGCAAGACCGATGACAGCTGAAGAACCTTTGTTCTTTCCTGAAATACATGGAGATCATGGTTTAGGGCCAATTATTCCACCTGATATGAGGATTTGTAAACGGGAAAATTTTTGTGAACTAATTAAATTAATTGAACCTTGTCCAGAAGATATTATTATCGTAGCGACAGGGCGTTTAACAACATTGGCAACGTTATTTTTATTATATCCAAATGTAATGGATAAGGTATGTTCATATTATATTATGGGCGGTGCGTTTTTATTTCCTGGTAACGTTACTCCTGTATCAGAAGCTAATTTTTATGGAGATCCAATCGCCGCAAATATTGTGATGAAGTACGCAAAGAATGCGACTATTTTTCCGTTAAATGTAACGCAAGAAGCCCTCATTACTCCTGAAATGGTGGATATTATTAATAAAGAAGGAACAGGACAGGCGAAACTTATTAAACCAATGATCGATTTTTATTATGAGAACTTTTATAAAAAAGAATACCCGGGTATTGCTGGAAGTCCGATTCATGATTTACTTCCGTTCATTTCCTTTATTAATGATGATATTTTTGAATATAAAAAGTCAGCAGTTTGGATCAGTACGACAAATGACGTAACTAGAGGACAAAGTGTGGCAGATTTTAGAAAAATAGCCGAGCCAACAACGTTTGATAATAGACCAATTCAAAAAATTGCAGTTGGTTTTAACTATCCTGCATTTAAAAAAGAGTTTATACGGACAATATTAAAGCCTGACTGTCCTTAATATGTGTATTACGAATAACATCAACCTCGAGTCGAAAAACTGGTCGTTCATTATTTTGAAATAATCTAATAGTTGATTTGTATGAATAACTACTGAAAAATGTAACATAACTAATGGTAAGCAATTGTTTCTAATTATATTTTGATTGGTAAAATATAAAGGAGGTTATCATATGATTTGGTCTTTAATCGTCGGTGGTATATTAGGATGGCTTGCGAGCTTAATTACTGGAAAGGACGTACCTGGTGGTGTAATTGGTAATATTATTGCTGGTATTATCGGTTCTTGGATTGGTTCGAAATTACTTGGTAGTTTTGGTCCAGTCATTGGCGGATATGCAATTATTCCAGCTTTAATCGGTGCGATCGTTTTAATTTTCATCGTAAGCTTCTTATTACGAGCAATGCGAAAATGAATGTACGGACTGTTTACATTTGTAAGCAGTCCTTTTTATATGTTATGCTAGCATTATACAATCAGGAGGTGTCAGCATTGAAAACATTTACAGTAAATTTCCATCAAGAAGATAATGCTAAAGCGACAACAGTACATAAATTAAGTGAAGAGGACTTCAACAAAGCAACAGAAAAAGGCACTCGTCATCTATTTGATTTAGATACAAACGTTGGATTCTTCGTATTCTTTGACGCAGAAGATGCAGAAGGTAATGATCAATACTTAATGTTACAATACGAAGGCGATCATGAAGAGCCAACTGCGTGCTACGGATTTGATTTAAAACTATACTATCAATTTTTAGCACTATACTTAAATGATCTTGAGTTCCAAGGTGAAACAGATGAAGAAGAGGAAGAGTATGGCCCAATTCATCATTTAGCTCACTTACTTTATCATATTGTTGAAGATGGTAAGTCAATCGAAGTGTAAAAATACATATGTAAAGCTGTCCTTTTTGGGCAGCTTTTTTTATTATTATGATGAATGTTATGATTTGCATAATGGTAAATGGATTTCTGATGGTGATAAATGGTTTGATTAAACAGAAAAAGCAACAAAGAAGACTCATCTTTGTTGCTTTTTCTACGTTTCAGGAAGGATTGCAGTGTAAATGGCGAGAAGGGATATATAAGGAGATGGAAAAAATGATAAATAATACAATTCCAAGTTTTTTAAAATTATGGGAAAGTAACGATGTAGAATTAGCAGTCCTCAACCAATACTTTACTTCGCATCCAGAGATATTTGAAGAATACTTTAAGTATCATTGTCCACATACGAGAGAACGAGTTTCTAATGCCATTAAACGATATCCCGCAAAAATAGAAGAAATTCGTATCATTGCAGAAACATTACCGACTATTATTCAAGAGATAACGAATGAATATCATTATAAATATAACTTTGATGTAAATATGAATTTCCATCTATTTGTTGGAGGGTTTGGCTCTAATGCATTTGTAGAAAGGGAAATTATTGGGGACATATTTTTTGCGGCAGAAAAATTATCTCCAGATGTAAATCACCTTCGTGTTATTGTCGCTCACGAAATAGGACATATATATCATAATGTTATGTTACACAATGATGGAATGGATTGGACAAAAGCTGAGTGGACTGACGCGGCAGTTACTTTGTATCGTGAAGGTGTTGCAACATATTTATCAAAGCAAATTATAAAAGGCGTAAATGAATCAGTGTACTACTCATATAACAATGATGGTGAACGTTGGTTACAATGCTATATAGAAAATGAAAAACAAATAAAGAATCGTTTTTTGGAAGATTATATAGAAGGATGGACGCTCGAAAAAGAGAAAGAGTGGTTCCGGTTATCGGGAGGACAGTATTTTGGATACAACCGACTCGGTTATTTTTTAGGAACAGCTTTTGTAGAATATGTTGTACAAGCATTGGGAGAGAGTGAAGTATTTATTTTTTGGAACAAACACAATTTGAAAAGTGGTGTCATGGATTGGTTATCAAAAGGAATAAGATTATAATAGGGGGCTGAAATGTATGAAAGTGTATGTAAAGATAGCTATGTTATTTCTCGCTTTTACATGCATATTTGCATTAGTAGCATGTAAAGGGACAGACGAAAAAAAGGAAACAAACCCAACCTCTGAAAATAGTAAAAACGAACAAAATAATTCTTCTGAAGAAAAGAAAGAGCCTGAAGCAAAATCAAATAATGAAGGATCAGCAAAACCAAAGACAGATTCAAGCACGAAAGATACAGTAATAAATCAAAAATCAATTAACCACATTAAAGATTTGTTTGAACTAGCGAAAGAAGGAAAAGTACCTAATGTTCCGTTCGCAGCTCATACAGGAGATATTGAAGAAATAGAAAAAGCGTGGGGGAAAGCAGATAAAACGGAACAAGCAGGTAACGGAATGTACGCTACGTTTACAAATGAAAATGTTTCCTTCGGTTTTAATAAAGGATCACAAGTTTTTGATGTACGCTCCTATCATGCAGAGCTAAAATCAATTACATTACAAGAAATAGAGAAAGCATTAGGAAAACCAGCTTCAGTTAAAGTAAATGGGGAAGATAAAATATACGTATATAAAGTAAACAATCAGTTTGAGTTGAAATTCATTATTCCAGAATCAACTGGTAACGTAAATCATATTTCGGTATTTTCACCAGAAGATAGTATTAATAAAATGGCAGGGTAATAAAGAAGGCTATCACCAAAGGTCATCAAGACTTTTGTGATAGCCTTCTTTTTACTGTTAAAAGGATGAGCAAAGCAGCCTATAAAACATGAGGAGTATGCTCTGAAATGTCTTTTTTTATTTTATTACGCTCTAAATTTTGAACAAAAAGAGCCTGAATAATGCCCCCAATTATTAAGAAACAAGCACAAATATAAAATAGCATACTGCCGTTTAGTTTGCTTAATAAAACAGCACCAATAACAGGACCGCACGTTCGAGATATATCCCAATGTAACCCGTAAATTGAAAAATACAATCCACGTTTATCTGAAGGAGCGATTTCTGAAACGAATCGAAGTAAATGGTTTAAAGCAATACTTCCACCGATGACTAAAAAGAGTAATGTGAAAAATAGTGACGCGATTGTTGCTGAAAGCCCGTAGCCAAGTGCAGCTACTGTATAGCAGGCATAAGAAATAATGATGATTTTCGCCATGGAAAATCGTTCAGACCATTTCACGAGGAAAACTTGCAGAAAGATTTCCATAATAGCTTTGCATGTTGAAATAAAAACGAGTATGAGTTCGAAATCCGTAAAAGTATGTTTCACGAAAATAAGATAATTCGTCTCAGTTTGTGCATAAAAAAAGCTAATAGGAAGTGTAGAAACCATAAGTCCAAATACGGCGTAATGTTTGTGTACAAATTGTTTTGGAGATGATACTTCAAGCTTTTGCGTTGGTGTCGTCATTGCCGGAGCGGTTTCTGGAAGCTGCGTCCAAACAACGACTGCATATACTATAAGTACAATGCTTTGCACTGTAAATACATATTCAGGGTGAGTCTTATAAAAAATAGTACCGATTAAAGGGCCGATTAGGGTACCTATTGCTCCCATCGTTTGCAGAAGCGAGAAGATTTCTGCTTGCTGATTTTGTTTTGTTAAATCAGCTATTTGTGCACGTTGAGCAGGAATATATAAGGAACGGCCAACCCCATTTATGACATATAACAAAGCAAATATAAAAACGGATTGAGCAAAGATGAAGCTGCCGATTGCAACACTTTGTAGCAATAAGCCGAGTAACATAATTTTCTTTCGCCCATATTTATCAGTCATTCTTCCAGCAATAAGTGTAAATATAATGTCCGAAAGCGGTTGTAATCCGAAAATAAGCATAGTCATCATAATATTGCCGTTTAGCATCTTATTAACATAAATAATCATAATGATAGCTAACATGGATTCTGTTGTTCGAGTTAATAATTCACCGCACAGTCTAATGATGATTGGTTTATTGTAACGTAAAAAGAGATTGTTCAATATTATTTCCTCCTTTCTATATTGAAATGATAAGATGAAAGGAGAATTGGAAAAAGGGTAAAAAGAATAGGGAATATTTTTCACCTTTTAGGGGGAATATGATGTTTATTTTAGATCAATACATTGAACTATGGGTTGCCTATGGGAAAGGGAAAAAAGAAGGAGAGCAATTAGAAGTAACAGTACAAATGATAGCAGAAATATTATTTTGTACGGAGCGTAATAGTAAATTAATTATAAAAAAATTAGAAGAGTTAAATTGGATCACTTGGTTTCCAGGGCGCGGGAGAGGGAATCGCTCTAAATTAATATTTCAAAAGCAACCGATGAAATTAATTTTAGACAGAGGAAAAGAACTAACGAAAAAAGGGGATGTGAAAAGTGGAATCTCATTTGTGGAACGATACAGCTCACAATTTCCATCAGTAAAGAAAGAGTATGAAGCTTGGGTAGATTCAATATTTGGTCATAAAATAGAAAGGACACCTGAAGGAAGAAAAGATGTACTTCGGTTGCAAGTACAAATGAATCTAGACATCGCTTTAGATCCGGTCTACGCTACGATGCGCTCAGAATGTCATATGGTTAAACATATTTTTGATACACTCGTATATGTGAATGAGGAAACAAATTGTATAGAGCCAAGACTTGCTTTTCACTGGCAATATAATGACGCTGGAAAGGTTTGGACATTTTATTTAAGAAAAGGCGTTCATCTTCATAATAGAAAACGACTTACCGCACATGATGTTATACATTCATTGAATCGATTTATGAAAGCGGAAAACAACCCACACGCATGGATGTTGCAACATGTTGAAAATGTCCGTGCAGTGGATGAATTTGTTGTTGAAATTCAATTACATACGGAAAATAGGATGTTTTTACATATGCTAAGTGCAGAACAGTGTTCTATCGTAAATGAAGATGAAGCAGGAAACTTTATTGGTACAGGACCTTTTATATTACGCGAGAAAAATGCACAATTATTTGTATTGGAAGTGCATGATTTATATTATCGTGAAAGACCTTTTCTTGACCGAATTGAACTAATGAATGTAGAGAAAAATGTAAATACGTATGACGTGTTAGTAAAGGCGCAATATAAAGATAAAGAAAAGCCTAATAAAGAGTTGTCTCGGCTTGAATCGAACGTGACATATGTAACGTGCAATCTTGTAAAAGAAGGACCAATGCAAGATGAGCTGTTTCGAAAGGCACTACATAAAATCATTGATGGCGATAGAATTGTTCAAGAACTCGGCGGAGAACGTGGAGAAGTGGCAAAAAAACTAATATTAGCAAATGAAAGAAAAGTAGAGATTAAGGAAGAGATAGAATGCTTAGTGAAAAGGAGTATGTATCATCATGAAGTGCTACAACTCTACACATTTACAGGACAAGATCATGTAGAAGATGCACAATGGATACAGAAAGAGTGTGCGAAGTACGGGATTCGTGTAGAAACTAATTTTCTTGAAGTTGAAGAGTTATTGGAAATCAGTACGATACAAAAGGCTGATATGATGCATGATAGTGCAACAATTAGCGAACGAATAGAAGATAGTCTGCTATATATGTTTCTTACAAAAAATAGTTTTATTCATGGGCAAAGCAGCATGGACTTTCATAAAAAGTTCTCCCCTTATTTTAAAGAAGAAGATTTAGAGAATAGAGTTACATTGTTACGCGATATTGAGGACATTTTGTTACGTCACATTCATATTATTCCTTTATATCGTAACAAACAACAAGTAACTTCTCACGAAAAAGTACAAAATATAATGATTAATTCACAAGGGTGGATTGATTTTTATGAAATATGGTTTACATGTTGATAAATAAGGGTTTTTACGCATTTTACATAATGTGTAAGAGCCTTTTTTTCGTGTGTGAAACAGGTTTGTTTTACACATTGTTACGCTACTTACGATAAAAGTCCATTTACAACGTAACAGTGTTATGTTACATTGTTATCAGGAAGGAGTGTTATACAGTTGAGTACAGATTTAATTTCAAAAAAAGATTTATTAGAACTAACTGGTATTTCATACGGACAGTTATATAGGTGGAAAAGAAAAAATTTAATACCGGAAGATTGGTTTGTACGAAAGTCAACATTCACGGGTCAAGAGACATTTTTTCCGAAAGAAAAGATATTAGAGCGTATTGATAAAATCCAAACGATGAAAGAAGATTTATCACTTGATGAACTAGCAAATATGTTTTCACCGAGTGTGAGCGAAATTCTTTTAACTAAGGAAGACGTCTTACGTAAAGGGATTGCATCAGAGCCAGTTTTACAATTCTTCATAGAACAAACGAATAAAACAATAGAGTTTCAATTTGTAGATATTCTTTATGTGTATATGTTAGAAGAGTTACTACAATCGGGAGAGATTAGTTTAGAAGAAGGAAAAATGGTCTTGCAAGTTTTACGTGAAAATTATGAAGCGATTAAGCATAAAACTTGTGACTTAATCATCGTCCGAAAGTTAGGGATTTCTACATGTTTCTTAGTTTCAAACGTGGACGATTTAATTTTTGAAAAAGGTACCAAAAGTGTTTTACGCGAAGCGATTATGAAATATACCGAAGCATTAAAAACGAAACTGTTGTAGTGGAGGAGAAAGTATGCGTACAGATAATTTGATTATAAATGGTTACGGTTCATCGAATGGCGGCGAGTTTCATAAAGTGCAATTAAATGGAAAAGGGACTGTTAATGGAAATATTGAATGTGACCAATTTGAATGTAACGGATATGGTGCTGTTACTGGAAATTTGAAAAGTAGCAATGCAAGAATTAGTGGATCAGGTAAAGTTGATGGTACAGTTATTGCGGAAACGATGCGAATTGATGGGAAAGCAACAATTACGCAAGATGTGAAGGCGAACAGTTTAAAAATTGCAGGAAAAGGTACAGTAGGTGGAAATGTAACTGGAGACGAATTTAAAATCAACGGTCAAGCAACGATTGATGGGAATTGTGAAGTGGATACTTTTTCTTCAGAAGGACAATTTACAATTGGTGGATTATTAAGCGCCGATGAAATAAATATTAATATTCACGGTACATGTCGAGCAAAAGAAATTGGTGGTCAAACGATTAAAGTAAAACATAGACTAAGTACTTTTAGTAGACTGTTTAAATCAGTATTTGGTATGCAATTAGAGGCTGAACTATTAGAAGGCGACAATATTGATATTGATTATGCTCACATAAGAACGGTAAGAGGAAACAATGTGACAGTAGGAGCGAACTGTGAGATTGAATTGATTGAATATACGGGTGTTCTTACTGTTGATAAAAGCGCAAATGTAAAAGAAATGAAGCAGGTTTAATGGGAGGGAGAAAGTAATATGGAACATCAACATAGTCTTACTGTCAATGGTTCTGGTAGTTCAGCAGGCGGGGATTATAACAAAGTGAAGATACGCGGCGAAGGAACGATTTCTAATGATATGAGTTGTAATGAATTTAAAACGTACGGCACGAGTGATGTACAAGGTAATATGAAAGTGAAAAATTATGTCGTGTATGGAGATAGTGAAGTACAAGGAAATGTAACTGCTGAATATGTAAAAGTATACGGAAATACACAAATGAATAGTGATGCTCATATTGAAAAAACGAAAGTAAGAGGTATGATAGAAGTTAAAGGGAAGTTAACTGGTGATTTCGTAGATGTGAAAGGCGCTTTAAATGTAAAAGGAGATATTGAAGTTGAAGAACTATCACTAACTGGTGGCCTTGAAAGTGATGGATTACTTAATGCTGAAAATATTGAAATTTCACTTCGCTATGAAGGTAGCAAAGTGAGAGAAATCGGCGGTAAAAAGATTACCGTTCGTAAAAAAGCGAGATTTATTCCATTTACAAGTCATGCTGGAAGCCTCCAAACGTCTATCATTGAAGGAGATGAA
This sequence comes from Bacillus cereus group sp. N14, assembly GCF_016483555.1. Classification (NCBI taxonomy): domain Bacteria; kingdom Bacillati; phylum Bacillota; class Bacilli; order Caryophanales; family Bacillaceae; genus Bacillus; species Bacillus cereus group sp. N14. The sequence continues at coordinate 260,803 of NZ_JAEHBQ010000003.1, forward strand.
ATTTATTTAGAGCATACGATTGCTGAAGTTGTAAGAGGAAACAACGTTACCATTGGTCCAGGATGTGAAATTAGTGTTGTAGAATATCATACTAGTTTTAACCAAAAAGGTAATGCAGTCGTAAAAGAACATAAACAAATATAAGTAGTACGAGGGAGAGCAAGGTTATGGTTGAGAAGAATAATAAGCTCGGCTTTGTTGTGGCAGGCTTATTGCTAGGTATTTTAATGGCATCAATGGACAATACCATTGTCGTAACAGCGATGGGAACGATTGTTGGTGACTTAGGAGGCCTTGAAAACTTTGTATGGGTCGTTTCTGCCTATATGGTCGCAGAAATGGCAGGTATGCCGATATTCGGAAAACTATCAGATATGTATGGTAGAAAGAGATTCTTTATTTTCGGTTTAATCGTCTTTATGATTGGTTCGGCACTTTGTGGTACTGCTGAAAATATTACACAGTTAGGTATTTATCGTGCCATTCAAGGTATTGGCGGCGGAGCATTAGTGCCGATCGCGTTTACTATCGTTTTTGATATTTTCCCTCCTGAAAAGCGCGGGAAAATGGGTGGATTATTCGGAGCAGTATTTGGTTTATCAAGTATTTTTGGTCCGCTGCTTGGTGCGTATATTACAGATTACATAAGCTGGCACTGGGTATTTTACATTAACTTACCGCTTGGCGTTTTAGCACTTATTTTTATTACATTATTTTATAAAGAATCACGAGTTCATAGAAAGCAAAAAATTGATTGGTTTGGCGCAATTACTTTAGTTGGTGCAGTAGTTTCGCTAATGTTTGCTTTAGAACTAGGTGGACAAAAGTATGATTGGGATTCTAACTTTATTTTAAGTTTATTTGGCGGATTCGCTATTTTAATTATTGCATTTATTTTTATTGAACGTAAAGTAGAAGAACCAATCATTTCATTTGAAATGTTTAAACAACGTTTATTCGGAATGAGTACCATTATTGCATTATGTTACGGTGCTGCGTTCATGTCAGCAACTGTATACATACCGTTATTCATTCAAGGTGTATACGGTGGCACTGCAACAAACTCAGGATTATTACTTTTACCGATGATGTTAGGATCAGTCGTAACAGCGCAGTTAGGTGGATTTTTAACGACGAAGCTTAGCTACCGAAACATTATGATTATTTCTGCTGTTATTATGCTAATTGGATTATTTTTATTAAGCACATTAACGCCAGAAACAAGTCGAATATTATTAACGTTTTATATGATTATCATTGGATTTGGAGTAGGTTTCTCATTCTCTGTACTAAGTATGGCAGCTATTCACAACTTCGGTATGGAACAGCGTGGATCTGCAACTTCAACGAGTAATTTCATTCGTTCATTAGGAATGACACTAGGTATTACAATCTTCGGAATGATCCAAAGAACAGGTTTCCAAGATCAATTAGAAGAAGCATTTAAAGGTATGAGCGGGGGAATGAATACAAACACATTAGGGGATTCAAGAGCCATTTTATCAGAATCGGCAAGATCTCAAATTCCTCCACAAATATTAGATAAGATTATTGATGCTCTTTCTAGTTCAATTGTTCAAACATTTATGTGGGCATTAGTACCAGCAGGTCTAGCATTCATATTTATTTTCTTTATGGGAAACGAGCGTATGGTAATTAAGAAACAACAAAAGAATAAAAAGAGTGAAACATCAAAAGCGTAATGAAAAAGCCCCTTTCCAATTGGAAAGGAGCTTTTTCGTATGTACGGATTTAGATTAGCCTTCGATAATTTCGTATTCTTCGTCTGCTAATAATAAAATTTGTGTTTTCTTACCTTTGTTTTGAACTTCGATAACATCGTATGCACCTAAGTCTCTTAGTTTGTTTTGAGAAGCGTTAACCATAACTTCCATAGAATCAATTAAGATATCTTCTTCAATGTATGATTCAGGCAATGCCATATCTTCTGTTTCTAATACACATGCATATAGATTTTGTAAGTTTTCAGCAGTTGGGTTTTGTTCCTCGACATCAATGATGTTCTTTACTGCATCCATATTTTCTTCTTTTGCTTGGTATACTTTAATTTTAGCCATTGTTTTATTCTCCTTTATAACGTAATCGTAGAGGCTACACTTCATTATAACGTTTTTTTCATGAAAGATGAAATTGTTATATATATTTATAGTAAAAATTATGTGTTATTCCTTATACTTAGTGTGAATTCTTACGTTAAAGTTATATTGTCCAAGCTTTTTTTATACTCCGCTCATATTATATGTATTAGATAAAAACATATTGGGAAGGGATGGAGTGTAAGTGGATTGTGAGCCGAAACGTGATTGTGGATGTTGCCAAAATAGTATATGTGAATTTTTACAAAGTCTTGAACCGTATACTAAAGTTGAGAGTATTGTAATAGCAGGAAATGAAATTGTTGTATCTTATTTTCTTTCATTTAATAAGAGGAATGGTATCGTATCCTTCGTACAAGAGGACAATGAGGTTATTTTTGTAGATTGCTCTAAGATTGATGCAATTCGAATAGGAAAAGTTTGTAGTTGTAAAACGAAAGTTAAATTTATTGAAGAGGATTTTAGTCTACTTGGAAATATTTGTCCGCAATGTTTAACCGAAGGAAGTACACTCTTTTTTGACTTTCACAATCCAGAATTGAATTTATCACTTCAAGCAAAAACAATTGATGCACCTAGTTGTACTGAGTTTATAGATGAGATGGGAAATATAGTAAAGCAAATTACTATAATAGGTGAAGCAATTGTTTCTAAAGATTTTGTTCAAGTGCCTGAATTATTAAGTTTCCGACTAGTATTATCTGATACGGCTACGAACCCTTTAAAGTTTGGAATACTGTTCATTAATTTCCCTGATCTTACGTTTATTATTCTTTTCGCATCGAGTGGATACCTCAACATATCGAACTGTTTGAAAATTGAGAGTGGAGCTGGTAATACCGAGATAGAAGAGATGAGAAAGATGATATCGAATGACGATAATGCGTACACATCAGTTGTTCAAGTGACTAAAGTATATAAAAACGGGGCAACAGAATCATTTCTTTATAAGGATGAGTTATAACATATATATTTAAATGAACCCTTAGACTAATGTTGAGGGTTTTTACATAATAAAAGATTATAGATTGTGAATTATTATTAAGTATATTATCTATAAACCTATACACTAGGAAGTCATTTACTTTTTGATGAAATGTTATAATAATTTTATATTTATGAATAATTTATAATTATATGGAATGTAGTAGACGTTTGCTTATATGTAGAAAAGAGTAGAAGTACATTAATTCTAAAGAAAGCAGGAATGTAAATGATATATGAAGCGAATATACATACAAGAGAAAAATTAGTTACTATGTTCGAAGATTTCAATAACGTTGTTTTACTTTCTTATTTACAAGGACATATGGGTACCGCTTGGGTAAATAATCTTGAAAATCCAACAGTAGCGCAAGTTACGATAGGGATTTTCACATTTTATGCTGGGGATTCAAATGCGAAAGAAACAGAAGAATTAGTACGTAACATTCCTGATAGAATGTTAGTAATCGTAAATAGTGAAGAGTGGAAAAAGCGTTTAGAAACATTTTACGGAAGAAAAATAGATAAGTTTTTACGCTATAAATTCAAACGTAATGCAGAAGTTTTTAATCGTTCAAAATTACAATCTTTTATATCAGTGCTTCCAAAAGGATACGAGTTAAGAAGAATAGATGAAGATATCGTAAATAACCCTACATTACATAAAGTCTCTGAAGATTTTACAAGTCAATTTCAATCAGTTGAAGATTATATAAATCGAGGTATAGGGTATTGTATTTTGTATACAGGAGAAGTTATATGCGGTGCATCATCATATAGCATTTATGATAATGGGATTGAAATCGAAGTGGCGACTGATCACAACCATAGAAGAAAAGGGTTGGCAACTATAGTTAGTGCGGCGTTAATCTTGGATTGTTTAGAAAAAGGGATATATCCAAACTGGGATGCAGCAAATACTACATCTGCGAAACTAGCAGAAAAGTTAGGATATGTTTTTGATAAGGCGTATGATACGTATTTTGTGGATAATAGATGAATGGGCAGAGAGTGTAAGATGTGTACAAAGTAAAGAGTTTAAAGGGAAAGACAGATAACTAGAATGCTTTGATAGAGTTTTTAAAAACTCTATCAAAACATTAGAAAATAAAATAATTAGTTAAATAATAAGAATATTCTATAATATATTGAGTGTAAAAACTGGCTTTTTTAGTCCGTTTTTATTTTTTATAAAAAGATAAATTAGTCGAGACCTTCTATTTTGTGGATATTAAAAAGTCGGTAAATGGTTCTTATTAAATATTAACCTTTGTTAGATGGAATAAAAGACTCTTGAAAAATTAATTTTGGAACACCTATTAGCTCTAACAGAAAAAAGTCGAGACCTTCTATTTTATATAGGTAGATATCAGTATAGGCTCCTTTTATTAATTTATATGTTTTTAACTATCAAGGGGAAATGAATCTCTTATTTTGCAAATGATAAAAGTGACTATGATACAAACCCACGCATTAATAGAAAAAGTACATATACAGTATAGAGAGTTGAAAAACTCTAATTTTTTTATAAAGGAGATTATATATTATGAGTGAACAATGTCCAATTAATGTACCATGTCAGGTAGTAGGACAAACCCAAACACCATTAAGTGATGAGGCAGCAGCACCAATTCTTACACCAGGAGCACCGATTGTAAAAATTCCAGTGGTATTAGCCGAAAGAACAATTCAAATTGTTGTAGAATCAGATGTTCCATTAGCACCTGCAGCATCCGAAATTAAACGTGTGTTAAAAAACGTATTTTTAACACAGTGTAAGTTAGTTCCAGTAGCATTCACTCCAGTACCAGGTACAAATTACCGCCGAGTTACAAGAGCAAAGTTATTTGTACAAGGATATATTCGTAAAAACATTGAATATGCAGGTAGTGGATGTAATTCAGTACTATTTGATCGTATCGCAAATGTTCCATTTTCTGGTTTTGCAGATTTAACAGAAACAGATTTTCTATCACTAGCAATAGTAGCTGCTTCCTCAGATACTACATCTCACTTTATTAATCCTAATAACGGTGACTTACCACGTTTAGACAAATACTTCTTTGAAAATACTGTTTTTTATAATGAACAACCATATTGCGAATTAGTTAGCGCTCAATTTTTTGAATTAGACTTCTCTCCTTGTCCAACAGAATTAAACGAATCATTTGAGACTCTTCGTGAGAAAATTGTACTGGATCTTACTGTGAAAGTTTTACAAGTGCAACAAGTACGAGTGTAAAACTAAAAAAGCATTGTCTTTGATAAAAAGACAATGTTTTTTTTTGTTTTATAAAACATATATAATAATGAAATGGTCGCGTACAAAAATATATTTTTATGAGTTTCATTGGTGGGGGGATGGTGATGAAAAATCCATGGGTTGGTAAGAAAATATGGAACAAAGTTTACAAAGGAGAGATACTGATTGATCAAGAGCAATCTCATGAAATAAGAGAAAATAAGAAAAGTAAACAAACAGATTCAGAGAAAAAAGAGAAAGCAATACAAGTAGAGAAAGAAGGTAAAGGACCAGAACGTAAGGTGAAGGCAATACAAGCAGAAAAGGAAAATAAAGAAACAAAGTCAAAAAAAGAAGAAAAAGCAATACAAGCAGAAAAGGAAAATAAAGAAACAGATCCCAAAAAAGAAGAAAAAGCAATACAAGCAGAAAAGGAAAATAAAGAACCAGAGCCCCAAAAAGAAGAAAAAGAAAATGAATCTGAGAAAAAAATTGAAAAAATTGTCCTAGGAAAAGAACATAAAACGAGTGGATTAGAGGGAAAAAGTATAGATACTGAATCAAAAATAGCGAATTCAGAACGTTCAATAGAAGTGAAAACCCCATTTTCTATTATTTCAGATGTTACTAGTTTTAAAAAATTCCCTAATATGAATATGAAAAATCAAGAAGTATATGTATTTCGTAATGAAGAAGTTGCAAGAGGGCGTGAGCTGGATTCTACGTTACTAACTACAATGGAATATTATCATGGAGAGATTGATTGTAATTTAGTTTCTTCAAACCTTCATGAAAAGAGGGTACTTTTAGAACTTTCTAATCAAAAAGAAAAAGGGAATATTGAAGAGAGTTGGGTAGGCTCATCTTCATGGATTCCTATCCACGGTATAATATTAGAGAAGGAAGTTGAAGCAGATGTAAATAATTATATAACTGCGAAATTACCAATTGAAATAGGGAGGTATAAAGGTGAAATTAGTCTAATAGAAAAGATTGTTTTTAAAGAAACAGTTATAGAAATAAAAGAAGTATCACAGGAAATTATTGTAACAAACAAAGAATTCTTATTGCCAAAAATAATAAAGAAAGGAAAAAATCCATCTATAATTGAAAAAGGAAGCTTACGTGTAGAAGGTTATATATTTCAGTGTATTGAATTTACATCAGAACAAAGTGAAAATCATGATAAGATCTACCAGTTAATGCAAAATATTATATTGGAACTAAACGTCCAATTATTACAAGAACAGGAAGTTCGTGTGCGAATTACATAAATGATTATTTCACTATCAATCAGTTGAATTTTTTTAGGAGTTTTTAATAGAAAAACACAAAAAGTGCTAGCAAGTCTGCAAACAAGCTAGCTAACATGCATTGGAAGTGAAATACTGCCAATGTAGTAATTAACAATACGTTAATTAACTAGGTGAAACGTGATAAATCTTTTTTACATGTGGGGAAATACAAGGTGTTAAATCTTAATTTAGAAACTCACAACTTAAATAGTAAAACATGTTTATCATAAGTATCCAAACACCAGTTATATTTTTTTAGAATAATTGGATGGATAACCTCTTTTGTAGCATCAACTTCAGTAAAGCCATATTTCTTATAAAAGTTTTCTAATTCCTCAAAAGGAAGACAATATACATTTTTTACTTGTAATTTTTTCGCAGTTTCTACTAAAAATGATACAAGTTCCCCAGCTAATTGTAACCCTCTAAATTGAGGAAGAATAAAAATTCCACCCATTTCTATAGTATCATCATCTATTTGGACTAATCGTCCCACACCTGCATACTCGTTGTTATATGTAATAATTGCAACTTGATCTCGTTTTAAATCACTTCGTACAAATCCTATTGAGTCATATTGACTATTAATCCATTTTAAATCGTTAGATGTAGCTAGTTGAATACTCATATACATCCTCCTTCGGAATACTAGCGCTCTCTTCATTATATAGAACATAAGATACTATATCAAAGGAACCTTGAGATAGCACATTTGTTTAAGTTATTAGTTAAAAGTGTGGGGTTGCTGGCATTGAAATGATGGCTTCACCAAATATAGGATAATAATCTTGTGAATTTAGTGTTACATAGTCAAAATAAAAATTAGTTCATGCGTTCGGTAACGCACGATTTTTTTAGTGTAGAGAAGATCATAGGGGTATTTTAATTAGTAGCTACTGTATTAATTGAAGTTATTAAGGAAATGTGGTAATCCCTAGCCTTAGTGATACAAATCATATTAGGGTTTAGTAAAAAAACTCTTCCTGAAAAAGAGGGGGATTAAAGATAAGAGCACTTTGAAAAGTGCCCTTCAGTAACGACTACTTATTCTAAAAAGAAAGGATGCAATATATTATATGAAGTTTAGTGTATTTAAGTATGGGTCTTTTATATAAATGTGAAATAAAAGAGGGTTGTCTTCTTATTAGAAGGCAGCTTTTTGTTATTAGAAAAAAGAATTAGAAGTAAAATAGAAAATCAAGTTACTTGTCCAAACAATTTTTTTGAAAATACATAAAATGCTAGTAGTTAGCCAATATTTTCATATTGCTAATTTTTTAGTCTAAAAGGGGTGATTTTATGTGTGATTGTGAAGTTTGTAGACGAAAGAAAAACCGGGATCCATTAAATCGGGATTCTGAACGAAAAAAAGTGGATTCTGAGCTAATAAAAAAGGATTGCGAACCAAAAAAAGTGGATTCTGAGCCAATAAAAAAGGATTGCGAACCAAAAAAAGTGGATTCTGAATCAATAAATCAGGATTCAGAATCATTAAATTCTAATTCATTTAGTAAAAATGCAAATTTTTTAGAAGAAGCTATACAAACAGATGAAATCGATCAAATTTCTGAGGAATATATTGAAATAGTAGATTCAGCAGATGTACAAGTTACTACTACAGATACAAAAGCTGCGCTATCTATCCAAGCTGCATTACAAGCAGCTATTGTGGTTGTGGTAAGTGTTTCTATAGCAGATAGTGAAAAGGCAGATAAAATAACACAAGAATTGTTTCAAAAATCATCTATTAAACAAATTAATAGACAAAAAACATTTATTAAAAATTCCAGAAACGTAACCGTAACAACTACTGATACAGATATTGCAGTGAATATTCAAATTCTCCTTCAAATTTTATTAGCGTTACTAGTTAAACTAAACATTTTATAAAGTGTCTATCCCATTTATATTTAGTTATAAGGGTTCACTCTAAGTAAATATTTTTTTGTTGTAATATGTGGTACAAGCTTGGACTTCTCATTATGACTGAATTAATATTCAAGATTAATGGGAAATTAAGTGTGGAAAACTACACAATAACAAAGGTGAACTTATAATTTAACATTGAATAAAACTTATATATGTGAAGTAAAGGAAGGCTGTCTTCGTATTAGAAGACAGCTTTTTGATTTTATTAGTAAAAAGAAGTGAAAATAGAAGATTAAGTTACTTGTCCAAGCAATTTTTATTTAAATGCATATAATGCTGGTAGTTATTTGAAATTTTTATAGAAAACTGATAGGAGTGACATTGTAAATGGATGATTTAAATAAATTTTCTTCCTTTAAGTTTGATAAGGATCAAAAGAATATAATTATAGACCTTTTACTCTCAGATATTTTTAATAGGCATGGGATCAATGAAGAAAAACTAAAAAATTTATCACCAGAAAAAAAGCAGCAAATTAAAAGTATTGTTTCTGAAATACAATCACAAGTTAATAATTATTTAGATTGAAAGGGGGTGAACGTATGGACAAAACATGTCATTCAGATGAAAATAAAAAGTGGAGTGCATTAGATTCCTCAAATCCTCATCCGTCTTTTAAAAATGCTAGCGTTTCAGAAGCAGCTGCGCAAGAAAGTAAAACGTACCAAATTTCTGAAGAATCTATTACAATTGTAGATTCAGCAGATGTAGAAGTTACTACTACAGATACAAAAGCTGCTTTATCTATTCAAGCAGCATTACAAGCAGCTATTGTGGTTATAATAAGTGTTTCTATAGCAGACAGTGAAAAAGCTGACCGTGTAGCACAAGAATTGTTTCAAAAATCATCTATTAAACAAATTAATAAACAAGAAACTGTTATTAGAAATTCTAGAAATGTTACAGTTACGACTACGGATACAGACATAGCAGTAAATGTTCAAATTCTTCTCCAAATTTTATTAGCTTTACTAGTAAAATTAAATATTTTATAAAATGTTTAACTTGTTTTTTATCTAGTGATTCTTACAGGTGAATATTCACTGTTTTAATTATAGTACAGGCTATAAATATTAATCATAACTGGACTAATATTTAACATCGCCAAAATAATAATGAGAACAATGTGATGGAAAATAAAGTTTGGTTATTTTATGAAAATTTAAAAGCCATTTCCTTTATTGGATTTGGCTTTTAAATTTTAAACAGTATGAATTTGAAAAGATTATATTAAGATAAAGAATTAAAATATAATGATACAAAATATTTATAAAATTATTCGTGTTATAGAAAAATAATAAGAAAAAGGTGTTTAAAATAGAATCATTTTCATTAATAGTTCAAGTTTTGAAGAATAGTGCATACAATATAAAGTGTTTTCCTTTCTTCATTTAAGTTTTACGTATATAATTTAAAAGTACTATTTTTATTTTATTATTTTATATTTATAACAGAATAGAGGTTTAAAAATGGGTGTTAAAATCATTACGGATAGTGCGGCGGATTTACCAGTAGAATTGCTGCAAGCATATGATATTGATTTAATTCCACTCCGTGTATATGATGAAGCAGAAACAGAGTATTTAGATGGAGTAACATTAGAGTCAGTTACATTATTGCAAAACATGAGAGAAGGCGCTGTTTATAGAACGTCATTGCCTTCACTTGAAACTTTCCAAGAAAAATTTGTTTCTTATGCAAAAGAAGGTAATCCTTGTATATATTTAGCTTTTTCATCTGAACTGTCCGGTACATATCAATCGTCAGTTGTTATTAAAGAAGAAGTAAAGGAAACATATGCTGATTTAGATTTAGAAATTATTGATACGAAATGTGCTTCGCTTGGTCAAGGGCTTGTCGTATTAGAAGCTGCTAAAATGGCAAAAGACGGCGCATCAAAAGAAGATATTTTAAACCGTGTCGCTTTTCTAATGAACCATATGGAGCACATCTTCACTGTAGCTGACTTACAGTACCTTGTTAGAGGTGGACGTTTAAGTAAAGTAGCTGGTTTTATCGGTGGTTTACTAAACATTAAGCCGATCTTAAACGTGGAAGAAGGAAAACTTGTACCACTTGAAAAGGTACGAGGGAAAAAGAAAGTATTAAGCCGTATTGTTGATATTATGGAAGAGCGTGGTAAAGACCTTAAAGGTCAAACAATTGGTATGACTCACGGTGACGATTTAGAAACAGCTGAAGCATTAAAATCATTAATTACGGAAAGATTCGGTTGTGAAGTATTTATCGTAAATACAATTGGTGCAGCAATCGGAGCACATACAGGTCCTGGCGTTATAACGTTATTTTTCTTAAATGAAGTAGAGTAAAGGATTGATCTTTTGATCAATCCTTTTTTATTTTTTAATCTGTGATAATCGGTCGATATGGTATTGATGAAGATAAAATCTTTGAAGTTTTCCTATATCAAATGCAATCTTGTAGAGGGAGTATTTTTTATATGTGGAATGATACTTAATGGTAGAAGAAAAGAGTATAAATAAGAATGTATTTATAGTAATCTGAATGTTTAATGATATCGAAATTTTGTCATTTCATATATAATTGTGTAGGGAGAAATATCTGTAACTATTTGTAAAAATAGGAGGCGGCTATAAAAATGCAAGAAATTGCTAGATGGGATTTAAATCGATTGTATTTGAATGAGGATATTCTATTTCCGATTTTGGAGTTGAAAGAGCAATATTTTGTAACAAAAGATGTAGAGATTCTTTCAAAGCTTATACAAGCTATTGAAAAAGCAGAATACTATTTGTACTGTCAATCGGTTGAAGAAAGTGTTTCATCTGACCTTACTAAATTGACTGTGAAAGTGAAGGAACTAAAAAGTGAAGTACAGCAAGTAATACAGAAAAGCGAAATGGAAACTTCCAATAATCTTAATACTAATTTAATAAAAGATGAACTTGGTGCATGGGAAAATATGTACATACAATTAAGAAATAAGATAGAAATAGAGCACAATAATAAGCAAATATCATTTGGACAAGCGAATAATATTGCAATGAATAGTGATAATGAAAAGGAAAGAGTAGAAGTATTCGAGTTATTAACAAATGCCTTACATAAGGAAAAAGAAATTTTTGCTACTGTATTAAATCAAATAGGGAGAATACGTAATACAAAGAGTAATGAATTAGAAGATGGAGGGATTTTAACGCAATCTCTACATGCGAATGGTATTACTGAAACTGTATTATTACAAATGTGGAATGCGACAGAAGAAAATCTAGATAAATTAGTTAGTGCTTTAAATGTGTATAAGAAAGGTAGAGCTTCGATTACATGGCATGAACTTATGACAGTAAAGGAAAATAATGAGGTTATTATTCCTTTTTCAGTAGCAGTAAAAAACATATATGATGCACTAAAAAATATAGATGAAGAATTGGCACAGTTCGCACAGAATGCAATAGCAAATGGATGGGTAGATGCTGAACCGAGAGATAATAAACCACCAGGTGGGTTTTGTGCTCCTTTTTTCAGTGAAAAAGAATCCCGTATTTCAATGCGTTATGATGGAACAATTGATAGTGTAAGAGTACTTGCTCATGAATTAGGACATGCTTGGCATTTTTATAATATGAGTTTTGAACAATCTACATCTTTTTTAGATGATTATTTGCCGATGAGTACGGCTGAATCAGCATCTATTTTTTTTGAAACGGTACTCTTAAATTATCTAATTGAAACAACGGATAGTAAAGATATGAAAAAGGTATTGCTTAGCTGGAAAATAAGAAATAGTTTTAATTATGTAATGGCAATACGAGCATCGTATCAGTTTGAAAAAACATTTTATGAAAAATGTAAAGAGGGTCCATTAAGTGCTGATGAAATTGAGAAATTATCTATAATGGCACAAAAAGAAGCATATGGAAATGCTTTAAGTGAATACCAGCCGTTTGTATGGATGAAATATATTCAATTTTATATAGCAGATGTTCCTTTTTACAATTATCCATACACATTTGGATATTTAGTAAGTTTTAGCTTATTAGAAATAGCTCAAGAAGGTAAAAGTACTTTTCATTCGAAATATAAAGAGTTTTTACGAGAAACAGGAAAAGCTCCAGTGGAAGAGCTTATGAAAAAACATTTTGAAATAGATATAACAAGCTATGAATTTTGGGATAAAGCTTTTAAACAAATTTCTAAAGATATCGATGAATATTTGCAGCTTACGTAAGGGGAGAGTATAGTGGATTACCAGCTTATAAAAGGAATACCTTTTTCAACTTTAGAATACGCAAAAGCTATAAGTTTATTAAAAGGTTGGCTACATGAACAACAAGAGAAACCAAGGTTTGTAGTAACTGCAAATCCTGAAATTGTTATGTCTGCAAAGGAAACCACAGAAAAATCAAAGCAGTTTAAAAAGATGTTACTATCTGCGGATCTAATAACAGCGGATGGGATTGGCGTCATAATTGGCTCGAAAATATTGAAGGGAACTTTGAAAGAACGTGTTACTGGGGCAGATATCACTCATGATTTAATAAAATATTGTAATGACAATGGATACCGTGTCTTTCTTTTTGGAGCCGCACCAGAAAGTAATAAAAAGGCATTATTAAAATTAAATGAGCAGTTCCCAGGAGCACAGTTTAAAGGACAGCATGGATTTGTAAATGTTGAAGAAATAGAAGAAGTAAAAATAAAAATCAAGCAATTCAAGCCGCATTTATTGCTAGTAGGACTAGGTTCACCAAAACAAGAAGAATTCATCTATGAAAACATACAAACGTTAAACGTTCCGCTATCTATTGGTATTGGAGGCATGATTGATATAATATCTGGTACTGTAAAAAGAGCACCGAAAATTATGAGGGATACTGGAACCGAATGGCTGTATAGGTTACTCTCACAGCCGAAACGGTTAAAGAGACAACTTGTACTTCCGAAATTTTTATTGTCAGTTATGTCTGAAAGAATTAAAGGGAGTAATTAATGAAGGGGACTACATACATGAACAAAATCGGCATTATCGGAGCAATGCAAATTGAAATAGACTTACTTTTAGAAAAACTAGTTATAATAGAAGAACAAACAATTGCTGGAATACCTTTTTACGTTGGAGAATTCATGGGAACAGAAGTAATTATTACACGTTCTGGTGTAGGGAAAGTAAATGCAGCCGCATGTACGCAAACATTAATTCATAAATTTGATGTAAATGCTATCATCAATACAGGTGTTGCTGGCGGGTTACATCCGGATGTAAAAGTTGGCGATGTAGTTATTTCAACGAATGTTACCCATCACGATGTAAGTAAAACTCAAATGAAAAACTTATTCCCGTTCCAAGAAGAATTTGTCGCAAGTAAGGAATTAGTAGAGTTAGCACGTAAAGCATGCAATTGTAGTTGTTTACATATTGCGGTTCATGAAGGAAGAATTGTAAGCGGTGAATGTTTTATTGAAGATTCAAACCTAAAAGCGAAGTTAATAGACGAATATGCACCGCATTGTACAGAAATGGAAGGTGCAGCAATTGGACATGTTGCCTATATAAATGATATACCGTTTCTCGTTATAAGATGTATTTCAGACAGCGCAGACGATGAAGCACAAGTCTCTTATGATGACTTCGCGAAAACAGCAGCGAATTATTGTTCGGAAATTATCGTTGAGATGCTGAAAAATATATCAAGTAAAACTGTATTGTAATTCAAAAGGAGAGAGTAAAATGTTACAAGCATTAATTTTTGATATGGACGGAACGTTATTTCAAACAGATAAAATTTTAGAATTATCGTTAGATGATACTTTTGATCATTTACGTTCATTGCAATTATGGGATACGGTAACACCTATTGATAAATACCGTGAAATCATGGGTGTGCCTTTACCGAAAGTTTGGGAAGCGTTATTACCAAATCATTCTCTTGAAGTAAGAGAACAAACAGATGCATTTTTTTTAGAAAGATTAATTGAAAACATTAAGAGTGGAAAAGGTGCATTATACCCGAATGTAAAAGAAGTGTTAGCATATATAAAAGAAAATAATTGTTCAATATATATTGCTAGTAATGGTTTAACTGAATATTTACGAGCAATCGTATCTTATTATGATTTAGACCAATGGGTTACTGAAACATTTAGTATTGAACAAATAAACTCACTTAATAAAAGTGACTTAGTAAAAAGTATTTTAAACAAATATGATATAAAAGAAGCAGCTGTAGTTGGGGACCGGTTATCTGATATAAACGCAGCCAAAGATAATGGCTTACTTGCGATTGGATGCAATTTTGATTTTGCGCAAGAAGATGAACTTGCTCAGGCGGATATAGTAATAGATGATTTACTTGAGTTGAAGGGAATATTGCCTACTGTGCAGAGATTATAAAGTGTGTGCAGTTTTTTGCCAATTCCTATATATCTTATTACACGGAGGAAATATGCTGAAAGATAATTTTAACATTAGTAATATTCCCGCGGTTTTGTGGGGAGATAAAAGTGAAAAAGTTTTTATTGCAGTACATGGAAATATGTCAAATAAGGAAGATGCAGTTATTCAAAAATTAGGTGAAGAAGCTAATCAAAAAGGTTATCAAGTATTAAGTTTTGATTTACCTGAGCATGGAGAAAGAACAAATGATAATACTCCTTGCAAAGTACAGTTTTGTGTTAGTGAATTATCTATAATTATGAATTACGCAAAAGAACATTGGAAAGAAGTAAGCGTGTTTGCATGTAGTATAGGAGCTTATTTTAGCCTTTTAGCCTATCAAAATGATGTGATAGAAAAGGCATTATTTTTATCACCAGTAGTTAATATGGAACGAATTATCGAAAATATGATGAAATGGTTTAATGTAACACCAGAACTTTTGCAAAAAGAAATGACTATAGAGACACCTATTGGTCAAAAGTTATATTGGGATTATTTATGCTATGTAAAAGAACATCCTATTAATAAATGGAATATAGATACATATATTATGTACGGAGCAAAAGATGAACTGTGCGAATTTGAAACTATTAACGATTTTACAAAAAAACATTGTTGTGAATTAGAAGTCATGGAGACGGGGGAACATTACTTTCATACTGCAGAACAGTTAAAGATATTTGAACAGTGGTTACACAAACATATCAATTAGCAAATTATAATGTATCTTGAGTCTGTTAGAGAAGGATGGCAAATATATAAACTAATATAATATTTGAGAGATATTATAAATGTATTTACTTAAACGGCTTTATTCATGATTTTTGTGTACAAATAGCTTTAAATGTATAGAAATTAGACAATTATATTATCGATTTATATCTGAAGTGAAGAATAGCCATTCTACGAATTGAATAAAGTAACAATCATAAAAATGCTCAGAACAAAAGATTCTTGAGCATTTTTATGTATTTTCATATTAAGGGGGGAATTTACTTGAAAGACATACATATTCAACAAATTGAAGATTTAATGATATACGAATACGACTATCTCATTGAAGAAAGTAAAGAAGAAGGATTTAATTTCCTAATAAGACTAATAAGTGAATATGAAAATAAAATAAACACCTTTAATAAAACTGGAGAATGTTTACATGGTATCTTTCAAGGGGAAAAGTTAATTGGAATAGGAGGGCTGAATGAGGATCCATATACAGAAAACAATAAGATTGGTAGGGTAAGGAGATTTTATATTGCAAAAGAATACCGAAGGAAAGGATTAGGGAGGTTACTGTTAGTACGAATTTTAAACGATGCGAAAAAATATTTTAATATTGTTGTCTTACATACAGATACAGAACAGGGTGACAAATTTTATACTTCGAGTGGATTTGTGAAAGGGACAAAATATGTGGGAGCGAGCCATTATTTGAACTTATATAAAAGGATGTAATGAATTATTATTTATCCCTCTAATAGAACTTTTGTTCTATTTTTGTGTAGATTGATGTTATAATTTATATGAATCTAATATTAGAATGGGGAATTGGATGATGGGAGAAAATAAAATTATTAATGATTTCAATGAATATTCAATTTGGTTAAATACATTGAAAGGTATGAAAGAGGAATTGTGGGTGGCTCCAATATCAGAGGGGAAATGGACTGTTAGCGAGATCATATCACATATTATGAACTGGGATGACTATCTTTTACGTGAGACATTATCGTCAGTGAGAAATGGACAGGGAATGGAGTTCCCTGATTTTGATACATATAATAAATTAGCATCTAATTATGCTAAATCAGGTATATCTAAGGTGAAACTTCTTGAAGAAGCAAAAGCTAAAAGAGAGTTACTCGTAAAAGAACTTAAATTACTGCCTGATGAAAATCTAAAGACACCTTTAACAGCCAATGGGGTATCACATTGTCCTCATACTGGAACGCCGTATTCTCTTATATATATTATTAAAGAATTTATAGATCATGATAACCATCATAAAAGACAGGTTATTCATTTTTTAAATGAAAATGTAGTTGCTAACTGATAAATAAAAGATCCCGCAAATGATATTTGTGGGATCTTTCTTACATTATAATTTAACATTCATTTCTTTCAATAACCCCTTCGGATCACCTTTCACATAATAAAAATGCGGATTATTTTCATCATCGTAAAGCATAATATAAGGTTTTTGATTAAGCGGGAGGAGAATAAGTACTTCATCAATTGTTGTATGTAACCATTGATTTGTAATAGAAGTTGGTTTAGATAATGGGATTTTTATCATGTGACCATCTTTTGGAACGACGTTTAAGTTTTTGAACGGGCCAGTAATGGATTTAGCGTATTGAACAGCTTCTTTTTGAATAGCTGGATCTAAAGATTGTTTTTGAACGACCATTTCTTTTTGACAATCAAACACTTCAATTTGTTGATTTGTATTTGCGAACACATTTGTTGATAATAAGAAACAAAGAAGAGTAATGACCCCGATTTTTTTAATCATAATACAACACCTCGTTTTTACTATACCCTTAAAACGTTCAAATATTTTTCTGTCACATTGATGTAACAAAGAAGTTGTATAATACAATTGGTTTTTGTTTAATAGCAATGGAGGATAATGTATGAGAGTATTAATAGCAGATGATGAACAAGATATGTTAAGGATTTTAAAGGCTTATTTCGAGAAAGAAGGCTTCGAAGTTTTATTAGCAAAAGATGGAGAAGAAGCACTTCAAATATTTTATGATGAAAAAGTTGATTTAGCTGTTTTAGATTGGATGATGCCGAAACATAGTGGTATTACTGTCTGTCAGGAAATAAAAAAGAATTCAAGCGTAAAAGTGTTAATGCTTACAGCGAAAAGTGAAAGTGAAGATGAATTAGCAGCCCTTCAAAGTGGCGCAGATGAATATGTAAAAAAACCATTTCATCCAGGCGTATTAATAACTAGGGCGAAAAAGCTTATACAGCATGATGATGTCATTCAAATTCAAGATTTGAAAATAGATTTCACTAAAAATAAAGTTTATAAAAATGACAAAGAGTTAGATATTACAAAAACAGAGTTAGAATTGATAAAGTGTTTTTTAAATCATAAAGGCATGATTTTAACTCGAAAAAAATTGTTAGATATCGTATGGGGATTTGACTATTTCGGAGAAGAGCGAACTGTTGATACACATGTAAGAAGATTACGTAAAAAAGTAGGAGAAAATATTATAAAGACGCATCGTGGTTTAGGATATAGTTTGGAGGAGCAGAGTGAATAAACTTGGAAAAAAGCTATTTCTCAGCATTTCTTTAACTGTTATTCTTATTTTTACAATCTCTTTATTATTAATTAACTATCTTTTACCGAAATATAATATTTACAAAACGCGAGAAAGTTTAGAAGGTATTACAGCACAAATACAGTCCATACCGAGCAAACAACTGGATGAAGCAATTACTAGCATTGAAAATAAAGGAAATGTTACGATTGCGTATACATCAATTAACAATTCGGAAGATCGAATTAATGATGAGTTACGTATGCAACTTACAAGGAAAAGGGTTGCCCTTAATAAACTTTGGATTACAAAAGAAGAAGTAATGAAAGTAAAGAACTTCGGGCAAGCGAATAAAATATATGATCAAGAAAAGATTAAATCTAGTTTTTTTGTGAAATACATTGCGAAAGACGATATGTTAATTTTAGTAGGAGTTTCGATCGCAAATTCTAATGAAATAATAAAAACGTTAAATTCATTTTATTTTTACATTTTTGGCATTACGATTTTTCTCATTATCGTACTTGTATGGATACTTTCAACGACAATCACCAGACCATTGAAAGAATTAAGTAATGTTGCAGAAGATATTTCAAATTTGAAATTTGAACGAGCGAAAGTGAAAACAAATGATGAAATAGGGGACTTAGCTAATAGTATTAATATCATGAGTGAAAAACTAAATGAAGCGCATGAAGATTTAACAGATCGAAATGAACATTTAAAACGATTTATGGGTGATGTGACGCATGAATTAAAGACTCCAATCGCATTAGTGAAAGCATATTCTATGGGAATAAAAGATGGTTTAGATGATGGTACATACATAGATACAATCATTAAACAAACTGATCACATTTCAAACCTAATTGAAGAGTTATTACGATTTTCTAAACTAGAAAGAGATGTTTTACAAAAAGAAGAATTCGATATTAAATCACTAGTCCAAAGTATATTAGATAAGCATAAGATTGAACTGGAATCGAAAGAAATCAATTTGCAAGTGAACTATAATGTTAGCGATGTAGTGGTTAATGCTGATATAAATAAAATGAAAATGGTCTTTCAAAATTTAATATCTAATGCGATAAAATATACAGCAAATCAAAATATAAAAATTACTTTAGAAGATAGAAATGAAAATATATATTTTCAAATTCAAAATGGTATGAATGCGGAACAGATGAAAGATATCGATAAAATTTGGGAACCTTTTTACGTCTTAGAATCTTCTCGTAGTAAAGACCATTCAGGTACAGGGTTAGGCTTAGCGATAGTGAAAAGTATTTTAGAGAGACATGGTTTTGACTATGGAGTCTCTACTTTAGATGGAGAGATACGATTTTATATTAATATAGAGAATGATTAATTCAATACTTTTAGAAGCATCGTCTATTATTAGGCGATGTTTTTTATAGATTATATGAGAGCAGTAAATCAGAATATATAACCTCAAAATCTCGTTTGAAGAGTGTTCTACAAATTTTTCAAGTTGTTGCATAAAATATAAACTGAATTTTCTGTAATTTTAGTGTATAGTAAAAGGAGAAATATATGGGGAGGCAAGGGTATGGGGAAAAAGAAAATAGCAATTACATTATCAACAATCTTATCTTTATCAGTCACATCAGGAGTTTCTAGTATGACTGCGTATGCAGACAGTAAAGAAACAAACTACATAAATGAGAATGATGTGAAGTTAAATGGAAATATTTCAGAAGCGTTACGTTCAAACACGAAGATCGAATTAGAAAATGGAATGACAAAACCGATTTATTCGCTTGATGAAGCAATTATTGAAAATTTATTTGTGGAAACAGAAGTTGATAGTGATCGAGATGGAAAAAAGGATCGTGTATCAGTAAAGGTTATGCGTCCAAAAACTAATTCGAATGTGAAAGTTCCCGTTATTTATGAAATGAGTCCATATCGATCTGGCTTAAAAGATGTTCCTGTATATAATGTAGATGAAGAATTGTATGCGTATGAAGGGAAACCGTATGGAGCTGTTAATCTTGGTTCATACGGAAATTATTATGTGCCAAGAGGCTATGCAGTCATTTTAGGTGAAAGTATAGGAACTGGAAAATCAGACGGATGTCCAACTACTGGGGATGAGCAAGAAATATTAGGGACGAAATCTGTCATTGATTGGGTGAATGGACGTGCGAAAGCATATACAGAAAATGGTGAGGAAGTTAAGGCTGATTGGTCAACAGGAAATGTAGGGATGACAGGAGTATCTTATAATGGTACGTTACCGAATGCTGTTGCGACGACTGGTGTTGAAGGGTTAAAAACAATTATTCCAATCGCAGCGATTAGTAGTTGGTATGATTATTATCGTGCAAACGGTGCAGTCATTGCGCCTGGTGGATACCAAGGAGAAGATACAGATAACATGGCAGAAGCAGTTCTAACAAGAGAAAATCCTGAAGTTTGCGGACAAGTAATAAAAGAGCTAACAGCTGGACAGGACCGGAAAACTGGTAATTATAATGATTTTTGGGATAAACGTAATTATGTAAAAGATGCTAAAAACGTAAAAGCGAGTGTATTTGTTGTTCATGGTTTAAATGATTGGAATGTAAAGACGAAGCAGTTTGCGCAGTGGTGGGAAGCACTTGGAGAAAATGATGTCCCTCGTAAAATGTGGTTACATCAAGGTGGACACGGTGGAACATCAACAAATGATTGGCAAAGAACACAAAATAAATGGTTCGATTACTGGTTGTATGGAATTGAAAATGGGATTATGAATGAACCGATGGTGGATGTACAACGTGAAAATAAAACTTGGGATAAAATAAAAAATTGGCCGGATCCAGCAGCTGTACCGTCAAAAGTTCGTATGTATTTAAGTAACAAAGCAGTTAATTTGCCATTAAGTATGGGCTCTGCAAATAAAGTTTTCTCATTCGTGGATGATGCAAAAATGAAATCAAATCAATTAATAGCAAACCCAGAATTAGAAGTAGCCAATCGATTAGTGTATACAATGCCTGTACTTCAAAAAGATACGCGTATAAGCGGTACACCAAAGATTTCAATTACAGGAAATATTGATCGATCTGTATCAAATTTAACTGCTTTACTTGTTGATTATGGTGGAGCAAAGCCGGAAATTGTAACGAGAGGCTGGATGGATCCACAAAACTTAAAGAGTATAGAAAATTCAACAGCGATTCAACCGGGCAAAGATTATACATTTACATGGGATATGCAGCCTGATGATTATGTATTTAAAGCGGGGCATCAAATAGGGGTTATTTTAATCGCTAGTGACTATGATTATACAATTAGACCGAAAGCGGGCACGAAGCTTACAGTAAAATTAAGTGAAGTAACATTGCCGATTGTGAAATAAATAGTTATGAATAAAGAGCTTACTGCATAGTAAGCTCTTTAAACTTTGAAATGGGGAGTTTATTATGAATTTTTATTAGTAGATACAAAAATGCTTACAACAAATAAAAAAATTGCATTCATGATCAATAGACCACTAAAGGTAAGCCCAGCAAAACCTCCAGCGAATCCATCTCCTACTTTTTCACCAATTACGTGCAAAGTGGCGAAGAAAACAACGGGAGAAGAAAGTATGAAAATACCACTGGCTATTGTCCATATCCGTTTATATTTCTTTGCTATAAAGAAAATCATTGTATTAAAAGTGATAAGAAGAAAAATAAATCCAATTAATGAATTCATCATATCCTCCTTTCAATATAATTCTGAATTTTCATATGTTCATTTTGAATGGAATATTATACAATATAATTATATTGTATGGAAAGCGAGTGATATATTATGACAGTCAGCTCTTTCGAATGTTTATTAAAAATAAAGGTACAGGAAGATTAATTGAGTTAAAATCTTCCGTACGTATAAAACGGAGGAGAAAATAAATGTTTAGTTTTTATAGTACACTTTGCACGGAACTTTATGATTACACAAAGCCTGTCGGGTATTCTTTAAATGGTGATATTGAGTATTACCAAGAACGTTTAAAAAATGGTAGAGGAAGAATTCTCGAAGCGGCAGTAGGATCAGGGCGTGTTATCATCCCACTTCTTGAAGATGGTTTTAAAGTGGATGGGATTGACTATTCACCTGAAATGCTAGAATCGTGCCGTATACGATGTAATGAGAGAGGCTTACATCCTCATTTGTATGAAGGAAGTTTACAACAATTTTCACTGCCACATAAATATGAGACAATTATCATTCCTACTGGATCCTTCTGTTTAATTGAAAATCGTGCGGATTCTATAAACGCATTGAAATGTTTTTATGAACATCTTAATCCAGGCGGGCGTTTAATCGTAGATATTATGCTTCCGCATGACTGGAAGACTGGAGAGATTCATACATCGACCTTTTCTTTGCCAAGCGGAGACGGAATTACATTAGAAAATAAATCAATTGAAATAGATTGGTTGAACCAAGTTACTCTATCATATTTAAAATATGAAAAATGGAGTAAGGGACAGTTAGTACAATCAGAACTGCAACGCTTTGCGGTGCGCTGGTATGGAATAGACGAGTTTAAACTTCTGTTAGAAAGTATAGGTTTCTCTAACATTACTTGCTCGGCTGACTATGTTTATGAAAATGAACCGTCAAATGCAAATCAAATGTTTACTTTTGAAGCTATGCGAAACGAAAAATAAAGAACTATCTATGATAACAAGGCAGTCGATATAGTATCGATTGTCTTGTTTCAATTGTATAGTACCTATATGTTATTACGTTTTCATTGTCCAAGCATTCTTCTACTAACTACATATACTATTTATATTAAAGACAGTCGCTATTTTCAATAGAACTGTTATTTTTCTATAAATGATATTTTAGAGGAGTAGGGGGATAAATTTGGAAAAGGAAGCACAAGGAAGAATTGAAAATCAAGTGTATTCAAACCGTGTATTAAGATCAGAATTTGATGCAAATTGGGAAACATGTATATCAAAAAGTGGTTATGTAATTTATGTAGCGACAAGTAATAATGCTGAAGTAATTGTCCTTCTTGGAGATGGTTCAAGTAAATTATTAATATTTGAAAAAGGCGGTAAAGTAGTAGTAGGCGGCGGTGGAACAAGTCATTACAGTAAACCGCATATCGCAAGAAACATTTAAGGTAGAACGCGTTAATTGAGAAGAAGCTGGAAAACGGTTCGGCATTCATGTTTAGAGCATGATAGACTAACCGTTTTTATTTCTTTAAATCATTTTAGAGGAACTTGATTTATTACAAATACATCGGGATGACTAGCGAAAATTGGAAGGGAATTGTACGGATAAGAATTCGAATTAGAATATAAGTTTGGAAGAAACATAAAAGCAATATAAAAAAGCATTTCCTATTTCGGGAAATGCTTTTTCTATGTTATAGTATAATAGTGTTTCGAAACGATGTTATTTTAATATACTTCAAATCTTGTTGTGTATTATTTTTATATTAAATTAGTCGTGCAAGTATTTTTTTTATATAAGGAGTAACAATTAGAGAAATGAAAAATATAGACTTTATACTAGAAAGTGATGAGGCATTAAAACCGTCTGAACGATTAGTACTATTATTATTAGAGAAGCATAGAATGTTATATACGAACGATCTATTAGCGTTATCTAATTTATCATATAAAACATTAACGGATTCATTAACAGCGCTTGTTTTAAAATCATATGTGTTAAAGGAAACAGGTAAGGGAAGAAGACAGAATTGTTATAGATTGGTATGATAAGGTTGCTGATTTTAGAGAGTTCATATTAATGTTTTTCAAATGTAAGGAGAAATTTTATTTTTGTTTTCAAATGAAAAAACGAACCGCGATGCGTACTTAAATATTTGGATTTCATTTTTGTTAATGATGATTTTATAATTATTGAAAATAGAAAAATAAAATAAACTGCATAAAAAAGAAATAAAAAAACAACCCGTTTTAAAAATGGATTGTTTTTTTATTGAAATAATATTATTTGATATGTTGAAAGTATGAATGATTATTCTACTTCGCTTGTATACTTTTCAGGTAATAATTCCATTACGTTACATTTTACCAGTTCACCATTATATGAAAGTATAACGTTCGTATTTATTCCGTAATCACTTATTAATTCTCGACACATACCACATGGAGCAACAACCCAACATTTTTCTATATCTTCATGAGGGTGTGGGTGAGCAACTGCGACAATGGTATCAAATTCATGATCGCCTTCTGAAATAGATTTTCCAATCGCCATAGCTTCACCACACACTGTAATTCTTCCAACATTCGCTTCAACATGCACTGCTGCATAAATATTACCTGTTTTAGTACGTACAGCGGAACCGATATGATGACGGCTATATTTATAGTTTTTTTCAATTACTTTTTCAGCAGCTGTAATTAAATCATAGTCCTCACTATTTAAAGGTATTATTTGTAACATAATTTCTCCTCCTTATTAAACATAATTACCGCTATTTTAACAGAAAATTTTAATATTTAAAACAAAAGATAGAAGTTGACGATATAATATTATTATGTAAACTGTCGTTTTGACAGGAAAATATAGTAATTAATAGAACATATAGAAGAGTATACTTAAATATTTTGAAAGATGAGAGAATAGCATATGATATTGCATTAGAAAAAGGATACGAGCACCTTTTAAAACATTAAAAACAGGAAGTGAACGTATGATAAATAAATGGAGTGTAGGCATATTTTTATTTAACGAGATAGAAGTGTTAGACTTTGCTGGGCCATTTGAAGTTTTTTCTGTAACCGAAGTGGATGAAGAAAAACCATTTACTGTTTATACAGTTAGCCAAAATGGAGAAATGATTACAGCAAGAAATGGATTAAAGGTAAAACCGGATTATAGTATTGAAGATTTACCACCAATTGATATTTTAATCATTCCAGGTGGTAAAGACGTTAGGGAAAATGAAGTGCAAAATGATATTATAATAAATTGGGTTCGTCAGCAAATGAAAGAAGTAAAGCTAATGGCTTCAGTTTGTACTGGAGCGTTATTACTCGCGAAAGCTAGTTTACTGGAAGGTTTAAAAGCAACAACGCATTGGGCTAGTATTCAAACTTTCAAAAAAGATTTTCCGAATGTAGAAGTAATGGAGAATGTGAAATTTGTAGATGAAGGACACATTATTACCTCGGCAGGGATTTCAGCTGGTATTAACATGTCATTTCATATTGTGAAAAATTTGTTAGGTGTGGAGATTGCTGAAGAAACGGCCAAAAGTATGGAATATGATATTGATTTACAAAATTAAAAAGCCCAGGCCGGGCTTTTTTATATTGATTGAATATAGCTAATCTCCTCATCACTCAAAATAGGGCGAACAGACGCATTTGCATTTTCTTGTGCTTGTTTTTCTGTTTTTGCACCTGGGATTACAACACTCACTGCTGGATGAGTGAGTATATAGCGAAGTGCAAGTTGCCCTAAGGTCTGATTTTTATTTGAGAGCAACCGAAGTTTCTCTACCTTTTGTAAGTCTTCTTGAAACCAATTTTCATTTGGCCAATCTTTGCGTAAATCTCCATTTGGAAAAGTTGTTTTATTTGTGAATTTTCCAGTTAAAATACCCATTTTTAACGGCCCACGAATAACAGCTCCTAGATTTTTTTCTTGTAAGAATGGCAAAATATCATTTTCTGGTTTTTGATTCAATATATTGTAATCAATTTGTACGATGTCAATTTCATTGTTTTTATTGAAATGACGAATGTATTGTAAATCATGTGTCGAAACACCAACTGCTCTTACTTTTCCATCACGTTTTAATACTTCAAATGCACGTAAAAATGCTTCTGTTTCTCTACGATTATGCCACCAAATATGACAAAAATAAAGATCAATGTAATCTGTTTGAAGACGTTGTAAACTTGTTTCAAATACGGCGATAATTTTTTCGGGAGTATCATATACAGGCTCTCCATTCGGATCGTAGTGATGTCCGATTAAACCGCCTTTCGTTGATAGGATAATATCATTACGATGTCCTTTAATTGCGGTAGACACTAACTTTTCACTATGTCCTAAACCATACACATCTGCAGTATCAATAAAATTCACACCACACTCAATTGCTTTTTTTATAGCGGTTATAGATTGTTTATCGTTAACAGGTCCCCATTCATCACCACCGATTGCCCATGCCCCAAAACCTATTTCAGAGACAGTTATTCCAGTTTTACCTAATGTACGGTAATGCATATTTTTCCCCCTTGTAAGCATGTTATAACATCGATATGTAGGTAAGGTATTTTGTGTGTAAAAAAACTCTTCTACAATAGTAGAAAAAGAATAACAGAAACTACTATTTTATGGCAGCATACATAAAAAAATGCAATGTAAATATGGAAATGTCGTCGAATGCTATCTTTAATTGGTTAATTTGTAAGATATTTTTGTGAAGGAGCTTATTTTATAAGAATAGAATTATAGTTAGTAAGGGATTATGCCGAGGGTAGTGAAAATATATGTGTTAGGGGGATTTCATAATGAGGAAACTCAAGCGAATAAATGTTCCTAATATAGAAGAGCAACTATCACAGCCTAATGAGAAGCGAGCAATTAATAAGAAAAAACTAAGAAGATTTATATTCATGTTTATATTTATTGCGGCGGTTACTTTGTACGTTCAATTTATTTTAACGAAACAACAAGAAATAATCGTAGAAAAAAAAGATACTATAACGAATCAAAAAAAACAATTGGTCTCTTTAAAGAAAGATCAGGATTCTTTAAAGACTAACATAGAAAATTTAACAGACGATGAGGAAGAAATTTTGAAGTTTGCGAGAAAAGAATATCAATTTTCTAAGTCAAATGAAACTATATTTGTGTTGCCGAAGTAGTGTAATAGAACAGTTAGCGATTGCTAGCTGTTTTTTTATGTCTGAATGGCATGGTACAAGTAACAATCACATATTGTAAACATGAAGAGTTTAAGCTGTTTTTATAATTATGGAATATACACCGGAATAAATGTTGTTAAAATTCTGTCAATTTTATTATAATACAAGGTAAGCGGATACATTTTTTAATCAACGTTGAGTTTATCACTCATACGACTATTAAGAAAACCGTTATCCCGTATTAGAAAGGAAGATAGCTGTGTACGCTTCAAATACAATTTATATCGTAGGGGATGCGAAAGCACCTCAAAATAATCCTATTACCGAAAAGTTCAAAAGTTATTTTGTAGCATTTGTACTTGTTAAGGAGACTGGGGAAATTGTAGATGCAGATTGCTCAGCGACAATTGCATTAACATCACAATTCGTTAAATATTTGTTTCTACATAAAAATATTAATGATCCACTATTGGTAACAGAAATAAAAAATAGATACTTCGGTTCGTCTCAAAAAGCACTACTTGTAGCATTAAAAGATGCACAGAAAAAATATAATCAAATCGCTGCTTTGTCTACCCATTCCTAGACAAAATCCAGCCATAAGAATCTTCTTATGGCTGGATTTTTTTATTTTACATTAACCTCCTATATGAAAAGCAAGCGAAAGAGGAGATTAATTGCCCGTAAAAAACTAATCTATTTTGTGGATTAAGGTTACACTTTGTCAGACAACGAAAGGATGAACAATATGAAAATTACCGATGTAAAAGTAAATCGTAGACGTGTAAATCTTCATACACCGTTTAAAACGGCGCTTCGTACCGTAACTGAAATAGAAAGTATAGATGTATATATTTATACAGATGCAGGAATTGTTGGGAAGGGTGCTGCAACCGCAACACCAGTTATTACGGGGGATTTCGCTAACGGAATTGAAGAAGCAATTTTAGGACCGATGCGTTCCTGTTTAATTGGTCAAGATATTATTCAATTTCAGCAGTTACTGCAGCACATTCAAATGAGTTGTATTGGAAATCCAAGTGCGAAAGCGGCGGTAGATATTGCTTTATATGATGTGTATTGTCAACACCAAAACGTTCCACTTTACGCATTATTAGGCGGGAAGAAAGAAATTCATACAGATATTACGGTGAGTGTAGATGAACCTTTTATTATGGCGAAAGAGGCAAAGCAACATGTAGAAAAAGGATTTCAAACTTTAAAAATTAAAGTGGGAAAATCTGCTCATTTAGATTTAGAACGTATTGAAGCAATTCGAAATAGTGTACCAAAAAATACGACGTTACGATTAGATGCAAATCAAGGGTGGAATCCAAAAGAAGCGGTTACGATCATTAAAGAGATGGAAAATCGAAATTTAAACATCGAATTTATTGAACAACCTGTTCATGCGAAAGATTGGGATGGATTAAAGTATGTCAAAGATCATGTACAAACGCCCATTATGGCAGATGAAAGCATATTTTCAGCGAGTGATGCATTGAAAATTGTTCAAGGAGGATATGCAGACTTGCTCAATATTAAATTAATGAAATGTGGTGGCATACGTGAAGCGTGGCGTATTGCCGATATTGCCGAAACAGCTGGTGTAAAATGTATGGTCGGAAGTATGATGGAATCTTCACTTTCTGTTAGCGCTGTAGCCCATTTAGCTGCTGCACATCCTAATATTCATTACTTCGATCTGGATGCACCGCTTTGGTTAATGGAAGAACCGGAAGGAATGACGTATTCTGGATCAAAGGTAAACCTTCAATCGACAGTGAATAGTAAATTTTAGGAGAAGAGATTAGTAAACTATCTTTTAAGGGGGATATGTATGAAAAAAGTAGGAACTGCATTTTTAACAACTTTATTTATATTTTCATCGTTTACATCAGCAAATGCTGAAGAGAAGAAAGATAGTAAGGCATTTATCGATGTATCTGCCGCAACACTTTGGACCGCGCCTGATTCATTACGACCAATTGATGTACCAAGCGCTACAAATCCAGTTGATTTATGGAAGTGGACGAAATCAATGACGCTTGATGAGAAACTTTGGTTAACAAATGCAAATAAATTAGAAACGCAAGCGCTATTAGGTCAAGAAGTAACGGTTGTTGATAAAAAAGGGGACTGGGTGAAAGTGTTAGTCCATGGTCAACCAACACCACGAAATGAAGAAGGGTATCCAGGATGGATGCCTGAAAAACAATTAACATATAATCAGGAATTTGCAGATAAAACAAACGAACCTTTCGTTTTAGTAACGAAACCGACAGCTATTTTATATATAAATCCTTCTGAAAAACATAAATCGCTTGAAGTGAGCTATAATACGCGACTTCCTTTACTTAGTGAAGATACAATTTCATACCGCGTATTGTTACCAAACGGGCAGAAAGCTTGGCTACGAAAAAATGACGGAACTGTTTATCACTCCCAAAATGATATTCCAACTCCGACGGCTGATGATTTAATAAACACAGGGAAAATGTTTTTAGGATTACCATATATATGGGCTGGTACAAGTGGTTTTGGATTTGATTGCTCTGGATTTACACATACGATTTATAAATCACACGGTATTACAATTCCGCGGGATTCTGGTCCGCAATCGAGGAATGGAGTTGCGGTTGATAAAGAACATTTACAAAAAGGAGATTTAATCTTCTTTGCACATGACCAAGGAAAAGGTAGTGTTCATCATGTAGGGATGTATATTGGTGATGGGAATATGCTTCACTCACCGAGGGCTGAAAGATCGGTAGAGATTATACCGCTAAACACACCAGGATATATAGAAGAATACGCTGGTGCTCGTCGTTACTTACCTTAAAAAATAGAGGGGGTTTTCAAATGAAAAAAGTTGTTCGTTACTCATTAGTTAGTACCCTATTAGTTTCTTCAATTTTAGTTGGCTGCGCAAAAGAAAAAACAACGACAAAGCCGAAAGATGAGAAGAAAGTATTACAGTTACTAGAAACGGGTGAAATTCCGTCGTTAAATTCAGGGAAAGTAACAGATGCAGTATCATTTAACGTTTTAAATAACGTAATGGAAGGATTATTCCGCTTATCGAAAAATGATGAAGTGATTGAGGCTGGAGCACAAAAATATGAAGTGAGTAAAGATGGAAAAACATATACATTTCACTTACGTGACGCGAAATGGTCTAACGGAGATCCAGTAACAGCACAAGATTACGTATACGCTTGGAAGCAGCTTATTAATCCGGATACTGCTTCTCAATATGCATACATTGCATACGATGTGAAAAATGCGGAGAAAATAAATAAGAAACAACTAGGGTTAGAGGAATTAGGAGTGAAAGCGACGGATGATAAAACGTTCGTTGTAGAGTTAGAACATCCTGTACCGTATTTTACGAAACTACTTATTTTACCATCATTCTATCCAATTAACGAAAAATATGCGAAAGAACAAGGTGATAAATACGGATTAGAAGCAAATAAAGCAGTGTATAACGGGCCATTTACATTATCTGATTGGAAGCATGAAGCGAGCTTTACAATGAAGAAAAACGATAAGTATTGGGATAAAAAAGAAGTGAAGTTAGATGAAGTAAACTATCAAATTGTTAAAGAAATTTCAACTGCGGTAAATTTATATGAAACAGATAAAGTTGATAGGGCTGTCATTTCAACTGAATTCGTAGATAAATATAAAAATAATAAAGAGCTAAAACAATATACAGATCCGGTTATGTACTTCTTCCGATTCAATGAAAATGTACCGATTCTTAAAAATAAAAATGCAAGACTTGCGCTAAGTACAGTGTTTGATAAGAAAGGACTTGCG
The DNA here is from genome assembly GCF_016483555.1 of Bacillus cereus group sp. N14. Lineage (NCBI taxonomy): Bacteria > Bacillati > Bacillota > Bacilli > Caryophanales > Bacillaceae > Bacillus > Bacillus cereus group sp. N14. The sequence goes on from NZ_JAEHBQ010000003.1 coordinate 291,770, forward strand.
ACTTCATTTTTAAATGATGGTTCGGTTGCTGCTAACTATTACGTACCAAAAGGATTTTTAAAAGGTCCAGACAAAAAAGATTTTAGAAGTACAGCAGGTGAGTTTAATAAAACTGATGTAAAACAGGCGAAAGAATATTGGGAAAAGGCGAAGCGAGAGACAGGTACAAATGAAGTAACGCTTGAGTTATTAAACTATGACTTAGAAAACTTCAAAAAAGTAGGAGAATACCTTAAAGAAGAGCTAGAGAAAAACTTACCAGGCTTAAAAGTAAATGTAAAATTACAACCACATACGCAAAAACTGGCGTTAGAGAAGAAGAAAGAATATGAAATGTCATTATCACGCTGGTTACCGGATTATCCAGATCCAATGACTTACTTAGAAGTATTCTTTTCTGGAAGCAGTGTGAACAATACAGAATATGCAAACCCAGAATATGATGCGTTAATTAAGAAGATTAAAACAGAATTAGGTAATGATGAAAAAGCTCGTTGGAAAGCAATGCAAGATGCTGAGAAAATGTTACTGGATGATGCAGTAATTGCACCGGTATTCCAGCGCGGGTTATCATACTTACAAAGGCCATATGTGAAAGATTTATATGTACATCAATTCGGTCCAGCTACAAGTTTAAAATGGGCAGATGTACAAAAATAAAATTATGGAGAAACAGACTTCACATGTGTGATAGTCTGTTTTTTTAGTTAAAGTCGGGTAAATAGTACATGGTATAATGTACTAGTCTGTATAAAATTTTGGAGGGGAATAAAGGTTTATGTTTGTAGAAAAGAAAGTAATACATACCAAAAGGTTATTCATGAGAAAGCCCATTATAGAAGATGTTGATCAATTTTATAGCATATTAAAGGAAGAAGTTGTTGGCAAATGGCTTGCTAAATCAAGAGGAATGTCAAAAGAAGAAGCAAATGATTATATCAGGAAACTTATATTACATTGGGAACAGCATAATTTTGGTGTATGGTTGTTATTCAATAGTGAAACAGGGAAGCTTTTAGGACATTGTGGTTTAAGAAAAGTAGATGAAACAGGCGAAATAGAAATTATGTATTTACTTGATCCGGAGTATTGGGGAAATGGATATGCGTCAGAAGCAGCGGAGGCTTCTATTCAATATGCAAAAGAGATGATGAATGTAAAAAGAATAATTGCTAGAGTAAAAGTAGTAAATGAAAATTCGAAAAAACTTTTACGAAAATTAGGTTTTACATATACTCATGATGTTGATCATAGTGGGCGCTTATTATCATACTTTGAACTCCATACATCATTGGATGAATTATAGACATTTTCTATGTATTTTAACTGATTAAAAATAAAATTATTACTAAAATTCTAGTGTGAAATTTATGTAGAATCTTGTATAATTAACGTGTTTCTATGGAAACATTTTCTTGTGCTATTTATATAGGACTTAATAGGACAAGGGAGGAAATACATACATGTATATAATAGATAAATAGAATGGAACATGTATAGAGAAAAAGGAGAAAAAGATGACGTGTCAAAAACAAGGGTTACAATTTAATAGCGAGAGAAAGAGGAATAACAGATGAAGATGAAGCATGCGTTTGGTCCCATAATTTTAGCGTGTGTGCTTTTTTTCATTATCATACTAATCCCATCGAAAAGTTTAGTATCACTTATTAGTGATAAGAAGGTAGAAGATGCGGCAACTTCCTTACAAAAAGAAAAATTACAAAGTGTTTTCTTACAGCAAAAAATGTTAGAGAATTCGCAGTATTTACCGATGTACGGTTCATCTGAATTTTTACGAATGGATGCATATCATCCATCTAATTACTTCAAAGTGAATCCCGCAGGTTTTACGCCATATTTAATCGGGATTGGCGGTACACAAAGTTTAGCTCATATATTAAATATGACATCTACAATGGATGAATTAGAAGGTAAAAAGGTAGTCTTTGTTCTATCACCACAGTGGTTTACCAAAACTGGTGTATCACAAGGGGATTTTACTAATAATTTCTCCAAACAACAAGCATATCATTTTATTTTTAATGATGAAATAAATGTTGAAATGAAGAAGAAAATTGCGAAACGACTATTAGATTATAAAGTTGTTCAAGAAGATGATATATTAAAAAATTCATTACAGGGTATTGTATATAACGATACAAAACATAACATAAAAGCAGGTTTAGTCAAACCACTTGCTTATATGCATCGAAATATCTTAGATCATAGAGATTTATTTAACTCTATATTTAAGATTGAGCCGATGAAAGAAAAAACAAATATGGGATTACGTTCAATTTCTTGGGTAGATGCACGTAAACATGCGGAGGAAGAAGGGAAAGCGGAATCTACTACAAACGCATTCGGAATTGAAAATCCGTATTATTATAAGAATAATCTGAAGAAAAAACTAAAAGGTCTAAAAAACTTTAGAGCAAATGAATCGTATGAAGAATCACCAGAATATGATGACTTACAAATTGTTTTAGATATTTTTAAAGAGAAAAATGTTAAGCCACTCTTTATTTCTGTACCTGTAAATGGACCGTGGTATGATTACGCTGGTTTCCCTAAAGAACGCCGTGAAGTGTATTATAAAAAAGTTCGGGAACAAGTTGAGAAAGCAGGATACCCAGTAGTTGATTTTTCTGGCCATGAATATGATAAGTATTTCTTAAAAGATACAATTCATTTAGGTTGGAAAGGCTGGATTTACTTTGATGAAGCAGTGCAAAACTTTTATACTGAGAAATAAGTGTGGAGAAAAAGGAACGGCTATAAGCTGTTCCTTTTTTTTAGTATAGAGGATTTTGATTTGGACAATTCGGAAAGGCATGTATATCTTGAATTTGTCTAAAATCATAATGTTTCATTGCGAACTGTGCTTGATAAAGGTATTCATACACATATAATTGACCATCATGTGCTGAACATAATACACCAGAGGTTCCTTGCCCATTGATGAAGGAAATACCGATAGGGCGTCCGATTAAGTATTGTATTTTTTGTTGCCAATGCATAGGGGAACCACTTCTTTTTGAAATAATATACGAAATGAATGAGTGAATTGTTGCTTATCCATGTAATTATGGAGGCTTTTTATACAATTTCTAGAAGACATAAATATGAATGAATTATAAGTGGGAGAAAGGAAGGAATAATGGAGAAAGAAAACATTTTGGAAGAAAAGTTAAATTTAATAGAATGGTGTCAAACGTTGAAGGGATTAGCTGATGATATATGGTTTCAATCTTTTAAAAAAGATTCGTGGGCAATTGCGGATGTGATTTCACATTTTATCGTTTGGGATGTGTTATTAATAAAGCATAGAATTCCATACTTTAAATGTGGACAATGTGTACCAAATGTTCCAATAGATGTTGAGGAAATGAATAAGGGAGCAATTAAATATGCGAGATCTGGTATTTCAAAAGAAGAACTATTAAATCAATTTAGTGTTACTCGTAAACAATTAGTGGATGAAATTGAGCGAATTCCCACCCAATATTTTTATAATGACTACCAATTGGGCACTAAAAAAGTGAGATTAAATAATTACTTTTCATCACTCATTCAGCATGATTTAAATCATAAAGAAGAAATAATGCAATTTCTAATACATAATCAAACCTATAATAAAAACCGCTAACATCCGTAATGAATGAATAGCGGTTTTTTTATTTATATTTTTACGCAAGATTTTTACGCTTTTTTGTCCATTTTTTTATAACGAAGTATAAAAGAATAAGTAAGACGCCACCAATTGCGAATGATTTCACATACGGTCCAGCAATATCATTAATGTTCTCCCAATTTTCACCTAGTTTTTCGCCTAAGTAAATGAAAATGATAGACCAAGGGATGATTGCGATTGCTGTTAACGTAGTGAAACGTAGGAATGACATTTTTGTAATACCAGCAGGAATTGAAATCGCATGACGTACTACTGGAATAAAGCGTGCTGTAAAAATTACGCCAGTTCCGTAACGATTAAACCAATCCTCAGCAGCGTCTATTTGTTTTTTGTGAATAAAAATATAATTTCCGTAACGTTCTAAAATAGGGCGTCCACCGTATCGTCCAATCCAATAAATAAAGATTTGAGCAATAACACCGCCAATTGTACCAAATACAACTGCGCCTAAAAATGAGATACTACCATTAAATACTAAGTATCCCGCATAAGCAAGGACAATCTCACTTGGAATAATCTCAATCATAAGTCCAAGCATAATGCCCCAATAACCTAATCCTTCAAAAAATGTTAATACTGAATGAATAAAACTACTAACCATTGATGCACCTTCTAATTTATGAATTTTTGAATAGATGCGCCTTTATTTAATAACATAAAAGGTTCACTATGTGTATATTATACCTTATTTATATAGGGGATTGCTATTTCAATTCTTTTATGTCTCTCATAAGTATTATAGTAAAGCATATAAGCCCAGTTTTCATGAAGAAATAATGAAAAGATTATTAAAAATTTCTCATATTTCAATGATAATAGACTGAAAATTAAGTATAATAGTGAAGGTCTTTAATTTACAAAAATAGGAGGGGAACGTATGTATATTACAGATCCGATTTATGGACCAATATTTATTCAGGATAGACATATCCTTCAATTGATAGATACAAAAATATTTCAAAGATTGGCCTATATTAAACAACAAGGACATACTTATTTTTTACATGAGAACGCAATACATACGAGGGAAGAACATTCGATAGGTGTATATGTACTAGTAAATAAAGTGATAGAACATCTTACTGAGATTGGTGACATACATTTGTCGGAATATGAACGAAAGCTAGTATCTACTGTAGCCCTTCTACACGATGTTGGACATGGTCCATATTCACATTGTTTTCAGCAAATATCGGGTGAAGATCATGGTGATTGGACGGTACGAATCATTCAAGAGGACGAAGAAATACGCACGATTTTAAATCAGACCCCTGGATTATTAGATGATGTAACGAAAGCTTTAACAGAAGATGGAGTTTTTCCAATTATAGATGAACTATTATTTAATTCATTAGGAATGGATCAATTAGATTTTTGGAATAGAGATTTATATTATTCTACGCTTGAATTAGAGGGCTTACGAATTGAAGAACTGATTGCTAGTATGCATTTTATTAACGGTAAACTTGTAATTGAAGAATCGGGAATCCCTTTGATCGAACAACTAATGAAAATGAAAGAGGGACTTTATAATAATGGCTTTGGTCATCCGTTTGTAATAGGAAAAGATTTATTGTTGCAATCCATTTTTCAAAAGATAACTGAGAAAAATCTTAAGTTCTATACTACTGAATTACAAAATTTCTTTCATAAAGAAGAGGATTTATTAGTAGAGGACTTTCTCCCATTACAAGATGAAATGATTTTACATGAAATTCAGTGCTTTGCAAAATCAGAGGACAAACAATTAGTGGCGTTAATTCAGCTTTATTTTTCAGGTGCTAAAAGTTTATCATTTGAAAAAGGACTGGAGGGTGATTTTAAAAAGGAAAATACCAAATTAGCGGTAATAACTGAGAAAAAGGCATACAGTTCATATGTAGGTGGTATTTACGTTTTTAGTGAGGGGCAGTTAGATGATATTTTAGAAAAATCCCCTTTTATTCGAGAGATAGTAAGGTTACCTAAAAAAGAATATGCATATTCCATTTGAGTTGATTTAGAAGCTTCAAAATACTTTGTGGGGAATAAACAATATAAATATTCTCTTTTCACTTAGACAGGTACTTCACTTTCAAATAACGAATTATAATGTTAATGAAATTTTTATAGAAAATTAGCGTGATGAGGGTGAAAATATGAAAGAAGCATTATTAGAAAAGGCCTCATATCTACATAGAGCAGAATTAGAACAATTACATATAGCTATATTAGTTTCCGAGAAAGCTCATGAAGGACAATTTCGTGTTTCGGGTGAGTCGTATATTACTCATCCATTTGCAGTTACAGAAATTTTGCTAGAGTGTAAGGCTGATATTATAACTTTAGTTGCAGCATTACTACATGATGTGGCGGAGGATACAGATTATACAATTGAGTATATACGTGATATATTCGGTAAAAAAGTGGCTGATATTGTAGAAGGATTAACTAAAATTGATAAAAAACAAATCCCTAATAAAGAAGAGTATGAAGCAATAAATTTAAAGAAATTATTGTTAGCTACACAAGGAGATATAAGAGTAGCTATTATAAAAGTAATAGATCGTCTACATAACATGAGGACTTTACAGGTAAAAGCTGTAAAAAAACAAGTTCCTTATGCAAATGAAACACTCAAAATTTTCGCTCCGATTTGTAAAAGGCTGGGGCTATTTCATATTCAACACGAGTTAGAAGATTTAGGTTTTTATTATCTTAATCATTCTAAATATAAGGGCATGAAAATACTTTTACAAAATTATGTTAAGTTATTAGAGGGTTTGTCTCAAAATATAATGCAAGATATAAATAATTTTCTAAATCCACCTTTAATATTTGAAGTTAACTATGAAGTAAGTCCTATTTATACAGCTTATTCTCGTCTCCAAGATATTCAAGACATTACGGTGGTGTCAAAAATAATCATCACGGTCTCAAGTAATTTAGACTGTTATAAAATATTAGGAATTATACATCAACTGTACAAACCAATTCCTCATCAATTTGAAGATAACATAGCAATTGAAAGTGATGTATTAAACAAATACTTAAAGACCAAAGTGGTAATCAATAACCATGAAATAATGATATGTATTGAAACAAAAATAAATCAGGAGATACGAGATAAAGGGGTATTTCATATTCTTACAAAAAGTATAACTGATAAGGAGATGCAAAATATAATTCATAAATTGATGAATCATTTTATTAAGACAAATGATCTAGTAACTCAAGATGCGATTGAATTTTATGATTTAGTATCATATGAACTATTCCAAGATAACATTGTTGTATTTACTCCTAAGTTAGATTCCGTGAACTTACCGCAAGGTGCTACTGTAATTGATTTTGCTTTTGCATTAAACCCTGAGATCGCTAAGTATATGTCAGGTGCTAAAGTTAATGGTATAAATAAATCGATAATAACGAATGTTTCACATCTAGATATAGTTGAACTTTTGGTAACTGAAAATATTAGTAATGTGGGACAGGGTTGGTTAAGTTTTGCTAATAGCTCAAAAGCTCAAATCGAAATTTATAAAGAGTTACAAAGATGAGGGAATTAAATTTATCGAGAAAACTTGTTCGAAATATAATAGAATGAAATGATCATTTTTGAATTAATAATAGGCGATTATGGTTTTTTATAATTAATACCTAGAGAAACAAGCATCAACCTGTTCTAAGTATGTAACAGATTGATGCTTGTTTTCGTTATAAAAAAATAGAAGCATTTCTGCTCCTATTTTTTACGGTTTCACTTCTAAATTTTGTAAAAATAAAGTTGCTGTTACGTAACGTTTTGCTAACATTTGTACATAAGCGGTATGCACAGATAATGTGGCAATAATAATCGCATTACGAATTGCTTCGCGTTGTTCGTTGTTAACCTGATCGAACTTGCTTGCAATTTTATCAGCTCTTTCTTTCACGATATTTTCAATTGTATGGATTGTATCTGTTGCATTTAGTTGTAAGCAATTCCCTTGATTGAGTTCTTCAAATAGAGAAGAGTATGCTCCATATAAATGAACAGGATTGATTAAGTCATCACTTCGATCGGCTGGGTCATTTACGATAAGGCGTAATAGCTTACGAATGGATTCAAAATCAAGTGCTGTTTTTAAATCTTCAACAATGAATAGTAAGGCTGCTTGTTCAATTGAATATTTTTTTCCTTTTTGAGGAGAGCCAATCATTTCTTTAATATCTCGTTTCACCCAGTTTTGCATGGCCGTTACTGAGAAACTTGTATTTTCAATCTGATTTCCAAGCGCAACTATCTCATTTAATGAAAAACCGACGTCTGTATCTTCAATCTTAATTAGTTTTTCAAAAATAGGTGAAAGTGCGGTAGTAATAAAAGCAGTTACGCTTTGTCCGCTTTCAATATCTTTTTTATGTGACTTTGCCCACGCTTCTTGTAAAATACCGAGAGGCTTTTTCGTATTCCATCCTCTTAAAGATAGAAGAAGGGTAGCCATTTCGTTTCGTGTGAGATGAAATGTTTCCATCTTTTCACCTCCAAAAATAATAAAAAGTTCTTATGAACCTATAATATGTTTTGTTTCATTTAAAGTCAATTCTGTTTTGCTTAATTTTTCCTTTGTCACCAAACTGTCGTAAGTAAATAATGCTTGCATATTTCGACAAAAGTTCATATAATGAGTTCATAAGAACCTTTAAAATGTTTTTAAAAACAAATCTATCATTCTGAATTTACTAGAAAGATAGATTTCACATATATCTATATAAAAGGAGAATGGATATAATATGTTGAAAAAACTTGTAGCAGTCATGACAGCATTCATGGTTATCTTTGGAGCTAGTAGCTTCATGTTTGTAGATCACGCAGCAGCGAAGGGTTACAAATCTGGTAAAAAATCATACACACCAAGTTCTGGTCAAAAGTCAAAAGTTGATTTGAACAAAAAAGATAATAACGTAAACTCACAAAAAACAACAACAGATTCAAAAACAAAGGCAACAAACACAGCACCAAAGAGTAATAAAGGAAGCTTTATGAAAGGTTTATTACTAGGTGGTCTTGGTGGTTTACTAATGGGTAGCCTATTTGCAAATATGGGAGCTCTTGGTTCTGTATTAGCGTTTATGGTAAATATGTTAGTAATGGCTGGTATCGTAATGTTAGCAGTTCGTGCATTTAAATACTTCAAAGATCAACGTAAGAAAAAGGAAGATGAAGTAGCATGGAAACAATAAAAATTTCTGAACAAGAACTTATCAATGCGCTTTGTGTATATATCGCTGAAAAAAGACAAGTTGGTCCAGAAGAAGTTTTAGTTGAGCTAATGTATGATGATGAATATGGTTTCTCTGCAGAAGTAGAGGTAAATGGCCGTCAACAAATATTAATTCAAGCAAACTTAATCGAAGCATTACGCTTATTACTTGACAGAGAATATAATGTCAATTCATTCGCAGCAAGACTACAACTTGAATTAGATGATGAAGAAGGCATTTACGCATTAGCGAAATTTAATAACTCAGATGAGTAGCGAAAAGAGCTGTTGAGAGTAATCTCAGCAGCTCTTTTTAGTATGTGCATATGTTAGGGAATAATCACGCCAAATTTCATTCATTTTCCGTCTACCGACATCAATCATCGGGTTAAATTGAATGGCAGCTTGTTGTCGTACGGTATGTACATGTTGGATCGCCTGTTGCAAGTGTTGTTCAACCGACTGGGATTTTGTATTTGCTTGTTTTACGATTGAATATCCAGCAACAGTTCCTTGTGCCATCGCGATTTTTCCGCTTTCAATGCCAGTTATATTGCCGGCTACAAATAAACCGGGAAGAGGGGTTTCCATTGTTTCGGAATGGAGAGGAACATGGCCGCCTAATTCCGGAATGTAACGGAAAGGACAGCCAGCTACAGCAGCAAGCTCAGCAAGAGGGTATAAGCCACCGGCAATACAAACGAAGTCTGCCTCATATATTTGTTCCGATCCAGTTATGATGTTTCCTTTCGTATCAATAGTAGCAACCCGTACACCTTCAACTTGATCTGTACCGATAATTTCAAGAGCTGCTTTTCGAAGGTGAAGTGGTGTGCCATTTATTTTCATACCGTTATTTGGATAGAAGTTTAATCCAGCTTGTTTCACCCAATTATATTTCATCAATCGACTACCTATACGTAATAAAGGTGACGGGGCAAGGTGTGCAGCATGTAAGAGAGAGTTTAAAACTTCTTCTGGTTCACTAGCCTTTTGACTTAATTCACTTTTTTCAGGAAGTACGATATGTTCCACTTTAATTCCCGCTAGTTGTAATTCATTCAAAATAGCGAATGACAAAATGTTAGCGCCAATAATTACTCCTTTTCGCCCAACTTGAACGCGATGTACATTTGTCATTACTTGGGCTGCACCAATCGACATGACTCCTGGAAGTGTCCAACCAGGAAGGGGAATGGAGTACTCAGCAGCGCCAGTAGCAAGTAAAACGAACGGTGCTTCTAACGTACCGATATTCGTATGTACGAACCAAGAACTTTCATCTTTATCTAAATTATAGACGGAAATGCCGCATCGAATATCAACTGAAAGTGATTTTGCTTCTTCGTGAAGGCGTTTTGATTCTTCTATTCCGTTCCACCATTCTCCAGTAGGTTCTTGATGTAATTGTCCGAGCAACCTTCCGCCAGGCTTCATAAATTCATCAATAACAAGTACATTTAGTCCAAAACGAGCACAAGAGATGGAGGCTGACAAACCTGCTGGTCCAGCTCCGATAATAATGACATCGTTCATCACTTTTTCACCATCTCTCTCACGATATTTGGATGCTGTTTACCACTATCAACTACCATATCTTTTTCTAGAACAGTTAAGCATGCTCGTACGTTCGTTTGATTGTTTACTGTCACGCGGCATTCAGAACAATGCCCGATATTACAGTAAATACCTCGCGGCGTTCCACTATCTTCATGTACTCTTAATGTTCGTATTCCGTTTGCAAGTAAAGCCGCCGCAATGGTTTCATGTTCATAGGCTTCATATTGTTGCCCGTTAAATTGGAAAGTGATGCGCTTACTACTATTTAAACTTCCTAAAATAGGGTGATGTGTAATTCTATTCATTGATTTTCACCTACCGCTCCAAAGGTAACTGCGCGAACTGGTGGTTGATATTTTAATGGCATTTCATTAGTGTTTACGTCGGGATTTGCACTTTCAATCATTCGATCTATCATCATTCTACATGTGCGGCCACCACAAAATCCCATGCCAGCACGTGTTCTTAGTTTTAATTCTCTTGCCGAGCATTTATATTCAGCAATTGTCGATTGAAGTTGTCCGTATGTAACTTCTTCACATCGACAAACAATTAAGTGATCTTTATTCGTCATATGTATTCCTCCTCTAGTTCGGTTTGCACAAATTATTATGCAAAAACTATGCCATAGTAGAGAAGGAATGTTTATTGTAACCCGAGTTTTTTTAGGCGGTTATATAAAGTGGCCCTCGTAACACCAAGCTGTTTCGCGCATTCTAATTTATTCCCATTTAAAATGCGTAAAGCCCTCTCGATGACTTTTTTCTCATGTTCATCCATCTCTTCTTGCAAAGAGAGGATTGTATTATTATTGCTGAGTAATAGGGAATGTGCCGTATGGTTGTCTAACGTTTCATTTGTATGAAATGGTAAATATTCTTGTTTTATAATACCGTCAGTCGCAAATACGACAAGTCTCTCAACAACGTTACGGAGTTCGCGAATATTACCTGGCCAATTGTAATGAAGTAGTTCATGCATAATGCTTGAAGGTAAGTCACGAATTGGTCTGTTATAGTTGATTGAAAAATCATTTAAGAAAGAGTATGTTAATTCGATAATATCTTCTCGTCTTTCGCGAAGCGGTGGAATATGCAAACTAACTACATTTAAACGATAGTATAAATCTTCTCGGAACGTGCCTTTTCTCATTTCTTCTTGTAAATCACGATTTGTAGCAGCGATAATGCGGAAATCAATATGAATCTCTTTTTCTCCACCAACACGGTAATACTTTCGTTCTTGTAGTACACGCAAAAGTTTTACCTGCATATCAAGCGGCATTTCTCCTATTTCATCAAGGAATAATGTACCGCCTTGCGCGAGCTCTATTTTACCTTTTTTTCCTTTACTATTTGCACCAGAAAAAGCCCCACGCTCATACCCGAATAATTCGCTTTCAAATAACGCCTCGGGAATTGCACCGCAGTTAATTGAAATGAAAGGTGCCTTAGTAGCTTCACTTGCTTCATGAATTGCTTTTGCAAATACTTCTTTTCCAACACCACTTTCGCCGAGTATTAAAACAGTTGATTTCACCGAACAAACCTTTCTAGCTAATTGTATTGTTCTTTGAATAACAGGGCTCTTTCCATTCATCGCAAGGAAAGGATCTGATTCATCTTTGTACTTTGCGACCTCTTGTTCTAAACGGTGCATTTCATGTGACATATTGAATAGTTTTTCGTTTAAAGCGACTTGATTTGTTACATCAGTTTCTGAAACGACAGCTCCGATAATTTCATCGTTACAATACACTGGATTTGAATTAATTAATACGAACAAATCTGGACGAGGCTGATGGAACTGAGCGATTATGCTTTTTCCGTCATGTAATGATTGCAAGATTTCCAAATCTTTATAGTCAAAAAAACGAGTGATAGGTTGTCCAATAATTTCAGTATGGTTGACCGAAAAAATCTTTTCGGCGCCATCTGTCCAAGTGCGAACACATTCTTTATCATCGATAACTGTAACAGAAGAATCCGTTGTTTGTATTACGGTGTTATAAAAAGATTGTAGTTCATTGTAAGTCTTAACAAGAAACGGAATGATTTGCTGAGCTGTTATACAGCATATAGGCACTTTATTTTCATTCATTATGATGACAACTATTTCATTGGAAAACATGTCAATTAAAGTGGTGAATGAGTCATCTTCATATATAACAGCGCAGTTATATTCTTCAGTAGTAGAAGGGCGGTAATAAAATTTTTCTCCAACTTGCTCAATAGGTTGCATGCTGTATGTATGATCAATGGATAAAGTTTTTAGAAATTCTTTTATTGTGGGAAATGAGAATGCCATATTGTCCTCCTGTTATGTATAAAAATTTTGACAGTGATAAAAAAATAATACACCTATTTACGATAAATTTAAAATATTTTTACAAATAAAAATATTTTTTATAAAAAGTGTATATATGTAGAGTTGGCACGTCAATTGCATAAAAGAAAGTGAGGGAGTAAAAAGAAAGGAGGGGTGCTAAGTGAGGCACTGTGACGTTTTAATAATAGGCGGTGGTATTATTGGCTGTTCTATCGCTTATTACACATCAAAATACGGTAGAGACGTAACAATCATTGAAAAAGGAGAATTTGTCAGTGGGACGTCTTCACGGTGTGACGGGAATATTTTGGCTATTGATAAAGACCCAGGGTTTGATAGTCAAATGTCGTTAGTAAGTCAAAAATTAGTAACAGAATTAAGTGAAGAGTTAGAGCATTCATTTGAATATAGAGCACCAGGAAGTATTCTCGTATGTGAGTCGGACGAAGAAATGGAAGCAGCGCAGCAATGGGTGAATCGTCAAAAGGAAGCTGGATTACCGTTTCGAATGCTTGATAGACACGATATAAGAGAAGAATCGCCATTTTTTGCAGATGATTTATTAGGCGGGTTAGAATGCGCAACGGATTCAACTGTAAATCCATATCTTCTTGCTTTCTCACTTCTTGCAGAATCGAAGAAATTTGGTACGAAAGCTTTTAATCATACGGAAGTAAAAGAAATGAAAAGAGATATAGACGGATCCTTTATTGTAGAAACGACAAATGAGACGTTTACTGCGAAGCAAGTGGTGAACGCAGCCGGTGTATGGGCTCCAAAAATCGGACAAATGTTGGATATAAATGTCCCAATTGAACCGAGAAAAGGGCATATTATTGTAGCTTCAAGGCAACAACACGTTGGCTGTCGTAAAGTAATGGAATTTGGTTATTTAATTTCTAAATTTGGCGGAAAACGAAAAGTGGATGCTTTAACTGAAAAATATGGGGTAGCTCTTGTATTTGAGCCGACAGAAAGTCAAAATTTTTTAATTGGTAGTAGTAGAGAGTTTGTAGGGATGCATACGAGGATAAATAACGAGGTTATTAAATGTATTGCGAATAGAGCAATTCGCTTTTATCCGAAAATGGCGGATATGATGGTGATTCGTTCATATGCTGGATTACGCCCGTGGACAGAAGACCATTTACCGATCATTTCACGTGTGGAACATATCCCGAATTACTTTATAGCGGCAGGGCATGAAGGAGATGGCATTAGCCTTGCAGCTGTTACTGGGAAAGTGATTGAAGAATTATTAAATGAAAAAGAAACAATTATTCCTATTGAACCACTTCGTTTGAGTCGTTTTACAGAAAGGGTGTTAAACGGATGAGGTCACAAAGAGCCTTTACGACGATTGATACACATACGGGCGGGAATCCAACGAGAACATTGATTAGTGGACTTCCTAAGTTAATTGGAGAGACGATGGCAGAGAAGATGTTACATATGAAAAAGGAGTATGACTGGATTCGCAAATTGTTAATGAATGAACCACGTGGTCATGATGTAATGTCAGGAGCACTATTAACAGATCCATGTCATCCTGAAGCAAATATTGGTGTTATTTACATAGAAACAGGTGGGTATTTACCGATGTGTGGTCACGATACAATTGGTGTATGTACAGCTTTAATTGAATCAGGTTTAATTCCGGTAGTTGAACCGATTACTTCGTTAAAGTTAGACACGCCAGCCGGCTTAGTTGAAGTGGATATCTTTGTTCAAGATGGAAAAGCGAAAGAAGTCTCTTTCTGTAACATACCAGCTTTTTTACTGAAACATATTACTGTACAAGTCGAAGGGATTGGAACTGTAGAAGCAGATATTGCGTATGGAGGGAATTTTTATGCCATTATCGATGCGAAGTCAGTAGGTTTAGAGTTAGTACCGGAAAATGCATCTACAATTATCGATAAGGCAATTCATATTAGAAATATCATTAATGAGGAATTTGAAATCATTCATCCGCAGTATTCGTTTATTAGAGGGTTAACCCATATTGAATTTTATACAGATCCTACTCATGAAAGTGCTCATGTGAAAAATACAGTTGTCGTTCCGCCAGGAGGAATTGATCGTTCTCCATGTGGTACAGGAACATCAGCGAAGTTAGCTGTATTATACGCAAATCAAAAAATTGAAGTGGATGAAGAGTTTATTCATGAGAGTATCGTTGGCTCTTTATTTAAAGGGTGCGTCATAAATACAACATCTGTAGAAAATATTGAAGCTGTCGTAACGAAAATTACAGGTTCAGCTTGGCTTATGGGGATGCATAGATTTTTTTATAATGAAAAGGACCCACTTAAAGAAGGCTTTTTGCTAATTCCGCCGATGGAACATGAAACGGAGGATGTAAAATGAACATTCAAAAAATGTATACAGCAGTAGACGTACATGTAAATGGTGAAGCATTTCGTGTAATGAAAGATGTACCATGCAAATACTACTACAGTTTAGAGCAATTAAACGAACAATTTTCAGGTGAATTAGCAGAAGAAATGAAGCTTTTATTAAATGAACCACGTGGTTTTATCGGATTAAATGGATGTATTGTCGTTCCTTCTATTCATATGGAAGTCGATGCAGCTGTATTATTTTTTAATCATGAAGGATCCATTCCGCTTCATTATGGGGGGATTGTCGCAGTCATAACGATGTTACTAGAAAGCGGGTATTTAAAAAAGAGAGAGACGAACCAATACAAAATCGAAACGCTATCTGGTATATTTTCAATCCATGCGTATGTAGAGAATGATGAAGTTGTATCTGTTTCGTTTGAAAGTAAACTATGTTATATGATTGAGAAAAATTTACAAGTTGGTAATATAAGTTACTCTCTCATTCAGGCAGATAAAGTATATGCAGTTGTAGAAAAGGATGCATATTCACCAGAAATCAGTATTGAAAATATCTCTAAATTAAAAAAATGGAGTGAAGTTACACTTCAAGCTATACAAAAACAGTCATTAATAAAAAGACTTATTTTAGTAGAATCTATGCAAACAGAAAAGAACCAAATAAAGTCGATTACATTTCATGAAGATAACTTTATCGTACGTTCGCCTGGTTTTGTTTCTACTATTGTATCTTATGTTCATACATTATTTAAAAATGATTATATAGCGGATAAACCTTTTAAAAATGAAAGTATATTTAATAGCTTTATAACAGTGGAACAAGTGAAGAAAGAAGAACAAGGATACATTTTTCGCTTTGAAAGTAGAGGGTTTATTACAGGAATGCAGACGTTTCTATTAGACCCTACAGATCCGTTTCCGACAGGATTTTTATTAAAATAAAATAGTAAAGGGAGAGATAAATATGAAAAAAATTAAAGGGGCATTTCCAGTATTGATTACACCGATGGATGAGTTTCAAGAAATTAATTGGAACGGTGTAAAACAAAACGTTAACTATTTTATCGATCAAAAGGTAGCTGGCATTATTATTAATGGAAGTACAGGGGAGTTTGTTAGTTTATCAAAAGAAGAACGATTTAAAATGGTAGAAACAGTATTAAAAGAAGTTGATGGCCGTATTCCAGTTATTGTAGGAACTGCAGCAGAAACGACGAAAGAAACGATTGAATATACGAAACATGCAGAAGCACACGGAGCGGATTGCGCATTAATTATTAACTCGTACTATTGTAAGCCGAAAGAAGAGGAAATTTATTTTCATTTTAAAGAAATCTCAAACGCTGTAAATATACCAATTATGTTATACAATAATCCGTTTACATCTGGTGTTGATATGAGTACAGAGCTCATGCTACGTATTGGAAAAGAATGTGAAAATGTTACACATATTAAAGAATCTAGCGGAGATATTCGTAAAGCAAGAGATTTAGTACGACAAAGCGAAGGTGCTTTTCAAGTCTTCTGTGGATCTGAAGATTTAGTTATGGAGTCTTATTTAGTAGGTGCAACGGGATGGGTTTCAGTAGCAGGAAATATCGTACCGGGACTTGTTACGAAAATGTATGAGCATTTCCAGAATGGTGAATTAGAAAAAGCTTGGGAAATAAACGATGCTATTTTACCTCTTTGCGAGTTTCTTGAAGGATCAGGAAAATATGTACAAATCGTTAAACGCTCAATGGAATTATACGGGCAAGCTGGGGGACCTTCTCGTTATCCGAGACTCGGATTAACTGAAGAAGAAGATCAAAAACTTCAAACGATTATTTCAAAAATTGCAGCTCATGCAGCTGTTTAAATAAGGAGGAGAGCATATATGTTAACGACAAACATTGAGCTGAGACCAAAAGTGAAAGCGTTTTTAAATGAAGAAATTAAAATGTTTATTAATGGTGAATTTGTACCTTCCATTAGCGGGAAGACATTTGAGACATACAATCCAGCAACAGAAGATGTTTTAGCTGTCGTATGCGAAGCGCGAGAAGAGGATATTGATGTAGCGGTAAAAGCTGCAAGATCTGCATTTGAATCAGGACCTTGGGTAGAAATGACTACCGCTGAAAGAGCGCACCTTATTTATAAATTAGCAGACTTAATTGAAGAGCATGGAGAAGAATTAGCGCAGTTAGAAGCTTTAGATAATGGAAAACCATATCAAGTAGCACTGGATGATGATATTGCAGCGACTGTAGAAAATTATCGTTATTATGCGGGATGGGCTACGAAAATTATTGGGCAAACGATTCCGATTTCAAAAGATTACTTAAATTACACACGCCATGAACCTGTTGGCGTTGTAGGTCAAATTATTCCTTGGAATTTTCCACTCGTTATGTCTTCTTGGAAAATGGGAGCTGCACTAGCAACAGGTTGTACAATCGTATTAAAACCAGCAGAGCAAACGCCTTTATCGTTATTATATACAGCGAAGCTCTTTAAAGAAGCAGGTTTTCCAAACGGTGTTGTAAACTTTGTTCCAGGTTTTGGCCCTGAAGCAGGAGCTGCAATCGTAAACCATCATGATATTGATAAAGTAGCCTTCACAGGTTCAACAGTTACAGGGAAATATATTATGCGTCAATCTGCAGAAACAATTAAACATGTAACGTTAGAACTTGGTGGTAAATCACCAAATATTATTTTAGAAGATGCTGATTTAGAAGAAGCGATTAACGGTGCATTCCAAGGCATTATGTATAATCACGGCCAAAATTGTAGTGCCGGTTCTCGCGTGTTCGTTCACCGAAAACATTACGAAACAGTCGTAAATGAACTAGTGGAAATGGCGAATAACGTGAAACTTGGAGCAGGTATGGAGAAGGAAACAGAAATGGGACCGCTCGTATCTAAAAAACAACAAGAGCGTGTGCTACATTACATTGAACAAGGAAAAGCTGAAGGCGCTACTGTTGCTGCTGGTGGTGAACGGGCATTTGAAAAAGGATATTTTGTACAGCCAACTGTATTCACAAATGTTACTGATGATATGACAATTGTGAAAGAAGAAATTTTTGGACCAGTTGTCGTTGTACTTCCATTTGATTCAACAGAAGAGGTCATCGAAAGAGCAAATCGCTCTTCATACGGACTCGCTGCGGGCGTATGGACACAAAATATTAAAACAGGACATCAAGTTGCCAATAAATTAAAGGCAGGAACAGTATGGATTAATGATTATAATTTAGAAAATGCAGCTGCACCATTTGGTGGGTTTAAACAATCTGGTATTGGTCGTGAGTTAGGTTCATATGCGCTTGATAATTACACAGAAGTGAAAAGTGTTTGGGTCAATATAAAGTAATAGAGAATCTAACTGTTAATAAATAGAGGGATGAAATAATGAGAGATACGGACAACTATAAGGTTTAATAATAGTTGTCCGTTTTCTTATATATAAAATAGTTTTCAAAAGAATGTTAAGGGGGATTTGGATGGAGCAATTAGTAGAGTGGTTAGTAGGGCAAGTATGGAGTATTGGCTTAGTTGTTTTTGCATTAGGAGCAGGTGTGTATTTTACAATTGCAACTCGTTTTCTACAAATTCGTTATTTTAAAGAGATGATTAAATTATTATTTGAAGGGAAGAGCTCGGAGACGGGAATTTCATCCTTTCAAGCATTTTGTTTAGCCTTATCAGGTAGGGTTGGAATAGGTAATATCGCAGGAGTCGCGACAGCAATCGCTTTTGGCGGACCAGGAGCTGTGTTTTGGATGTGGGTAATGGCTCTTTTAGGAGCAGCGAGTGCATTTGTTGAATCAACATTATCTCAAGTGTATAAAAGCAAAGTTGGGAATGAATACCGAGGTGGTACACCATATTTCATTGAAAAAGGCCTGAAAATGAAATGGTTTGCAGTCATTGTAGCGGTTGTTGTAACACTTTCATATGGCGTTTTATTACCAGGTATTCAGTCTAGTAGTATCGCAGTTGGATTTGAAAACTCTAATGGCATTAGCAAATATATAACTGGAATATTATTAGTTATATTATTAGCATCAATCATTTTTGGTGGCGTAAAGAGAATTGCGGGCGTTTCGCAAATGCTTGTTCCATTTATGGCAATAGGTTATGTAATTGTTACATGTATCGTATTAATTGCGAATGTAACAGAAATTCCAAGTATGTTCGCTTTAATTTTCTCTAGTGCTTTTGGTGTAAATGAAATGTTTGGCGGAATCGTCGGTGCAGCAATTGCATGGGGAGTAAAGCGTGCTGTATTTTCAAATGTTGCTGGTGTTGGAGAAGCGACGTATAGCTCCGCTGCTGCTGAAGTATCCCATCCTGCAAAACAAGGGCTAGTTCAAGCATTTTCTGTATATATCGATACAATTGTTGTATGTACAGCGACAGCTCTTATGATTTTAATAACAGGTATGTATAATGTTATACCTGAAGGAAAAAGCGCCATTGTAAAGAATATAGGGAATGTTGATGCAGGTCCAATCTATACACAACAAGCAGTTGAAACTGTTATGACAGGGTTTGGTCCAATATTTATTTCATTCGCAATCTTCTTCTTCGCATTTACAACTTTACTCGCTTACTACTATATCGCTGAAACGACACTTACTTATTTAGATCGTGAGCTTAAACATAGCTGGTTAAAACCAGTTTTAAAAATTGGATTTTTAATTATGGTATACATCGGTAGCGTGGAATCGGCGTCACTTTTATGGAATCTTGGAGATTTAGGAATTGGTAGTATGGCATGGTTAAATCTAATCGCGATTCTACTATTAAGTAAAATTGCATTAAAAGTGTTAAAAGATTATGAAGCACAGAAAAAGGAAGGGAAAGATCCAGTATTTGATCCTAAAAATGTGGGAATTGAAGGTTTAACGTTTTGGGAAGAAAGAAGTAAAGAAATTGAAAGGAAAAACTATAAAGAACAATCAGTAGTGGATGATAGTCTGAAATTGTAGTTGTAATAAACAGAATATTCACTCTAATCAATGAGGTATATTGCCTACTTTTCATCACATACTACAATAGGTACACATAATTTGAATGGGGGTAATAATAAGATGGAACACGAACAACATAGTTCAGTAAATGACGTTCTACATCATTATAAAGAAGGTATCGGTAGTTTTACAAACCAAATTCCTGAAATTGCAGAAACATATAATGCATTCACGCAAGCTTGTTTTCAAGAGGGCGCTTTAACAAAAAGGGAAAAACAACTTATCGCATTAGGAATTAGTCTAGCAACGCAAGATGAATATTGTACCGTTTATCATACAAAAGGTTGTCTTGATCAAGGGTGTTCAGATAAAGAAATTCTGGAAGCGTGTGGTGTATCAGCAGCATTTGCTGGTGGAGCTGCAATGAGTCAAGCGGTAACTTTAGTACAGGAATGTTTAACAGAACTGAAAAATCAAAAGCATTGAATAAAAAAACGTTTTAAACATAAAGTTTAAAACGTTTTTTATGTGAGATTAAATTTTTATTCACTTTAATATTCTATATCTTCATAAATCGAATTCTCTACATCAGGAAGAACTGTGTATATGCTTTTACCGATTAAAGCTTCTAATTCTTTCTTAATTGCATAAAACCCTTTCCAATGTAATGATGTATGAGACGTTGTACCATGACGTAAACCAACGGAAATCAATCTTCTTTCCAGCGTAGTAAAACCATCCGCGTCAGCAAGAGCATCACAAAGAGTAATTACTTTATTGTATAAATCGTAGTTACAATGTTCATTCAATATTTCAACTAACTGGATTCTCATATGGTCAGGAACGAGACTCCACTCCGCTGCTATATCTAAATGCTCATTTTTACACGGGAATGAATGTGTCACGCAAATAATCGCGTTTCCTGTATACCCTAAATTATTCAAATACATATAACCATCATAGGAATGAATAACAGATTTAGTAAACCCTTTATATCTTCCTATATCATGCAGGAGGGCAGCATTATATGCTATATCAGCATCTAGGTTATACCCATTTTTAATAAGTTCTATAATTATGTTTTCAGTTGCCTGAGCAACATTTATTG
Organism: Bacillus cereus group sp. N14; assembly: GCF_016483555.1. Classification (NCBI taxonomy): domain Bacteria; kingdom Bacillati; phylum Bacillota; class Bacilli; order Caryophanales; family Bacillaceae; genus Bacillus; species Bacillus cereus group sp. N14. The sequence continues at coordinate 313,018 of NZ_JAEHBQ010000003.1, forward strand.
AATGTTCAAACCAAGGACCGGGGTTTTGTTTATATGCCCATTCGAGTAATTATTTTGCATATGTTCTATCTAATATATATTTCATATCGTTATCCTTTCCCTAAAAAATCATGTTTTAAAGAATTTCATCTTAGTATATCATTATTCCTTCTTTAAAAATTGGTACAATGAAACAAAAGGGGGATTAGTAAATGCAAAATGTAGTAATTGAAGAGATTAAGCAAATAGAAGATGATGTGGAAGAGCTTTCTAAACTTTTGAAAATGGTTGTAGATGATGGGGCGTCAATTGGTTTTTTACCTCCACTGGAACAAAAAGAATCAGCGAAGTATTGGGAAACTGTATTAGCACCAGAAGTGATCTTGTATGTTGCTAAAATAAATAATGAAGTGGCAGGGAGTATTCAATTACATTTAGTTACAAAGCCTAATGGGATTCATAGAGCTGAAATTTGTAAGTTAATGACTCATCCAAACTTCAGACGTAATGGCATTGGACGTTTGCTTATGCAAAAAGCAGAGGAAAGAGCAAAGCAAGAAAATAGGTCTCTTATAGTGCTAGATACGAGAGAAGGAGACCCTTCTAATAGATTGTATAAATCATTAGACTATAAAGAAGTTGGAAAAATACCAGAATACGCAATATCTCCAAATGGTAATTTAGATGCAACGGTTATTTATTATAAAATGATTTAGTATTTTTATTTAAAAAGAGGGATATTTTTAAACGAAAAATCTGTTATTAGGTCTGAGTATTGATTTGTAAAAAGATTGATCCCCCCCTGTATAATAGGGGTTTTCTTTTCATTCATTAACTTCATATTGAATGTTCAATTTGAGGGCCAATTTGTATAAGGTTTTAACAGTTGTATAAGAGGTATTACTTAAATAGGAATTTTGAAGTCCTTTGGTGAATATTAAATGTCAATCTAAAAGATGGAGGTTGCTGTGATGTTGAAACTGTTTCAATATAACTGGCAAGTTCGTGATGATTGGTTTAGATGGTGCGAAGACATATCGGCCGAAGAACTGGTAAAGAAACGGGTCGGTGGATTCGGCAGTATACTACATACCCTATTTCATATTGTAGATGTGGAATATATGTGGATCTTAGGGTTGTGTGGTGAATCAGTGCCTGAGGAGCCATTGTTTGAAGAGTATGCCAGCTTACAAAAAGTGAAAAATCTTTCAGCTCAATACCACGGGAAAGTGAAGCCATTTGTGACCTCTTGGACAAATGAAATGGATTCTCGGAAACTTTCAAAAGCTGACTTCAATGAAGAGCCGATTAGCTCAAGAGACGCACCAATTAGGCGCCGAGTCATTGAATGTACACACGGAGAGTTAATACGTCATGTCATTGTCCACGAAATCCACCATATCGGCCAGTTATCTATATGGGCACGTGAAATCGGAAAGGAGCCAGTTTCCGCAAATCTGAGAGGGAGAGGGCTATTTGATAACTAGACTAACTTTGCCAATTTCGTAATTTATTTATAAACGAATAGTTTAATTGAGTATATTTAACACCGTCTATATTTCTCTAGCGGTGTTATTTGAATGTATTAATAAAATTTATTTAATGTACTAATTGAATTTGAGAAAGTTTTTAGAGGGTTATGTTTGTATAGTCTCTCATCTTATAATGAATGTAGAGGAGATGACTAGGCAACTATAGTTGTTTTCGCTTTATTATGCGAAAGGGGATGTCGGGATGAAAACGAAAGGTTTACAGAAAGTGAAGAAAGTTATGTTAAGTGGTAGCATATTACTTACGGGATTGTTAACTTTCGGTTTTTCAGAAAAAGCTTCAGCTCATGGATATGTTGAATCACCAGCGAGCCGTTCTTATTTATGTAAGCAAGGGGTAAATGTGAATTGCGGACCGATTCAATATGAACCACAAAGTGTAGAAGGAATAGGTGGATTCCCGCAATTAGGACCTTCTGATGGACAAATTGCCGGAGCTGGTCATTTTCCTGCTTTAGACGTTCAAACAGTTGATAGGTGGAAGAAAGTTATGTTAAACGGCGGGACGAATACATTCAAGTGGAAACTAACGGCACCTCATAGTACGAAAGAATGGAAATACTATATTACGAAAAAAGATTGGAATCCAAATAAACCATTATCACGATCTGATTTAGATTTAGTACCGTTTTATGTGAAAAATGACGGAGGAGCTAGACCAGGAACTTCCGTGACACATGAAGCAAATGTACCTACAGATAGAAATGGATATCACCTTATTTTAGCTGTTTGGGAAATTGCAGATACTGGGAATGCATTTTATCAAGTTATAGATGTTAACCTTGTAAATAACGGTTTAGCATCAAATTTCGCGCTAAATCATGTAGTGCAGGCTCCTACCTTATTTTAAATAAAATATACGTTTCGATCATCTAATTCATTTTAGATGATCTTTTTTACGAAAAACGATGAAAAATATAGAAGAAAGTGCAATTATTTATAAAAAAATGGGCTTTAAATATTGTCATATTTGCTTCTTTAAGATATCCTTTTCATGAAGAGGTGGAAAACATGGAAAAAGTACTAGTTTTCGGGCATAAAAACCCAGATACAGATGCAATTTGTTCTGCAATTGCTTATGCAGAATTGAAAAAAGAATTAGGAATGAATGCTGAGCCTGTACGTTTAGGCGAAATCAGCGGTGAAACTCAATTTGCGTTAGACTATTTTAAAGTAGAAGGACCGCGTTTTGTTGAGACAGTAGCAAGCGAAGTGAACAACGTTATTTTAGTTGATCATAACGAGCGTCAACAAAGTGCTAACGATATCGAATCTGTTCGTGTGTTAGAAGTTATTGACCATCACCGTATTGCTAACTTTGAAACAAGCGATCCTATTTACTACCGTTGTGAGCCAGTTGGATGTACAGCTACAATCTTAAACAAAATGTACAAAGAAAATGGCGTTACAATTCGTAAAGAAGTTGCAGGTTTAATGTTATCTGCAATCATTTCAGATTCTTTACTATTTAAATCTCCAACTTGCACAGAGCAAGACGTAGCAGCAGCTCGTGAATTAGCGGAAATCGCTGGTGTAGATGCTGATAGCTACGGCTTAGAAATGTTAAAAGCTGGTGCTGACTTAAGCGGAAAAACAATGGAGCAATTAATCTCTCTTGACGCTAAAGAATTCCAAATGGGTAATGCGAAAGTTGAAATCGCACAAGTAAACGCTGTTGATACAAACGACGTTCTTGTACACCAAGCGGAACTTGAAAAAGTTATCACTGCAGTAGTAGAAGAAAAAGGTTTAGACCTATTCTTATTCGTTGTAACTGATATCTTAACTAACGATTCTGTCGGTCTTGCGATCGGTAAAGCAGCAAACGTTGTTGAGAAAGCATACAACGTATCTCTAGAAAACAACACTGCTACTTTAAAAGGTGTTGTATCTCGTAAAAAACAAATCGTACCAGTATTAACAGAAGCATTCCAAGCTTAATAGTATTGAGTATGGTTTAACAAAAAAGGACAAGTAGCCAATCTGACTACTTGTCCTTTTTTATCTCTAAAAAACAGAAAATTTAAAATGGGAGGATTGTGTATGCTTAATGATTTAGAAAGTAAATTACAGTCACTTTTAGTGCGAAATATTACTTCTGTTTCAGAATTAGAGCGTTGGCTTTTGGAGGAATTGCGTGTAAACGCTGAAGTAGAAGAGGAGATAACAAGTAGTTTAATCGCCATGTATAGAGATACAAATGACAGAAATATACGTGATTTACATATGTATAATCAAAGTACAATTCAGCCACTTTTAAAAAGATACAATGCAAAATTTGACCAGAAATTTAGAGAGTGTCCATTTTCAAATTTATTAGATGAGCAGAAATATGGATTTACGAAAAAAGCAAGAGTAGTAAAAAGTAAAATGTTTAATGAAAAGAACATTGCTCTTTCCATTAAAGAGCAAGAACTTATTACGAAATATAGAGAAATAATGTCTAACATATCTATTAATTGGGAAGGTGAGCAAAAGACGTATGCATACGTAAAAGCAAAGCTAGATAGCCCCAATAGGGCTATTCGCAAAAAAGCTTGGTACGCTTTATGTGAAGCAAGAAGTGCAGTGAAAATAGAAATAGATTGTATTATGAATGAACTCGTACAATTGCGGAATGAGATAGCTTTACATGCAGGATTTAATAATTATAGTGAATATGCTTTTAAACAAAAAAATAGAGACTATAGTATCGAAGAGTGTTATAAACTTCATGAATCTATAGAAAAGTATGTTGTACCAATTTGGAAACAGTTAGGAAGTCTTTCTAAAAAGAATCTCGGTGTAAAAACGTATCGTCCTTGGGATTTAACGCCTTGTAATTTACCAAAAGTCCCATTTCAAAATACCGTTGATTTATTGGATGGGGTGGAAGAAATGTTTCGGAAGACTGATTTATATTTTTATGAGAAATTTATTCATATCAGGAAAGCTGGATTCATTGACGTAGAAGAACGTGAAAATAAAGCGCCAGGAGCCGCTTGTTTTACCTTGCCTCATAGTAAAGAGGTTTTTGTGTATTCTAATTTTAGTCCATCATTTTATGCAATTAATGCACTCATACATGAAGTAGGGCATGCCTTTCATTTTTATAAACAATTTAACAATGATAGTAGTATGCAAGAAAAATATCTTCGCGAAGAAGTGGCTGAGCTTTATTCTCTCAGTCTTGAGTTGCTAGTAATGGATAAGCTGGATATCTTTTATAAGCAAGAGGATGAATATAAAGAAGTACAGCGCGTACAATTATATCGTGCTTTCTCACTGTTAATGTCGTCAATTGCAGGAGATGTATTTCAGCACTGGCTGTATTCAAATCCAAACCATACTCCAAAAGAACGTGATAAGAAATATATGGAACTATGTGAAAGGTATCAATATTCATCAGTCGATATTGCTGGATTAGAAGATGAAATTAGTTCAAGTTGGTTAGACTCATTTCATTTTATTCAGTTTCCTTTTTATAAAATTGAATATGCAATTGCACAAATAGGAGCAATGCAATTGTTTCAAATTTATCGGGAAGATCCAGAAAAAGCGATTGCTTTCTTTAAAGAGGGAGCTAGTTCAGATTGGAACCTACCTATACAAGAAATATATGAAAAAACAGGTGTTACGTTTGATTTTTCGGAAGGAAGGATAGAAAGTACAACAAGGGTTATTTTGGATCTGATTAGCGAATTAAAATAAGGATAGCATTAGCTATCCTTATAACTGTTTATTCGTAGATTTCTTCTTGTTTATATAAAATGTAATAATAGCCGCAATGATGAAAATAGGTATGGCATACGCTTGTCCAACAAACAACTTCCAGCCAACGTGATTATAGCCTTCAGATGCTGGAGCAATCATAGCGATTATGCAAACAATAATATAGAGTACTAGTGCAGGGATTATATTTTTCATATGTTCACCTCCTTTTCATAAAATCATCACATGTATATTTATATAACACATTATAGATTGAGATAAGATATATGTATTTCTAATATTTATGTAAATAAAAGGGTTGTTTTTAAGTGGAATAGAATAGGTGTATGTAGAATGATATAGGGGTGTTACATATAATGAACAATATATTAAATCGAATAAAGAAAGATGTAAGTATAGAATTATTGAATACGCTATGGCCTGGTTTTAATAGGGCTGCATTTGCATTATATAATGATGAGTATGTGTATGTATTTCATCATCCTTTATTTTTGAAAGGTGATGATAAGTATGAGTATACCGTATTAAAGTGGGATGAACAATTTAAAGCTGATACATTTATACTATTCAAAGATTATCCGACTGCTATTGTGAATATGAATAGATATAAAGATTATGAAACTTTACTTGCGGTTGTGGTGCATGAACTTTTTCATTGTTATCAATATTTGAATAAAGAAAGGAGATTTCCAAATGAATCTATAGGATTTCAATATCCTATAACAGAAGAAAATATAGAATTGCGAAATAAAGAACGAATTTGTTTATATGATGCTGTTCATTGTAAGTCACAAGCTGAGAGAATTAATTATATTAAGCGATTTATTGAACTAAGAGAGCGTAGAGCTAGTTTTATGAAAGAAGAGTTTATAACATATGAATGTATGGTTGAAAGCATAGAGGGGCCTGCTTGGTATGTTGAAATGAATGCATACAATTCAGTATGCAAAAAGGATGAAAGCGAAACATTACGAAAATATAGCGGACTTATTTTAGATGCATATGAAGCTAATTGTAACATTAGAAAGAGCTGCTATAGCCCAGGAATGCTTTTATGTTTATTATTAGATGAAATCCTTCCTGAATGGAAAACGAGCTTCTTTAATAGTGATACATCGTTATATGCCTTTTTAAAACAAAATATAAATGTGGATTTGAGTTTAAATAATGAAATTGCAATAAGTAAAGAAACAAAGCAAATTCTTCATTTTGTTCAAAACGAAAGAGACAAGGATTTCATGCAATTTTATAAAGAAGAAGGGTATCATCTGTATATTGTAGGGAATATAAAATTAAATTCGTTTAATCCAATGAATGTAAAGTTAAACGGAAATAAAGCATTACATAAAACTTTTTTAAGTGTAAGTATACATAATAAAACATATATGATAAATCAACCTGTTTTAGCATCTTTTGAAGAAGATTTTAAAAATATGACACAAGTTCATATCATAATGAATGAAAGACCGATAGAAACAAATAATGGTTGGAACGTAGTGGGAATTGGAGATATAGAAGCTGCGTATGAAGAAGTAGAGAGTTCTATATTTTTATATTTAAAAAGTTAGAAGTGAGGTAAGAAATAAAGATGAAAAGGTTATGCATAATTCCATGCGGAAAGAAGAAAATTTGGGATAAGTATTCAGATTACGGGCCGATGGAGGCAAAAGATGTATATATTAGCCCATTCGGAAAAGCATGTCAGGCGTATGCAACTATGTTTTTCGAGAATTGGGTTATCTTATCTGCGAAGCATGGATTTTTAAGACCAAATGATATTCTATTAGAAAACTATGATCTTGCGTTTGATTCAAAGAGTGATGAGATTATTAGTATGGAACAATTAAAACAACAGATGATTGAAAAGGACTTGCTTCAGTTTGATGAAATCGTTTTACTTGCAGGAAAGAAACATAAGAAAGTAGTGACACAATTATATCCAGAAGAAATCATTACGTATCCGTTAGCTGGGTGTAAAGGGATTGGGTATATGTTGCAGAGGTTGAAGGAGGCTGTGGGGGAAGGGAGGGAGCTATAGGGAAATTATAGTCAGCTTTTCGGTTTACATAAGCTTGGTTGATATAACAAATGTTTTACAATGTATATAGGTAACCAATGTATAATTAAGGTATGAAGATGGAGGTGATTAAGAGTGAAAAAAGTTTTCAAAAGTAATGTATCTAGCTTTGTTTGTATAGGTCTTGTGTTATTATTAATTGATTTTAATAACTTATCAATATTAGAATACATATTCTTAACAACGAGCACCCTTGCTTTTGTTGCATTTTTAGTGAACTTAGCAGTTACATACTATTGTGAGAGAGAAGAAAGAAAATATACATGAATGTAAAGCCCAAATATTGGGCTTTTTTCTATGTTGTATTTCCGTTGAATATGTAAGGAAGAATTATTAAGGATGCTAAAATAACTTTTATAAAACGTAGAATATAGACTAGTAAACAAGCCGTTTTATACTTTCAAACATAGAATATGATGAATGCTATTGAAGGGAGAGTCATATTCATGGGAAACAATTGTCGTTGTAGACAATTCCAGGATTGTAATAGATTTTGGGATGATCTAATGTTTGGAAGATGTAGACGTAGAGATTGTGATGATTGTGGTTGTAAACGTAAACGTCATTGTGATTGTGATGATTGCCGTTGCAATCGTAAGCGTGATGATGATGACGATAAGTGCCGCAAGTGGTAAATTTTTTTGAAAGAGTACTTAAAAGTAAGTACTCTTTTTGTATATGAAGCTTTTACATTCCATCTTGAATTAATTTTCTTTCAATTTCCCATGTATCTCGTTTTTTAATTTTTATAGCTACATTAGTTCCGGTAGATTCTTTATAAAAGATATATCCATTGTTTTCGTCCACATATGTCAATGGTTCACTTATGCAATCTCGCGAACAAGATGTATTAATTAGCTCTATTAATGATAGTTCGCTCGGATCGGTTTTACTTGCATCTATAATAGTATCAACGTCTATTTTACGGTAACCTTGTAAGTTTACATGGAAACTTTGTTCAATTTCACCTGTAATGCTAGTATTCATTACTTCAACAGAATTTTTCTTTTCTTGAAGAAATCCATTCTCATAAAGTAATTTTGTATATCCAAGCCATCCAATTAAAACTAGCATAATAAACATACTAAATATTTTAAGTGTTCGAAGCCGTTTACTAACAATCGTTTCTGAGTATTTCATTCAGTTAAATCCTCCATTGTTTTTAATTAAAAGTATGTCTAGATACATACTTTTAGAAGAAGGATAGAACTTAACGAGTTCTATTCTAGATTCAAAAAAGAAAGCATCCGAAGTTAGATGCTTTCTTTTTTAAGTATTTTTCGCTATCTGTTCGTTACTTGTTTCATAAGTGGTCTAATTTCTTTAACAGGTGGTTTCTTATCATAAGCATCAACGTATGAGAAATAGTAATTTAAATTTCTGAGAAGACCTTTTCCTATTTTAGCGCTCAAGAACGGAAATACTTGCCCAGTATAATCATCGAGAGATTTACAGTAATATTTTTCATCTAAATATATACTGTATTTACATGTTAGTTCAACTAGTAAGTTACCGTCATCATCAATTACTTCCTTAGAATCAATAATGTCTATTAATGCGAATTTTTCATTTAGATAAACTTTCTTTTTTTTCTCGTGTTTATTTGTGAGTATAAATACGAGACCAATGGCGTTAATCAAAAGATTTCCTCCTATAAAAAACGGATATTAATAAAATATATCGATATACGTTAAATGTAAAGGGGAGAGGTGAAATTTCATTGATACAAAGTTTAATAAGCCGATTTGTGTTTTCAAATCGGCTTATTATTATTGAAACACTTGCGGAAATTGCTTTACGATTGCGTTTGTTATCATGTCTGCCATTTCTAATGCTTCTTTTTCAATTTTATCGTATAGTTTTACGCTTGCTTCAAAATCTTTATTTAGGAAGGCAAGTGCTTCAGCTTTTGTTAATGCTAAATGTTCATAAAACATTTTTCGAAATTCTTCTTTTTCTATATATGGGTTGATGCTAGTCAGAAACGCCACAATTTCATCACCATTAGCGTACCATTTTTTCTCTATAGCGACAGCTGTATTTTGATCACCAGCTTTTGCGGCTTTAACTAGATCCGCTGCAATGACTAAGTGGTCTTTAATTAGTGCACTATATTTTTTTACAGCATCCTCACCATAGAATGGTTCAAGAGATAGTCCCATATGTGTTGCATTTTGAAGAAGACGCCCAACTGTAACGTTAACGTCTGGTAAATTAAAGACAATACTTATAATAGCTAATCTCGTCCAAGCGACATGTTGTTCCCATAAAGAACGCATATAACCTTTTAAAAAGTTCTCGTTTTTACTAATTCGGTAATTACGTACAGATGTATCAAAGTGTACATAAGGGTTATGATAGGGGGAGTAATACGATTGCCAATAAGAATACATAAACGGTAACACTCCTTTGAACATGTATAACTCAAAGTATGATGGGAATTTATTTTTAGTTACGTGTCCTAGATTAATTTCAGAAATTGATATGGAAAAAGATGAAGAATTTTATTGTGGTATATATAAATAAAATGAATACGATAATAAACAAGGCTCTGCAAGGGAAGTTGCAGAGCCTCAAAAGGGTATTGCCGAGATGTCGGACTCGACTAAGTAATGTTATCATAAAATTCTATTAAAAAAACCTGGTAAATGTGTCCAAATGAAAATAGATCTTTAATAAAGTCAAAGGGATCCGCTTCCCGCAGCAGATCCCTTTAACTAGATAATGTTGATGAGCAAAAACTCATCTGGAGTACTTTTATAGTAACAAGTGAAATTCGTTTTGTGTATTGAGAAAAAAGAATTACTTCATTAAATCTTAAGAACTTATATTTTACTTCTTGTTATTATCATCATTTGTTGTGAGTGGCGTATGGTTATAAAATGGAGAAAAGACATGTAAACATATATAATTGTACTGAATTAAATAATAATCAAAAAAGACCTGCTGAAATAGGCAGGTCAACTTAAGGGGTTTATCCAACAGAATGTTTCATATGATAACAGTTGTATTATAGTAAGTCTATCAGGTATATATTGAGAAAATTATTATGGATAATATATCACACACACGTATTAACGTTTAAAAAGTTGAGAAAGAAAATGAAAAAGGTTTTTATAAGAAAATAATGGCTGGTATTTATAATACGATTCATATTTCCACGCATCATGATTCGAGAATTGGAGTTGGTTCGGTACTGTTTTCTGCTTGATGGAACTAATATTCTGCTGCTTCATATAGTAACCTCCTGAATTCATATGTATAAGATTAGTAGTATTCAAGGAAGAGTAATAAAATGTATATTTATTTTGTAATTCATTTTAAATGTGCTTTATTTATGTTTTAAAATTTATAAACATAAATAGCCATTAAAACACCGTTGCTAAACAACCTTTAAAACGTAGAGAAGCATAAAATAATGAAAAAGCAAGCTGTTAGTCATGTATTGATTACTTTCAAGTCACATAAGTGATGATATAATAGGGATAGATGAAAGATAAAGAAAAGCAGGTGACTCTTTTTTGTTTACAAAAGCACAAGAACTTTTAGCGTCTTATTTCGGTTATTCGTCATTCCGAAGAGGACAAGATGAAACAATTAAAAATGTATTAGATGGGAAAGATACAGTCTGTATTATGCCTACGGGTGGTGGTAAGTCAATTTGTTATCAAATTCCCGCATTAGTATTCGAAGGAACGACGTTAGTTATATCACCTTTAATATCACTTATGAAGGACCAAGTAGATACATTAGTGCAAAATGGTATTTCAGCTACTTATATTAATAGTTCTATTTCTATTACAGAAGCGAATCAACGAATTCAATTGGCAAAACAAGGACATTATAAGTTACTTTATGTGGCGCCGGAGCGTCTTGATTCAATGGAGTTTGTTGATCAACTTATGGATATGAAAATTCCGATGATTGCAATTGATGAGGCGCACTGTATTTCTCAGTGGGGACATGATTTCCGTCCGAGTTATTTACATATACATCGCATATTAGATTATCTTCCAGAAAAGCCGCTCGTACTAGCATTAACTGCGACGGCAACACCACAAGTTCGTGAAGATATTTGCAACACGCTTGGAATTAATCAAGAAAATACGATTATGACAACGTTTGAGCGCGAAAACTTATCATTTTCTGTTATTAAAGGACAAGATCGTAATGCATATTTAGCGGATTATATTCGTCAAAATCAAAAAGAATCTGGGATTATATATGCAGCTACTAGAAAAGTAGTTGATCAATTGTATGAGGATTTAATGAAAGCGGGAGTATCTGTATCAAAATACCATGCTGGTATGAGTGATACCGATCGAAATGAGCAGCAAGAACTCTTTTTACGTGATGAAGTGAGTGTAATGGTAGCGACATCTGCATTCGGTATGGGGATTGATAAATCGAATATTCGTTACGTTATCCATTATCAACTGCCAAAAAATATGGAAAGTTATTACCAAGAAGCAGGACGTGCTGGCCGTGACGGATTAGATAGTGCATGTATATTGCTATATTCTTCTCAAGATGTGCAAGTACAGCGCTTTTTAATTGATCAATCGACAGGTGAATCTCGATTTTCAAATGAACTTGAAAAACTGCAAAATATGACTGATTACTGTCATACAGAACAATGTTTACAATCATTTATTTTGCAATACTTTGGAGAAGAACCGAAAGAAGATTGTGGCCGCTGCGAAAATTGTACGGACGACCGCGAAAGTATCGATGTAACGAGAGAATCACAAATGGTTCTATCTTGCATGATTAGAACGAACCAACGATTTGGAAAACAAATGATTGCACAAGTTTTAACTGGTTCGAAAAATAAGAAAGTTATTGAATTCAATTTTCATACTTTACCAACATACGGGTTACTATCAAATCGTAGCGTAAAAGAAGTTAGTGAATTTATTGAGTTTCTAATTTCAGATGAGTTAATTGCAGTTGAACATGGTACGTATCCAACATTAAAAGTAACAGAAAAAGGGAAAGAAGTATTATTAGGTAAAGAGACTGTTTTACGTAAAGAACGAGTAGAGACAAGACAAATTGTTCAAGATCATCCTTTATTTGAAGTGCTTCGCGAAGTACGTAAAGAAATTGCGCAAGGAGAAGGTGTACCTCCATTCGTTATTTTCTCTGATCAAACTTTGAAAGATATGTGTGCAAAAATGCCGCAAAGTGACTCTGAACTTTTAACAGTGAAAGGGATTGGTGAACATAAACTTGTGAAGTATGGTTCTCACTTCTTACAAGCAGTTCAGCACTTTATTGAGGAAAACCCAAACTATGCTGAAACTATTAAAACAGAAGTGGTGTCAGAGCGGAAGAAGTCAGGGAAAGCTTCAGCAAATTCTCATTTGGAAACGTATGAAATGTATAAACAAGGCATTGATCTAGATGAAATTGCGAAAGAACGTGGATTATCAAGACAAACGATTGAAAATCATTTAATTCGTTGTTTTGAAGATGGAATGGAAGTAGACTGGAACAGTTTTGTTCCTGCAGAATATGAACAACTGATTGAAACTGCTGTGCAAAATGCTGATGGTGGTTTGAAATCTATAAAGGAACAACTTCCGAATGAAGTGAGTTACTTTATGATTCGTGCTTATTTACAAATTAGAAAGTAGTGACATGTAAAGGGGAAAGGGATTAATGCATCACGTTTTTGTGTATGGCACGTTAAGAAAAGAGCAAACGAATGCTCATTTTATGCAAGGTGCAATATGCATCGCAGACGGAGCGTGGACGTATGGCAAATTATTTGATACAAACGAAGGCTATCCGGCGATGATTTATTCAAATGAAGAAAAGGTCTATGGTGAAGTTTATGAAGTAAATGATGAGATATTGCGTAAGTTAGATGAACTAGAAGAATATACAGGTAATGCGGAGAATGATTTATATGATCGAATCAAGCAAACAGTATATGCTGCTGATAGGGAAATAGAGGCATATGTATATATCGCTCAAGATAAAAAGATGATATTGAAAGTGATTGATTCTGGAGATTGGGTGGAGTATCAAAAAGAAAAATAAGAGTAACTAAAGAGTAGATAGTGGAATAATCCATTATCTATTTTTTATATTTAGACTTTTAAATTTCTTATTATTTTGATAAATTGTAAATATAGGGGAATAAAAAGGAGGGTTTTTCATGGGTGTCAGAAATTTAGTTTCTCACCTGTAGTAGAAAAATAACGTACAGGAGGAGAATAATAATGAACGAATTAAATGTAAAAGAATTTTATAAAAAACAATTTGAATTACTAAGCCATGATATAAATAATGAAAATTGGTTACAGGAAGTTGCTGAAGAAATTAAAGAGCAAGTGGGATATCCATTTCAGACGATGTTAGAACTAGGTGCTGGAAATGGCGGGTTTGCAAGAGCGATGTCTAATTTGGATATAAAAATGACTACGGTTGAGCTTGTACCAGAGTTAGTTATGTTTGCTAAAGAACATTCTACTAACGACATTGTGATTCATTGTGCTGACTTTTATAAAATTAACTTTGAAGAAAAGTTTGATGTTGTTAGTTATTTAGACGGATTTGGTGTGGGAACAGATGAAGAACAATTGGTTTTATTAAAGCGAATCCATAATTGGTTGAAAGATGATGGGTGTGCACTTATTGATATTTATCAACCATTATATTGGGAAAAAGCAAATGGACAAGAAATGCCGATTTATTCTGCAATGCGAAAATATGAATATGATAGTGAAAATGCTAGGATGCTGGACCACTGGTGGGAAACAGATTCTTCAAATGATATCGTGACACAATCTTTACGTTGCTATACGATAGATGAGATTAGTAATTTATGTGCAGAGGCTCATTTCAGTATAGTTGGAATTTCCCCAGGAGGAGCGTATGACTTTGAAGAGGGAAAATATAAAGAGCAAGCGTCATTAAATGAATGTTTATCATATCGTATAAAAGTAAAAAAGAGTAAGGATTAATTCCTTACTCTTTTTTACTTTTATAGTGTGAATAATTGACTGTCTTTCGTATTTAATTGTCGTTCTTTTTTATCCTTATAGATCTTAGTACAATCCCGATGCCAAGAAATAAAGAAGTAGCAACGACACCATTAATAGGATTTAACCAAAAATCACTACTATTTGTAAGCGTAATAATACCGGTTATAGTTATTAAAACAGTAGGTACGGCGTCTTCAAGTGCATGCATGAACACACATGGCCACACAGATTTTGTAAGTCTATATATTTCGACATACATAATAGACCAACAAACCATAAGTATACAGCCTGATAAAAGCATATTTAATCTTGAAATGGATTCGAAATATTCATTTGGTAAAAAGACTATATAATAAGCAGCATGCCAAAGAGCCCAAATAAAACCAGAAACTAAATAAATTAGCCAATCGTTTAACTTTAATTCAATAAGCTTTGGGGTTAAATAACCGCGCCAAGAGAACTCTTCGAAAATATTTTTAATAAAATTACCTATAGTAGACATGAGTATGAGTGAACATAATGAGGATATCTCAAAGTTAGATATGTTAACGACTCCGAAAAATAGAGCTAAGCTTATAGTTATAAGTGTAACGAATGGATAAATAAGTATTGCTACGAAATACCATTTAAAGCTTCCTTTTAAATTTGGTTTAATACCAAAATCATGCCAATCTCGGCTAAGAACTCTAAGTAATATGCTGACGAAGAAAGGAAGTATAAGCCATAAGCCCATGCCTAAAGAATTTCCTTCAGGCTGATCTGTTAGAAGAGAATCAAGAAATACACCGATCCAACCACTTGCTAGCACAATTAACACAAAAATAATTAAGTGTAACTTTACATGCTTTCTATTGGTTGTAGTCATTTCGAATAAACTCCTTTTTTATTTTTGGTATTTACCTATTGACACTTCTCATTATTTTACAAGTGAAAGGGGGAAATCGATAGAAAGGTAGATGAGAGTTTAGTAAGTTAGTGTATAAATCGTTATTATTAATAGAAAGTAATAGTATTTATATGCATTATTTTATTATATGTAAAGTGTTGTAACTTAGATGTTTTATATTCTTATAATGTAAAAATAACGATAAGATTTCAAAATTAGAAAGATGAAAAGTGAGTTTTTTCGGAAAATTTAAATTGAAACTATTGACTTTATAAATGGATTTTTAATACAATTATATTTCGACTGAAAAATTAGAACGGACAGGAGGGAATCATCAAATGAACAACATTTTTGAAGAAGAGTTACAAAAAATGAAAGATACATTACGTACGATGGATGATCAATTAGAACAGCTTGAAAAAATTCCAGTTTATTATGGGGATGATTTTAAAGAACAAATTCTTGAAAGTATGAGAGAATCTAATAGGCAAAACTTACGTATCGGTGTACAAGAGCCGTACTTTGGAAGATTAGATTTTCAGGAGGATGGAAAGGAAGACGTTATGCCGATTTATATCGGTAAAGTAGGTGTTTCACATAAAGATACGATGAAACCAATTGTAATTGATTGGCGGGCACCTGTCGCAAGTATGTTTTATTCATTTACCGGCGGTGAAGAATTAGCGTTTTATCAATCACCGGATGGATTAGTAGAAGGTGATGTTTATTTAAAGCGAAATATCTCTATTCGAAAAAGAGAATTAGAACGTGTTGTTGATACATATGTAAAAGGAAATGAAGATGTATCGCATGCCGATGATTTTCTTCTATATCGATTAGGTGAGAATAAAGATAATAAACTAAAGGATATTGTTTCAACGATACAATCGGAGCAAAACGATATTATTCGTGCGGAAAGAAACTTACCATTATTAATTCAAGGGGTTGCAGGGAGCGGAAAAACAACAATCGCTTTACATCGCCTTGCTTTTTTAATTTATGAATATCGTGAGCAGCTGGAAGCTGAGAGAATGATTGTATTCGCTCCGAATAGTCTGTTTTTGGACTATATTTCGAGTGTACTTCCTGAATTAGGTGTCGGGAATATTAGTCAAACAACATTTCCGGATTGGGCATTACGCATGTTAGATGATTCGGTGAAACTGAAGCAGACAGAAGAAAAATTGAAAGAAGCATTTTCTATTAATCGTGATGAAGAAAAGGTTATGCTCGGTAAATTGAAAGGCACGCTGGAATTTAAGTCCTTTATTGAAGAGAGAATGGTTCAATTTGAAAAAGAATTAATACCAACAAGTGATTTTGAGGCATGGGACAAAGCTATTATTCCAGTAGAAGACATAAAAAAATGGATGCAAGTTGAATATAAACACTATCCATTAAAGAAAAGAAGAGAAAGATTAGTCGGCCGAATGAAGCGCTGGATTGAAATTGAACTGAAAAAGTATGGAGAAACAAACGAGAAGAAATTATTAAAAAAAGAAGCGACAAAGAGATTGAACACCTATATGAAGTTTTGGCCGAAAATGAGTGCACTTTCACTATATAGTTCAATATTGAAAAGTAAAGAAATACTCGAAATATTGCCTGAAGAACTTGTAAAAGAAACTGAAAAGAATTGTCGTAAAAAAGAAGTGTATGTAGAAGATTTACCAGCTTTAATTTACATACATCACCGCATAACAGGTATTGAAATCGGACAGAAATTCCATCACGTTGTTATTGATGAAGCACAAGATTTCTCACCATTCCAAGTGTATGTATTAAAAGAAATTACACTAGGTAATTCTTTCACTATATTAGGTGATTTATCTCAAGCAATTTATGATTATCAAGGGATTGAAGATTGGAGTGCTTTTAAGGAAGTATTTCAAGAAACAGGTTATTATGAATTAACGAGAAGTTATCGTTCTACAAAAGAAATTATAGAATTTGCGAACGAAATAATTAAAAATGCAGAGATTCCAGTTGGACTCGCAACACCAGTTTTTCGTAGTGGTGAAGAGGTTAAAGTAATCCATGCAGAAGATCAATTTAATGAGATTATGAAGACGTTAAAACATTTACAAAACGAAGATGTGAAAACCATTGCGGTAATAGGAAGAACAGACGATGAATGCCGCGATATATATGAGAAATTAACAAAAGCAGGATTGGCCGTAAACGTGATTGAAGCAGATCAAAGTAAATATGAAGGTGGTATTTCAGTAGTACCTGTATACTTGGCGAAAGGGCTAGAATTTGATGCCGTTCTACTAATCGATGTTGACGAAGAACATTATAAAAATACAAAACACGATGCGAAGTTATTGTATGTCGGATGTACAAGATCGCTCCATGATTTATGGATTTTCCATAGCGGAGAAGCATCGTCTTTAATAAAAGGATTAAAATAAATATGAAAAACAAGAGGGTTTTCTAGTAACAAAAAGAAGAACCTCTTGTTTTTCTATATAAAGACTTGGAGAGAAACTAACTATGATTACAAAGATAATAACAAAAAGAAATTGGGAAATCGCAAAGGTAGATGGAGAAGTTAATGAAGCTTCACTTAAAGAAGAGGGATTTATTCATTGTTCATTTTTACAGCAAGCTTTAAAAGTTGCTGAAAAATATTTTAATCATGAAGAAGATGTTTTATTACTGACAATCGATCCATCCTTAATAAAAGCAGAAATAAAATACGAACTTGCTTCTAACGGTCAAGAATATCCGCATGTATATGGAGTAATTAATATTGAGGCAATTGTAGGTGTTACCCCATTTACTAAAGAAAAAGGAGAGTTTATATTACACGAGGTACAAAATTAAGATTGTAATAGCCGTTTAAATTAACAAGAAAAGCACAAATTATATAGTTTGTGCTTTTCTTGTTATCTATTTTTTGTAAATACGTATTGTTTTTATCACACTAATACTGTACGATACATAGTATAAAACACATACTGTATGACATATAGTAATGGAAATGAGGTGAGTGAATGGATGCTTTATTAAATTCGTTAATTACTGAACTAAGAAGAGGTACATTAACATTAGCGGTTTTAAGCCAGTTAAGAACACCGCAGTATGGGTATTCACTTGTCCAATTATTGGAACAATCAGGGATTATAATCGATCAAAGTACTTTATATCCACTACTTCGCCGATTAGAAAAGCAGGAGCTAGTAACGAGTAGTTGGGATAAAACGGAGAGTAGACCTCGTAAGTATTACGTTTTAAGTGAATACGGATTAGAGATATTTTTGCAGCTGAAGAAAGAATGGATAAAGGATTCGAAAGAGCTTTATAACTTATTAAAGGAGGAGGACAAAAATGAATTTGATTGATATTTATGTAGAAGAAGTAGCGAAGAGATTACCTGAAAAAAATCGTGAAGATATTATTCTTGAATTACGGTCAACAATCGAGGATATGTTACCTGATGATTATAGTGAAAACGACGAAAAAAGAGTTCTTGAAAAATTAGGAAGTCCCGTTTCATTGGCTAATGGATATTTGGATAGACCGATGCATTTAATTGGACCACGTTATTTTGATGTATATACGACGTTATTAAAAATGATTATACCAATTGCAACTGTTATCGCACTCATTGCAATGGTTGCAGAAAATTTTGTAGGATATAATGGTGAGCAAGCGGTATTAAACGTTATTTTAAATTTGATAGGTAAAGGAATTGGGGAAATTATCGAAGTAGTCCTCCATGTGTTTTTCTGGTTGACACTTGTATTTGCAATTTTAGAAAGAACAGATAAAGACAAAGGTACCCAACCGTTGACGACAAGTTTAAAAAAATGGACGCCTGATGATTTGAAAAATACTTCGTATGTTCCAAAGAAAAAGTCGATCTCAAAGTTCGAAGTATTTGGCGGGTTAATGTGGACGGCAATATGGGCAACACTTTATTTTTATGCGAATCATCTTGTAGGTGTATATCATGGTACAGAAAACGGACTGAAGTTTGTCGCGCCAACTTTTAATCAAGATGTGTTACTTCAGTATTGGCCAATCGTTGTAATTATGATTGTTTTTGAAATAGGTATATCTCTTTATAAGTTAGTACAGGAACAATGGACGAAAAAGTTGGCAATTGGGAATGCTTTTCTTCAAATAGCTGGAACAATAGTATTCATTGTAATTGTAGTAAATCCGCATTTATTTAACGAAGGATTTATTACGTTTGTGGCAAATGTGTTTACTACTTCTCCAGAGGAATTTAAAACGTGGTTAATAGGTGGAGGTATTATCATTTACATTATATCTGCTGCATTAAATATATTTGATGGTTTTCGAAAAGCTCGTATTCGTATGTAGTAGTGAAAAGAAAGAAGATAAACTTTAGGAAAGGAAGAAAACGATGATAAGGGAAGCAAGGAAACAAGATGTAACATACATGTTAGATATTTATAATGATGCCATACTGTATACAACAGCCGTATATACGTATAAACCTGTAACCCTTGAAAATAGAATAGACTGGTATGAAACAAAAAAGGCTGAAGGTTATCCAATTTTAGTATACGAATTAGATAATAAAGTAGTAGGGTTTGCGACATTCGGGCCGTTTAGAGCTTGGCCTGCCTATAAATATTCAATTGAGCATTCTGTGTATGTTCATAAGGAATATAGAAAAAATAGGATAGGAGCTTCTTTAATGAAAGCATTGATCACAGTTGCAAAAGAAAGGGAATATATGACCTTAATTGCTGGAATTGATGCAGAAAATGAGAAAAGCATTGCCTTACATGAAAACTATGGATTTGTTCATGCGGGGACAATTAAGAAGGCTGGTTATAAGTTTAACAGGTGGTTAGATTTAGCTTTTTATCAATTGGAGCTTAAAGGTCCTAAAAAACCTACGGAAGAATAGATTATTGAGTTTTGCTTAATATTTAATTTAGAAAGATAGCATGGGAAAGTTTCATGCTATCTTTTTTATTGTATGCATACATATCAAGTAACAAAAAAGGTTTTATACATTCTATATCGAAATTTAAGAATGTAATAAAACAATATAAAAAGAGGTGCGAATATGCAAACTGTCATTGAAAGAATGAAAGAAATACAATCTGGTCAAGTTGGAGTGATTGTGTCTTCTACAAAATCTGAAGATATAATTGCCTCCTATAATAATGAACTATATGTTCCTTTAGCATCAGCAGCAAAAGTGGCAATTGGATTTGCAGTAGCAAACATGGTAAAAAACAAACAAATTAGTTGGAATGATATGCTTCACCAAATTAAATTTAATCCAAAAGAAGATAGTGCACAATTATATCCACATTTGCAAGGAAGAGATACAATATCACTCAGTAAAGCTGTTGAAGTGATGATAGCGTGTCATGACAGTTATATTGCAAAGGCGATTGTATTGCACTGCGGAGGATGGGATACTGTTAGAAAGTATGTTTCAACGTACTTCCCTAACATACATGTTCAAGAAAACCCTAGAGATGAACAAAATGTTGGAGAGTTAAATGAAATACATTCACTTTTAGTGCAAATTTTTCGAGGGTATAAAACTGAGCCGGAATTATGGGAACCAATAATAAATGGAATGGTAAGGCAGCAAGGAGAATATGAGGGGATACCGCATAATCATTTAGCACATATGACAGGTGGATTGCCAAAAGCTATAATAAATATTGGTATACTAGGAGTGTTTAATGAATTTCCGCTTCTTTATGTTATTGGAGGAAAAGATTTGTCTAATCGATTTGAAAATAAAGAAGCCGATGAAACTATTGCATCAGCTTTGAAGTACATATACGACATATATATAGTGAAAGCATTCTAGGGGGCAAGTAATTGAATAGAAACTTAAAAACTTCAACAATTATCATATTAATTTTAACAATTATCGCTATTGAAGTTGGAATCGCGATTTATGATCATAATCTGTCATTGGATACGATTTACTTTGCAGCAATCCTCATTTGTATTGTATTGCTTTTTGGCACACGTGTTTCTGAAGAGAAAGCAAGTACATCGAAACAGAGACGAAGAAAAACAGCACTTATATTTTGGCCATCTATTTTATTGTCTATCGTTAGTTTTGCTGTTATAAGTTATATAACAATAGGCTATGTCTCTGTACCAGGGATAATTGGTTTTTCATGTTTTGTTACTTATGGTGGATTCGTATTTATTAGTATTATAAAAAGGAAAAGTAAAAATTAAAGGTAGCTTACTAAGTTGAAAGGAAGAAATATATGAAACATATAGAAAGTGGTACTCCAACTGAAGGAGAATACATAAAAAATAAAGTAATTCAATATAACATGTCGATTTTAAGAGATGAAGCAAAACAGCCGATGGAGCAAGTAAGTTTCGTAGTAAAAGATGAGGATGGAAAAATATTTGGTGGGGTAACAGGAACGATGTATTTTTATCATCTTCATATAGATTTTTTATGGGTTGATGAAACAGTTCGTCATGATGGTTATGGCAGTCAACTGTTACATAAAATCGAAGACATCGCGAAGAAAAAAGGGTGTAGATTAATATTATTAGATTCATTTAGTTTTCAAGCGCCAGATTTTTATAAAAAGCACGGCTACCGAGAATATGGTGTTGTTGAAGATCATCCTAAAGGATATAGTCAACACTTTTTAGAGAAGCGGTTATAGTGATTGGATTCGTGCTCTAGAAGAAAAATTGATTTTAAAAGCATCACCAAACAAGGTGATGCTATTTTAATTTTAAAGCAACTACTCAACCTGATGTAATTATGGGGACAAATAGTACGATTCGTATAGCTATGATTTTCTTTTTTAATGGAAATGAGTTACTGTCTTTGTTGAAGACACTTGTCGTATTTACTATATATACTAGCAAATACTATTGAATTTTTAGGAGTGGAAGAGCAATAAGACGAGCTCTAAATATAATACTAATAAAGGAGGTGTTAAGCAATCGGTTATATTGTAGATATTTCGAAATGGAACGGTAACATTAACTGGGATGTAGCAGCTCCACAACTAGATTTCGTAATCGCTAGGGTACAAGATGGATCAAATTATGTAGATCCTTTATATAAAAACTATGTCCAAGCAATGAAAACTAGAAATATTCCATTTGGTAACTATGCATTCTGTCGCTTTATTTCAATTGCTGATGCGAAGAAGGAAGCGCAAGATTTTTGGAATCGCGGTGATAAGAGTGCTACAGTTTGGGCTGCTGACGTAGAAGTGAAAACAATAGATGATATGAGAGCTGGTACACAAGCTTTTATCGACGAGTTACGCCGATTAGGTGCTAAGAAAGTTGGCTTATATGTTGGGCATCATGTATATGAGCCTTTCGGTATGGCGAACGTAAAAAGTGATTTTTTATGGATTCCTAGGTATGGCGGTAATAAACCAGCATATCCTTGTGATATTTGGCAATACACCGAGACAGGTAATGTACCAGGTATCGGCAAATGTGATTTAAATCAATTAATAGGAAATAAACCACTTTCCTGGTTTACTGAATCAGTACCAAAACAAGAGAATGTACAAGCACAAGTTTCTAAACAAAACATCATTCAATCAGGTGCTTTTTCACCATATGAGGCTCCTGAAGCTATGAAAGCATTAACATCAGTTAAAATGACCGCTACCTTCATTTTACAATCGGATGGCTTAACGTATTTTATTTCGGATCCAACTAGCGATGCGCAATTAAACGGTATGAAGGGTTGGCTTGATCGAAAAGGTTGGTGGTATGAAGTTAAATGAAGATAAAAGCCGTCCTATTGGGCGGTTTTTATCATTAGTCAACTTAATATATTATGTGCTATTTTTAATATAGAAAAAATAGGAAAGGATGAGAGAGGGACTGTTTATATTGCAATTGTAATATCTATATTATAAATTAATTTTATAAAGGGTTTAATAACAGGTTGGATTCTATAGCTTATATTGAAGGAAGTAAAGTAAGACAAAATAAATATAATGAGTAATTTGATGGGAGAAAGAAAATGTACACGTATAAATTACAACATGAACAACCAATCTGCGTAGGAAAAATAAAAAAACTTTATGACTCTGTCGGTTGGTGGCCAGAAAGAAAAGAAATCGATATTCAAAAAATGTTAAAGCATAGTATAGCAATTGGGGTATGGGAAGAAAATGAATTAATCGGATTTGCTAGAGTTGTTTCTGATGGTGTTTTTCGAGCGTACATAGAAGATGTTGTTGTGCATGAGATTGTAAGAAATAAAGGGATTGGGGAGAAGATGCTTACAATGTTACTTCAAGAGATTTCTCATGTTCATATTGTTAGTCTATTTTGTGGAGAGAAATTAATAAAGTTTTATGGTGAACACCAATTTCAAGCGACGAAACAAATTGTAATGCATCGAAATCAAATAGTGAAAGAATAAGAGGTGCCAATGAAAATGAATGCAACAAGAACATATTGTTTATCAAAAAGAAAAGCGACTGAAGATTCTCCTGATGGTTGGAATGCAACATGTATGAGGCTTAATAATAAAATATTTGCGATAATAAACCATGAAGAAGGAGAAAAAGCTGCGATTACTTTAAAATGTGATCCAGAACTTGCATTAAGATTAAGAGAAGAGTATCCAGAAGCAATCATTCCGGGGTATCATATGAATAAAAAGCATTGGAATACAGTGTATATACATAAAGATGTAGAGCAAGAGCAAACTAATAAGATGATTGATTGGTCATATGATTTAGTTCTACAATCATTTTCAAAGAAAAAGCAGCAAGAGTTATTAGATTAATATGTATAAGGGGTGGAAGTAATGAAAGACACGATCAAAGATACATATGATAAATTAGCGAGTACATATAAAGAAAATCTAGACTTGGCAAATCCATATAACAGTTATTATGAAAGACCAGCGATGATGGAGATGATTCCAAAGAATTTAGAAGGGAAGAGTATATTAGATGCTGGATGTGCAGCTGGGTGGTATACTACCCAATTTGTAGAAGGGGGAGCAAATGTTACTGCAATTGACGTAAGTTCTGAAATGGTAAAAGCTGCAAAGGAAAGTACGGGTAATAAAGCAACGTTTCTTTGTCATGATTTGCAAGAAGTATTACCATTTGAAGATAATACTTTTGATGTTATTGTAAGTTCGTTAACGCTTCATTACTTAGAAAATTGGAATAAAGTATTTCAGGAGTTTCATCGAGTATTGAAGCCAGGTGGCGAATTTATATACTCCATTCATCATCCTTTTATGGATTTTACAAAGTTTCCTTGTGAAAATTATTTTGAAAAACAATTATTAGTAGATACGTGGACTAAACCAAATATTACAATAGAAGTTAGCTTTTTTAGAAGATCACTCCAAGATATAATTAATGAAACAACAAATTATTTTGTGTTAGATAAAATGGAGGAACCGAGGCCGGTTGAAAAAATGAGAGAAGTAAACGAAAAATCATATCATTATCTAAATACAAACCCACATTTTCTTATTATGAAAGCCATTAAAAAATAGCTAGTAAAATAATTATATTTTACTAGCTATTTACAGTTTTAAATTACATATTAGGGGATATTGAGATGAATATGAAAAGAAATAGATTATTATATGCATTGTTTACTATAGTTGTAATTATTTTAGGTCTATGTTCCAGAAAATTTGCATTTACGTTACCTCATCTATTAAATGACTACTTAGGAGATGCTTTATGGGCATGTATGATTTTTACTGGATTCGGATTTTTATTTCCTAAAATGGAAACGAAGAAATTGGCTTTTATAAGTTTGCTGTTTTGTTACGGGATTGAATTGAGCCAATTGTACCATGCCGAATGGATAGATAGCATTCGTGCAACAACCTTAGGTGGACTCGTATTAGGTTACGGATTTTTGTGGAGTGATTTAGTTGCTTATACAATTGGTGTTGGGATTGGAATGTTTTGTGAGTTTATGTTACGGAAGAAATAAAAGATGTAAGAAGGGGTATTTATGAAAAAAATAATATTAATAGGTTCTGGTGGTTCAGGAAAATCTACATTAGCAAAACAGTTAGGGAATAAATTAAATATTAAAGTACATCATCTTGATGCGTTATTTTGGAAACCGAATTGGGAAGGTGTACCGAAAGAGGAGCAAAGAACGGTTCAAAATGAATTAGTTAAAGGGGAAAATTGGATTATTGATGGGAATTATGGCGGGACAATGGACATAAGAATTAACGCAGCTGATACAATTATCTTTCTTGATATTCATAGAACAATATGTGTTTATCGTGCTTTTAAAAGGGTTGTACAATATCGGAATAAAACAAGACCGGATATGGGTGCTGGATGTGAAGAAAGGTTTGATTTGCAATTTTTCAAATGGATATGGCAATATCCTAAAACGAAACGACCTTCAATTTTAAAGAGGCTAAATCAATTGAGTAAAGATAAAGAAGTTATTATTTTAAAATCCTCAAATGAAGTAAGACTATTTTTAGAGAAGTACGATACCATAAATAGTTAGATTATAAAAAGAAGTAAAATGGGGGGATAGGATTGAATAGATTCATTGGCCCGGTTGATTCTAATATGGTGAAAATTCCAGAAGGAAAAGTAGTATTAAGAGATGATCGAATTAAAAAAGAATGGCAAGTCCAAGTTAAACCATTTCTTCTAGCAAAGTACGTTGTAACGATGGAATTATATGATGCGATTGCGAATAATAAACCAAATTTATTCAAAGATAAAAATAAACCAGTTGTAAATATTTCATGGAATGATGCCATTATATTTTGTAATTTACTTTCCAAAAAAGCGGGATTAAAAGAATATTATTCTATTAGTGAAGATGGTCTAATTGTTAGTTGTAATTTAGATTCAAATGGCTACCGATTACCTTTTGAAGCAGAGTGGCAATATGCGTGTAAGGCAGGAACTACGGGATACATATATGGAGAACTGAAAGAGATTGCTTGGTATAATGAAAATTCAGATGGACGTATTCATGAAATCGGTAAAAAAAAGCCGAATGCATGGGGTTTGTATGATATGTTAGGAAACGTTTGGGAATGGTGCTTTGATTTGTATGATGAAAAGGTATATGGATCGTACCGAATTTTCCGAGGTGGTAGCTGGGCTGAAGCAGCTAGAGGTTGCGGTGCGACTTGTCGTCGCCGTAGTCATCCTACATTTCATATAGATGACCTTGGGTTTAGGCTTGCTAGGTCCATTTAGAAGAATAAGACAAAATACCTATAATTCTAATGACAACTTAGAAAAAGATTTAAATTAAGGAGTGTTTAAAGTGGCACGTGTTTTATTCGTTAATACTGGATCAGAAGGACATATAAATCCAACATTGCAAGTTGTAGAAGAATTAGTTTCACGCGGGGAAGAGGTAGTTTATTTTTCAATTGAATCTTTTAGAGATCGTATTGAAAAGACAGGTGCTACTGTACGAACAATTGACGAGCAAAAGTTTTTAAAAGCTTTTCTTTCTGGTGGTCGAAATTATTTATCAGAGAGAATAAATGGTCTTTTACATACGGCAGATGTTATTATACCAAATGTTCTTGAACAAATTGAAGGGGAA
This sequence comes from Bacillus cereus group sp. N14, assembly GCF_016483555.1. NCBI lineage: Bacteria > Bacillati > Bacillota > Bacilli > Caryophanales > Bacillaceae > Bacillus > Bacillus cereus group sp. N14. The sequence continues at coordinate 339,763 of NZ_JAEHBQ010000003.1, forward strand.
CATTTTGATTACATCATTCATGATTCAATGTTTGGTTGTGGACATATAATTGCTCAAATTCTAAAGCTTCCAGCAATAAATTCCTGTACATCGTTTGCACAGGATGAAAAATCATTTGAACAAATGTTAGACCACTTGTCTAAAAATATCCCCGTGGAAGTTCAGGATAAGATACATAATGATTTTGAAAGCTTAACGAAGGGAATTGCAGAAAAATATGGTGTTGAAATAAACTCACAGTATGAAGTTTTCTGTAATCCAGCGCCACTTACTATTGTGTATACAATAAAGGAATTCCAACCTTTTGGAGATATGTTTGATGAAACATTTAAATTTGTAGGTCCATCCATCTCTACACAAATAAAAAATAAAGAGTTTGATATTACTACACTTGAAGAAAAAAGCCCGATTTACATTTCATTAGGTACTGTTTTCAATGAAGCGCTTGATTTTTATAAACTTTGTATGAAGGCGTTCGAGAATAGTGATCATACAATTGTGATGTCTATTGGTAATAAAACGAAAATAAGTGATTTAGGTAATATTCCTAAAAACTTCATTGTGAAAAACTATGTACCACAAACGAAACTACTCGCATATGCAAAGTTATTTATTACACATGGCGGAATGAACAGTACACATGAAGGATTATATAACGGGATTCCACTCATTGTAATTCCGCAAAGTGCAGATCAACCAGTAATCGCAAAGCAAGTGGAGAATCTCGGAGCTGGGATTAAGTTGTCTATGAAGGAATTAACTGAGGAACAACTACGTGAAAGTGTAGAAATCGTATTAAATAATCCTTCATTTAAAGAAGCAGCTTTGAATTTGAAGGAGTCTTTCCGAAAAGCAGGTGGATATAAGCAAGCTGTTGATGAAATTACTACATTTGCAGGCCAGTAATAATTAGAAAATTATACATGAGAAGAGTGTCTATATGAAAGGATATAGGCACTCTTCTGTTATATGAAGCGAAGAATCGATTGTTTTGAAAGGTTAAATATCTGCATTATAAATTTAGGCGATAGTTTTACGTGTTAGTAATGCTTTCACAGTTTCTGCGCAACTTCTGCACATATTTTAGTGATTTCTATGTCATGATATATTCGTTAAGTGAAATATTTCACAAGAAACGAAATATATTCTCACTATGGTGTATGAATAAATAACACATACATCGATACAAGATTGTCTCTTGTTATTCTTTTACATCGAAGCCCACATTACACTACAAAGTATAACAAGAAGGGGACAGGAACATGAATAATCGATTTTTAAAACAACTACAAAACATGAAAATGAACAAAAAAAGTCTAGGAGCTGTTGCATTAACAGCCGGAATTATTGGCACGACACTTATTCCTCAAAACGCATACGCACACGGTTTTGTTGAAAAGCCTGGTAGTCGATCTGCTTTATGTAGTCCAACTTATGGTGCACTAAATGTAAACTGCGGAAGTGTTATGTATGAACCACAAAGTTTGGAAGCTCCAAAAGGGTTCCCGCAAGCTGGCCCAGTTGATGGCCAAATCGCTTCTGCAGGTGGTAAATTTGGTGGTGTTTTAGATCAACAAATAGCTGATCGTTGGTTTAAAAATATAATCACAGGCGGGGAAAATACTTTTACTTGGAAATATACAGCGCCTCACTTAACGAGCAAATGGCATTACTATATTACAAAAAGAGGATGGAATCCAAATAAAGCGCTCACAAGAGCAGATTTTGAACCAATTGGAACTGTACTACATGATGGTTCTGCAGCCTCAAATCATTTAACTCACAAAATCAATGTACCTACTGATCGAAGTGGATATCATGTGATTTTAGCAGTATGGGATGTAGCTGATACAGCAAATGCATTCTATAATGTAATTGATATTAATCTTATCAATGATGTGAAACCAGATATAGAAGCTCCAAGTACTCCAAATGGAATTCAGACACAAAACGTAACAGCGAATAGTATAGAACTAACGTGGAACGCTTCTACGGATAATGTAGGGGTAAAAGGGTATCAAATCTTCCGTAACGGAGAGATGATTGATACAGTACCAGGAACTCATTTTATTGATAAAAAATTACAACCAAGTACAAAATACTCTTATACTGTAAAAGCTATTGACGCAGCTGGAAATGTCTCGAAAGAAAGTGCAATGCTTACAGTAAAAACAACAGTTGAGGCTCCTGATACAGAAGTACCAACACAACCAAAAGGATTACATAGTATGGGAACGACAGCGTCAAGCGTAGATTTAATGTGGAGTCCATCTGACGATAATATTGGTGTAGACCATTACGATATTTATAGAGAAACAGAAGGATTAATGAAAAAGATTGCAACATCTAATACGACTGCTTATATGGATAAAAATTTACTCTCTAATACGACTTATAAATATGTAGTGAAAGCTGTTGATGTAGCTGGAAATGAATCTGTACAGAGTGATATATTCACAATTACTACAAAAACTGAAAGCGCTTCATATGAAGGTTGGGATGCAAAGAAAGCATATGAAAAGGGAGATAGAGTTCTACACGAAGGAAAAGTATATGAAGCAGTCCAGAGCTATCAAGGAAATGGGGATCCAAACTGGATTTATGCCTTATCATTATGGAAAACAGTGTAAGCTTTACCTAGGTATGAACTAAGAGATAATGGGCTTTGATGCAAAAAGAAATCTTGAGAATTCACTTTTCTGTTTATAAAAAAGACGACGTTGAATACGTCGTCTTTTTTTCTAAATTTTACTTTCCTTCATTAAATGATGATAAGTCCCGTAATTAAACTAAAGTGTTATTTTCATAAAATAACGGGGAGGGAGAGATTTAAAGAAAAATCATAGTGTATGATTCTAAAATGTTTTTGAAAATGTATGGGCGAAATAAAAAGAACCCTGTATAAAACGGTTTCTTTTGCTGCGTTCATCTATTAATTACAATCTTGATAATATTCATCACACGAATCCTTATTATCGTTACAGCAAATACAAAATGTTTTTTGCACAAATAAACTAACTATACTAGTAGGACCTTCCTGTTTGGTAAAAGTAAGACTTTGAAAATCTTCAACTTGAAATATTTTTGTTTGAACAGGTTGTAATGTTGCAGTAATTGGGCGGCTAGATTTTCTTGTTAGAATAGTTACTTGAACGGGTGCACTCATCCCGACAACGAATAACTGAATTAATGTTTTATTATGATTGTTTGTGAAATCCTCAAATACAGTTTGTGGCGCGGTGGTTTCAAGGAAAACAGATAAAGGTATATTTCCATTTGCATTTTCTGCAGAACCAGTTATCGTATGAGTTTCAATAAAACAGTTATTTTTTTGATCGTTCGAATGCGATTGATTTTTATAATATTTTTTACCATCTTTATAAAAATAATTAGCCATAAATATTTTGCTCTCCTTTCTTTGGGATATCAATATATATTATTAATTAAAAGGAAAGAGTGCTTGTACAAAAGAATAATATCCGCTTTTGTAAAAAAAGAAATATATTTGAGGATGTTGTAGTTTCTAACTAAAAATAAGCACACATTAAAGTGTGCTCTAGATAAGAAAGGTAAGAATCTTATGAATGGAGAATCTCCATTCAATAACATATGCTTGTCTAATTTTAAGGTGAAAACTTTTTAACAAAAAAGTTATTCGGAAAATTTTCCTGTGATGATACAATTATATTTTTTGATTTTAGATGTTTGGAATTATGAATATCGAGATGAATTTTTAAAAAAATTATAGAAATTTAATTTTATTATAAATAAAGGAGCAGTTAGTCAAGTTTAACTAGCCGATACAGGAGGAGTAATCTAGATACATAGATATTATATTGAGTTATGTATTGTATTCGAGGGGGAATACAGAATGTGTACGTATTGGGAAGCGTATTTAAAGAATTCTTCGAGAAGCAAGAACGAAATAAAAGAGCGATTAGCAAAAGCTAACTGCTCCAAACAGGGATGTCATACTTGATGTATTTATAGTATTAACGAAATATCGAGTTTTATTCAAATGGAGAGAAGTAGGCTATTAACATGGAGATGCATAAATTCATATCCTGTAAGTAGTAAATTAATGACGGGATAGATTGAAAATGGATGATCCGATTAAGGAGATAGTTGGTGCTTGGTTTGTTGCAGTAGGGACAATTATTGCTGCAGTTGGTAGTACACCTTTTAAAAAATTGAACGACGAATTAAGAAGAGATTTAAACATATGGGGGAATGTATTACAGGCAACAGGGAACGGTCTGGAAGCTGATGGACAAGGGGAAATATCTCTTGAAAAAATCGGTAATGAAATCCAATCAATTGGTAATGTAACGGTTTTAACAGGACTCATTATAGAATTTGAAGATAATACACAAAAAAAAGTAGTGATTGCAGGGAATTGGATACAAGCATTAGGTGGTATTACAGCAATAGGTGGAGAATTAGAGGATAGTTCCGATATAGATGAATCGTATAACATTGCCGGGAATGTGTTACAAGCGACTGGAAATTCATTACAGGCAATAGGTGGAATTGATGAATTGAAAGCTAGTCGGGATAAAGTGGAGGGAATTTCGGAAGGCAATGAGGAGGATGGACAGATTATAGTAATTACGGGGAGCTGGATTCAAGCAGTTGGTTCTGTAGTTTCATTAATCGGTCAAATAAGAGAAGAAAGACAAGAGATAGTAGATAACAATTCATAGTGAGTTTAATAAAATAATCTTTTTAAAGTGAAAGCAAACAGAATATAGTGCGAATAGAAAACTAGAGAACGCCAATTCATTAAGGTTCTTTTTAGACTATGTATGCTAGGTTCTTTGCTTTCAAGTGAATAAGATACAGAAAGGTAACTATATGAATAAACAATATAGCCACCTTTCTATTATGATAACACTTTCATCATAAGTATATGTGGAATACCATCTTCCATAAATATATCAGAAGAAGTTTCGTAGCCTAATTTCCTATAAAATCCTTCAGCTTGTGTTTGCCCGTGTAATTTCACTTTTGTAGCTTGTTCATTACGAGCAATTTCTTCTAACATTTGAATGATGACTTTACCTAATCCATATTTACGATAGTCTTTTAAAATACAAATGCGTTCTAATTTTCCTGCGCCCTCAACAAATCGTATACGACCTGTACCTACAGGAAGCTCGTTATAATAAACTAAAATATGTTTACATTCCTCACCGATTTCATCGAATGTATCGAATTCATCTTCAAGAGGTACATTTTGTTCCTTTACAAATACTTCTTTTCGAATATGAAAGGCAGTTTCTAAATCTGTAAGTTCTGTTATGAGTTTGGAGTGCAAATTGTTCAGCCCTTTCTAGTGTGATGTGCTTTTGTTTTCATAGTATATCATAATGATACGCAATAAAGAGAAAATATAAAAAGCTGACTGTAAGAGTCAGCTTTCATTATAATTCCTTTATCCCATTTTTTGTTCCAATAATCGCCTTACTAGTCATATTAACAAACAACCCTGTTTCAACTACACCTGTAATCATTTTTAATTGAGTGTGTAAATTGGTAGGATTAGTTATGTTATGAGGGAATATACAATCAATAATCATGTTATTGTTATCGGTAATAAATGTTTCATTATTTTTTAAACGTAACGTTGTTTGACAACCTAAAGATTGAATTTTCCTTTCGGTTTGTTTCCATGAAAACGGTATAATTTCAACAGGTAATGGGAAAGTACCTAAATGTGTTACAAGTTTCGATTCATCAGCAATAATAATTAGTTCTTTGGAGGAAGTGGCAACAATTTTCTCGCGAAGTAATGCGCCACCACCACCTTTTATAAGCTGTAAATTAGCATCAATTTCATCCGCTCCATCAATTGTAAGATCAAGACTTTGTACGTCGTTTAACGAAATTAGAGAGATATTTAGTTGTTTAGCTAATACTTCCGTTTCTTTTGACGTTGGTACAGCTTGAAATGATAAGCCTTCTTTTACACGCTCACCTAATTTTTGTATCGTCCAATATACAGTAGAACCTGTACCAAGTCCAACTTTCATCCCATCTTTTACAAGGTTAGCAGCATACTCACCAGCGAGCTGTTTGAAATTTAGCATATCATTCTGCTGGACGTGGGCCTGCATCAAGACCTGAATTTTCTACTGTAAGTATAGGACGAACGACTATATCTTTATGTACGTGCATTTGGCATGATAAACGTAAGTGATCTTCAATTCCTTTTTCTGTAATCGCATTTTTTTCATTAGAACTGGCTTCACAAAACTCACCTGCTATAATTTCTACTCTACAAGTTGTGCAGCGTGCTTTCCCACCGCAGCGATGGAGAATGTGTACACCGTTATCTTCGATCGCTAATACTAACTTTGTGCCTTCTTTTACATCAAAAGTTCCCGCACCTTCAATTGTTAATTTTGGCAAATTTGTTCCTCCTCACGTAAAATTGTACATAACATATTTATGACCGCAAATTATTGAACATAAACATAATTTTTTTATATGCCCCGTAACTTTTTTATTTGTTTAATCGTTAATTAAGTAAGCGCTGAAAAGGAGTGGTTATTTTGTGCACAAAAGTAACTCAGATTTTAAAGAATCATATCGATATGAATCATTCAAATATAAACTTTTTAATTGAGCAATATGGAGAATTGAAAAGGTACTGTACATTTTTAACGAAAAACAAATGGGACGGCGAAGATCTTGCCCAAGAAACAGTTTGTAAAGTTATTCAAAAATATAGTAATAAAGATATTTGTATGACGCTTGTATATAAAATAGCTAGAAATCGTTGGTTAGACCAGATAAAATCAAAATCAGTTTATGAAAAAATAAAGGAACAAATTACTTTTGAAGACCCACAAGAGAACATTGCAGATTTGCATGAAATGGTAGGGAAAGTATTATCGTCATTAAATGTACAACAATCCACAATTTTTTTATTAAAGGATGTTTTTCAATATAGTATCGCTGATATTGCTAAAGTATGTTCCGTATCAGAAGGTGCAGTGAAAGCTTCTTTATTTCGGAGTAGAAATAGACTGAAAACTGTAAGTGAAGAAGGGATTGAGATAGTCGAATTCACAGATGACATTGAAGTTGTAGTAACTTCTATTCGGGAGGAAAAGCCGGAATTATTAACAAAACTTCTTCCTATAATAGATTTTACTAAGTTACCATCTAAACAGCCAGTCTTACAATTTAATGCGAAAAAACCTTCTTCCTACAGTTGTATGCTTTATGCGGCATAACAATTATTGGAGGGATTTAAAATGAATGCAATTCCATATGTAGTAGAACAAACGAAATTAGGAGAACGTTCCTATGATATATATTCAAGGTTATTAAAAGATCGCATTATTATTATCGGTTCAGAAATAAATGATCAAGTAGCGAGTAGTGTTGTAGCTCAATTATTATTTTTAGAAGCGGAAGATGCAGAGAAAGATATTTATTTATACATCAATAGCCCAGGTGGTTCAACAACAGCGGGTTTTGCCATATTAGATACGATGAATCTCATTAAACCAGATGTACAAACGCTATGCATGGGATTTGCAGCATCATTTGGTGCATTGTTATTATTATCAGGTGCAAAAGGAAAACGGTTTGCGCTCCCTAACAGTGAAATTATGATTCATCAGCCACTTGGTGGTGCGCAAGGCCAGGCAACAGAAATTGAAATAACAGCGAAAAGAATACTAAAGTTAAAGCGTGATATTAATAAAATGATTGCAGAAAAAACGGGGCAATCGATTGAAAGAGTAGCACATGATACAGAAAGAGATTATTTTATGACTGCTGAAGAAGCGAAAGAATATGGGATTGTAGATGATGTTGTTACGAAAAAATAAGATAAAAACAGGCTAGAGGATATGCGAACCCTCTAGCCTGTTTTTATTAATCTTTTACCCATTCATCAACTAGCGCTTGATTCTTCTTAATCCATTTTCGCGCCGCTTCTTCGGGATCTTTCGTTTTATTTAACTCGACCATTAATGTACCAAGCTGTTCATCGTTCATTTTCCATTTGTCAAAGTATTTTACAATATCCGGATAATCTTTTTCGAAACCTTTACGAACAGAGTAATAAATGTCATCTTTTTCACCATATACTTTCTTAGGGTCTTTTAAATATTTTAAGTCAAATTCTGAAAACCCCCAATGCGGATTCCAAAGCGTAACAGCGATTGGTTTCTTTTTCTTATATGCTTTCTTTAATTCACTCATCATCGCAGCTTCAGAAGATTGGACAAGTTTTAATTTAATATCATATTCCTTCATCGCTTTATTCGTTAAATTCATAAGACTACTACCGGGTTCGATACCGACAATTTTGTTATCTAGTTCATCTTTATGAGCATTTAAATCCTCAATACTGTTAATGTTTTTCACATAAGAAGGGACGACAAGGCCAAGGCCAGTACCTTCATACCATTTTGATTTTAAGACAATATCATCTTTATAACGAGCATTTAGCGGTTTATCCGTAACGGGTAGCCATACTTCTAAATTAGCATCAACATCACCACGAGCAACGCCAGTCCAAATTGCAGCTTTTTCTAAGTACATGAGCTCAACTTTGTAACCTTTTTGTTCTAATAAAACTTTCCACATGTTTGCCGTTGCAATGTTTTCTTTCCAACTTGTTACACCAAGTTTAATTTTTCCTTTCGAATTTGCATTTGTTGCATTACATGAAGAGAAAATCATAGTAATAAATAATGCAAGGCATATAAGCCATATTTTCTTTTTCATCGAAACCCTCCTAAGAAACGTTTGCCTTTTTAAATAAATGTATAAGTAAGCATTCTTATTATGAACGGAAACGCGAATTTTAAAGAAATCTTATGAATGTCATTTTTATGTAATATTTCTTTGTAAAATCGCAACACTATATGAATAGATGGGTAGAAAAGGAGTAGTGACATGGATAATACAAAGGTGCGTGTTGAAAACGTAACAAAAGTATTTGGGAAACACCCGCAAAGAGCGCTGTCTTTATTAAAAGAAGGAAAAAGCAAATCGGAAATTTTGAAAGAGACAGGAATGAACGTTGGTGTAAAAAAGGCAACCTTTGAAGTATATACTGGAGAGATTTTTGTTATTATGGGTTTGTCTGGTAGCGGGAAATCTACGTTAGTTCGGATGTTAAACCAATTAATTAAACCAACAGCGGGGCATATATACATAGATGGTGAAGATATCGCAACGATGGGAAAAGAAGAGTTACGAAGAGTGAGAAGAACAAAGATGAGCATGGTCTTTCAAAAGTTTGCTTTATTTCCGCACCGTACAGTGATACAAAATGTTGCATACGGGTTAGAGATACAAGGAGTTCCAGTAGAGGAACGGGAGAATAAAGCATTAGAATCGCTACAGTTAGTAGGACTTGATCATCATAAAGATAATTATCCTAGTCAACTTAGTGGCGGTATGCAGCAGCGTGTTGGAATCGCAAGGGCATTAACAAATAATCCAGATGTATTGTTAATGGATGAGTCATTTAGTGCTTTAGATCCACTGATTCGCAAAGAAATGCAAGATGAATTGTTAGAGCTACAAGATAAAATGGAGAAAACAATTATATTTATTACGCATGATTTAGATGAAGCGCTTCGAATTGGTGATCGGATTGCGTTAATGAAAGATGGAGAGATTGTTCAAATTGGAACGCCGGAAGAAATTATGATGAGCCCTGCCAATGAATTTGTTGAGAAGTTTGTTGCGGACGTAAATTTAGGAAAAGTAATTACGGCGGAATCTATATTAAAACGACCAGAGACTTTATTAATTGATCGTGGACCACGTGTAGCACTTCAGATTATGAGAAATGCAGGTGTTTCAACTGTATATGTTGTTAACAAAAAGTATGAGTTTTTAGGTATATTAACTGCGGATGATGCGAGTAAAGCCGTTCAAAAACAATGGCCAATTGCTGATTTATTACTAAACGATATTCCGCACGTGTATTTAGATACTTTACTGGAAGAAACATATGCAAAAATGGCGGAGATGAAATATCCGTTACCCGTAATTGATGAGAAGAAAAGGCTAAGAGGAATTATTAAACGCGAAAGTGTCATTCAAGCTCTTGCAGGTAACATTGAGGAAGAGGTGAAAGACGATGAATAGTATACCCCGTATTCCATTAGGGGAATGGGTCGACTCATTTGTTGCAAGTTTATATGAGCACCTTGAAGGCTTATTCCGAGGATTCTCTTATATTATCGGTGGATTCGTTGATTTACTCACTAATTTTTTAACAATAATACCAGCCATATTGATGATTATTATCCTTTGTTTCCTCATTTGGTACACAACGAGAAAAGTATCTTTAATTATTTTTACACTGATCGGTTTATTATTTATTTTAAATATTAACTACTGGGCACAGACGATGCAAACATTAGCACTTGTACTTACGTCTGTTATTATTTCAATTATTGTAGGAATCCCAATCGGAATTTTAGCATCTCAAAATGAACGCTTCTCAAATTTTTTAAAACCGACATTAGATTTTATGCAAACAATGCCGGCATTCGTATATCTCATTCCTGCGATTACATTTTTTGGAGTAGGTGTTGTACCTGGGATTATCGCATCAGTAATCTTTGCAATGCCACCGACAATTCGTTTTACTGACTTAGGAATTAGACAAGTTCCAGAAGATTTAATTGAAGCAGCGAATGCGTTTGGCTCTACCGCATCACAAAAATTATTTAAAGTACAATTGCCACTTGCAACTGGAACGATCATGGCTGGTGTGAACCAAAGCATTATGCTTTCTTTATCGATGGTAGTAACAGCATCTCTTGTAGGAGCACCAGGTCTTGGAGTTGATGTATACCGCTCTGTAACACAAGTTAATATCGGAATGGGATTTGAAGCCGGACTAGCTATTGTTGTCATTGCGATTATATTAGACCGCATTACACAAGGATTTCATCAAAAAAGAAGATAAAAGGAAAACACACTTTATTATACAAAGTGTGTTTTTTTGTTCAAAAAATTACATACGAACGATAACAGAACCGCCAGCTGGCGCACAAACTTGGTTTTGTTGTTGTTCCATTGATTTAATTAATTGATTATTTTCTTCGATTAATGAGATTAGTTTCGCTAATTGACTTTCAAGACTTGCGATACGCTGCATCATATATTGTGAATCATGATGCAGTTTATTTCTTACGGGATGGGGGGAATACACATATTGTTGATTTATATTTGGATTCCAGTGAGGATGCATTTAAATCTTTCCTCCTTCAATAAATTACGAAGCTTTCTTATAGTAAATGCCTATGTATAATTAATGGTCACTTGAAATTTTATTGTGATAAAAGGATTATGTACAGAAAATGAAAAATATTATATATGAAGTTAAAGTATATTTTGGGGAAATATTCAAGTGAGATAGTGAATATATTAATACATTCAAGTAAGTGTATGTTATTTAGGGAGAAACGATGGGAGGCGATGCAATTTTGACTAAAAATAAAAATAGAAATGATGCAATGGCGATAGGTGTCGGTATAGGGGTTGTAATCGGTGTGTTTCAAGGGTTTTTTACTAATAATTTAGTAATTGGAATTGTGATTGGAATCGTAATTGGGATTACGTTTTTGAAGAAATAATGAGTTGTAAATTTATTTAAAAAATCGCATCATTAAAAGAATGAATTTTCGGAATATAAATCCTGTTTTTCCTTTTTTTATGATATTATATATGGAAAGGTTGGTGATGGAAATGTATACAACAAATAATAGACAATGTTCATGGGTTGGAAATAAGAAGATGTGTTTAGACGAAGTTTTAGTAAAACAATATGGTGACATTGTGCTCGGTACATATGGTGGAAATATAAGCGCCGGAGCAAAAAAGAATGAAGATGGTGCGTTAGTTTGGTCAAATGGTGATTGGGAATTTGCAGCTATTTTAGATGGACATAATAGTGCGGAAAGTGTTGATTTAGTAGTAAATACAATCCAAAAGGAATATGAAAATATAAAAGTAATGATGAATGAATCGATTGATACAGTATTTCGATCTGTTGAAAATCATCTACTTACAATCTTTCAATCCTCTTCATTTAAGGAAAAGTGCCAAAGTATTAAAGGTGAAACAGCTTGCTTAATATGTGTAAGAAAAGAAAATTATATATGGTGGTTGTCTATTGGCGATTGCCTCATTTATGTATTTCATGAAGAGTTACATAAGTTAGGACAATATGCATTAAATCAACGTCATTTTTACGAATGGATTGGAAATGTAAACACTTTTGATTTAACCGTTCCTTGCTATTCAACAGGAATTCGTGAATTACGTGCTGGAAAGAATCGAATTGTCATGGTCACAGATGGGGTATTAGAATGCGGGGAACGTCATTATGAAACACCATTGAATCTGTATAATGATATGAATAGAAATAATATAGAACTTGAAGAAAGTGTTCATCATGTATTAGAGCACGTTCATCATCAATTCGGACGAGATAGTGCGACAATTATTAGTTGGGACGTTGAAAACAAAGAGAATGCTACGTATCCGAGTGATCAACCGGATAAAAGGTAAAGGAGGAGACATCACTGCTTTTAGCTAAAGGGATTTTATTAGTATTATGGATCATATTATTAGTTATTTTGGAAAAATTTATGAGGGAAAAATTAAATATACCGAAACAAACTGACTGGAATAGTAAATATGTAAACAACGCTCATAAATGGGGCACTAGGGCTCTTATCATTTCTTATATAATTGTAACGATGATATGTGCCACTTTAAATCCTATTTATATTAGTAATTTACCCATTTTATTTTTAATAATTTTATCCTGCTTTCAATCATATATGGAGTGGAAATATGATAAAGAATCGAGGGAATATGTCATTTCTTTAGGAACAGTTCCATTATTAATAATAACAGGAATTATGATTAATCATTTCTTTTATAACTATTGGATTTAATCATATGTGGAATGAATGGGGAGACAAATGAAAAATCCTAAATTACGTGCTAAAGTAATGATTTTAAATGAAGATCATTCTAAAATGCTTGTTCAATGTGATGAGAATGAATCATTTTATCGTTTTCCAGGAGGTTCTATTGAATTTGGCGAGATGCACAAGAAGCAATAATGCGGGAGTTGATGGAAGAATATGATTTGAAAGTTGATGTTCAAAAGTTAGCAATTGTAAGTGAGCATATTTTTGAGTGGAAGAATTAAAAACGAAGCCAACATACCCTGAAGGGATTGTAAGTTATTTAGAAAAGGATAACCATAATATAGTCTACTTTATTTTAAATAATGCAACGTAGTAATAGGAAGGGATTGAACATGTGGAATCCTTCTGTTTGGATAATAATTATAGGAATTGCTATAGGCGGATATTCTTTAGAGCAATTTTTAAGAAGAAAGTTGAATATGGAGAAGAGGGGTTTCTTTGGATATAAGTATGTAAATAGCTTGCATGTAAAATTGGAAATTGTATTGTTCATTATTTATTTTGTAAGTATTATTATTTATGTTAATAGAGATGAAAATGCAAACATAGGGTATGCCTTTTTCATTTTTTTTGCAACGTTATGGACGTTACGCGCATGGATGGAGTGGAAATTTGATAGAGAATCGAAAGAATACATCTTTTCTACAATCGGTTTACTTGCATTTGTAGTTATGATTTCATTGCTACTTTTACTTCGATCCGATTTCAGCGTAAAAGTAAGTCTATAGATATAAAACGAGGGGATGAAATGGTTTGGGGTTAAATAACATATTAGAACAAATTCGAGTGAAGTCTGTAGAACAATCACTACTAATAGGTATTGATGGTTGTGGTGGTGCAGGAAAAAGTACGTTAGCTAATAAAATAAAAAGTAAGTTTTCAACTGTAACTATTGTTCATATGGATGATTTTTATTTACCATCCTCACAAATTATAAATGAACATCCTACGAATAAATCGATTGGTGCAGATTTTGATTGGAAACGCCTTTTACAAGAAGTTTTAGATCCGATTAGTAATGGCATTGAAGGATGTTATAAACGTTACGATTTGGAAACGGATTCTTTAGCAGAATCTCATACTGTCCTTGCAAATGGAATTGTTATTATAGAAGGTGTATATGCAACACGTCAGGAACTGGCGGAAATATATGATTTGAAAATATGGGTGAATTGTCCTCGTGAAACACGTATAAAAAGAGGGATTGCTAGAGATGGCGAAACAGCACGTGATATGTGGGAAAACAATTGGATGGTTGCTGAAGATATGTATGTAGAAAGTCATAAACCACATGAATTTGCAGATTATATAATTGATGGTACAAATCAAGAGTTAACTAATAAATAAGAAACCATTGAGTAGTAAATGGTTTCTTATTTAAATTTATCATTTATTTTAGCTATAATAGATGTAACGAAATTTGTTTTATCCTCTGCATATTTATGTTTATCATTAGGGTTAGCTTGTGAAAGTTGAATCTTTAACTGTTCATACTGAATACGAGAAGTTTTATTGTCTATTAAGTAATCTCTGAATTGTAATTGTTCTATTAAATATGTATTTCCTTGTTCATACATATGAATTTGATAAGTTCGTGGTTCTCCTTTATTAAAATAATATCGTTCAGGCAATGCATCTTTTCTGTATTTATAGTTTAGTAGTTCTAATTTTTTAATACATGTTAAACCATCCGTATAATTTTCTAATTCGATTGCAATATCAATAATTGGCTTTGCACTTAAATGTGGAATAGAGGTACTACCAATATGGTGTATCGCTAAAATATGTTTGCCAATTTGTTCTTCAATGAGTTGTTTTTCTTTCATAAACTCAATTTGCCATTCTTCAGTCCATGGAACTAAAAACACTTTTCCAAACGGTAAACCTAACATTTGATTAGCACCTCTTTCAAAATGTTTATCAAAAAAGTAAACTACATTTTCTTAAAGCTTCTCAAAACAAGGTATTCCCACAATCTCCAAGGAAGAATCTTCTTCGCAAAGATCATAAATTTTACACCTTTTCCAATCGGATATCGTAATTTCGTACGCTTAGATTCAGCAACCTCTACAATTTTATTAGCAACATCTATCGGATTACCAAATGTATCACTGCCGCTATTAATATGTTTTTGTATTTTATCCATATATTCTTTGTAAGGAGAAGGTGTATCAGATTGGTTAGTAGCTAGTTGTTTACCCACTTCCCAAATATTTGTGTTATAAGAACCAGGTTCAATTAAAGCAACATCTATTCCGAACGGTTTTACTTCTAAACGAAGTGATTCACTCCAGCCTTCTAACGCATATTTTGAAGAAACGTAAGGGGATAGACCAGGGAATCCAACTTGACCACTAATGCTGCTTATATTTATGATTTTTCCACTTTTTTGTTCTCTCATATAAGGTAAAACAAGCTGAGTGATTGATATTGCCCCAAAAAGATTCGTTTCAAATTGTTTACGGTATTCCTCTACTGGAATTTCTTCTACAAAGCCCCCATGTGCATATCCTGCATTATTAATGAGAAGGTCTACTCTGTTTATTTCTTTTAAGTATAATTGAAAGTTATGTATTGAGTTTTGATCGGTTACATCTAATTCTTGAACAGTTATGTTTTTCTGCAAGTTGAGTTGAGTAGCTTGAGATATTAAGTTCACTTGTTTTTCAAGGTTTCGCATTGTAGCTATGACTAAATAGTCTTTTTTCGCAAGCTCAAGTGTTGTTAAAAGACCGAAACCACTTGAAGCCCCGGTTATAACTGCGATTTTTTCATCCATTTTTCGCCAGCTTTCTTTTTCTTTTATCATAACGAGTTATGAAAAGAAAATCTATTATTCTTACATTCGTTTTGAGAGCAATACCTGTTAATTCTATATTCTATGGGATTTTTAAAAAAGGGAATTATAAAGACTCAGCGTATATAGAGAAGTGAGTATGAATATGTTAATGAAATGAGGGAAAAAAATGGCCCATGTGAAAGATGTTTTAGCAGATCAATTATTAGCAAATGCAAACGACCCTAGTTGGTATATTCCATTTTCAGATGCAGTGAAAGATCTACCTGAGAGAGAAGCTTTCTGGAAACCGAATGAAGAGAGTAATAGTATAGCTGAAATTGTACAACATTTACTGTATTGGAATTCAACGTGGCAAACTAGGTACAAAGAATCGAATGTGAATGCCGTGCCGGCTATTGGTGATAATAACAAAAGTTTTATGCTTTCAAATAATCAAACCTTCGATGAGTTGAGAGAAAAACTACTAGAGAAACTGTTACAATGGCAAAAGCTTATAAATGAAGAGAAGGTTGAAAGTGATGTAGTTGGATTTCCTGTTTCTGCAAAATGGTGGGAAATATTAGCGAATGTAACAACTCATAACGCTTATCATATTGGTCAAATTATTTACATCCGGAAGTTACAGAAGAGTTTTGAGAATGAATAAGATAATAATTCTCAAATTAGGTGAACAAAAGTGGACAAAACGAGACATATGTCTCATTTTGTCCACTTTTTTATTATGAAAGAAAAGAGAAAACCTATGAAATCAGGGATTAGAATTTGGCACAGTACTTGCAATATAAAAGATGAACAAGAAAATAGGAGGGCTGAACATGTTAAAAACAACTGAAAGTAAAGGGAATGAAATTACGAAAGAACAAGCTCGTTGGATGTATGAAAAAATGTTAGAAATTCGTAAGTTTGAAGATAAGGTGCATGAATTATTCGCGCAAGGCGTTCTGCCAGGTTTCGTTCATTTATACGCAGGTGAAGAAGCAGTAGCAGTTGGTGTATGTGCCCACTTAACGGATTGTGACAGTATTACAAGTACGCATAGAGGACATGGACATTGCATCGCAAAAGGCTGTGATTTAAACGGGATGATGGCCGAACTTTTCGGGAAAGTGACAGGGTTATGTAAAGGTAAAGGCGGTTCCATGCATATTGCCGACTTAAATAAAGGAATGCTTGGTGCAAATGGGATTGTAGGCGGAGGTTTTCCACTTGCTTGCGGCTCAGCATTAACTGCTAAATATAAAGGAACGAAAGATGTGAGTGTTTGCTTCTTCGGTGACGGAGCAAATAATGAAGGGACATTTCACGAAGGGGTTAACTTAGCAGCGATTTGGAAGTTACCAGTTATTTTTATCGCCGAAAATAACGGTTACGGTGAAGCAACGACATTTGAATATGCGTCAAGTTGTGATTCCATTGCAGATCGAGCAAAAGCTTACAATATTCCAGGTGTTCAAGTGGATGGAAAAGATTTACTTGCAGTATATAAAGCCGCGGAAGAAGCGGTAGAACGTGCGCGTAATGGTGGTGGTCCAACAATAATTGAATGTATGACATATCGCAATTACGGTCATTTCGAAGGTGAAGCACAAACGTATAAAACTTCAGAAGAAAAAGAAGAACATTTAAATGAAAAAGATGCGATTGTGAATTTCCGTAAGCATTTAATTCATGAAGCGCTATTAACTGAATCTGAACTTGTCGATATAGAAAAGGCAGTAGATGAAGCAGTTCAAAGATCAATTGAATTTAGTGAAAATAGTCCATATCCAGAGGATGAAGAATTATTAAAAGATGTATACGTTTCTTACAAATAAGAGGAGGGTGAAAAATAATGACTAGAACAGTAAGTATGTCAACTGCAATTAATGAAGCGATGAAAATATCAATGCGTCGTGATGAAAATGTAATTTTAATCGGAGAAGATGTTGCAGGCGGTGCACAAGTTGATCACTTGCAAGACGATGAAGCATGGGGCGGTGTGCTCGGTGTTACGAAAGGCCTTGTACAAGAATTTGGTCGAAATCGTATTTTAGATACACCTATTTCAGAAGCGGGTTATATGGGAGCGGCAATGGCAGCTGCTGCAACAGGATTACGTCCGATTGCTGAATTAATGTTTAATGACTTTATAGGTAGTTGCCTTGATCAAGTATTAAACCAAGGCGCAAAGTTCCGCTACATGTTCGGTGGTAAAGCGAAAGTGCCAGTTACAGTACGTACGATGCATGGTGCTGGTTTTAGCGCAGCGGCACAGCATTCACAAAGTTTATATGCGTTATTTACGAGCATTCCAGGTATAAAAGTTGTCGTACCTTCTACTCCGTATGACGCAAAAGGCTTATTATTAGCGGCAATTGAAGATGATGATCCAGTAATCTTCTTTGAAGATAAAACACTTTACAATATGAAAGGCGAAGTACCAGAAGGGTACTATACAATTCCTTTAGGGAAAGCAGATATTAAACGTGAAGGTTCTGATGTAACAATCGTCGCAATTGGAAAACAAGTTCATACAGCACTTGCAGCTGCTGAGCAATTATCGAAAAAGGGACTTGAAGTAGAAGTCATTGATCCACGTTCTTTATCACCACTGGATGAAGATACGATTTTAGCATCTGTTGAAAAAACGAATCGCCTAATTGTTATTGACGAAGCAAATCCAAGATGTAGTATCGCAACGGATATTGCAGCAATTGTAGCGGATAAAGGATTCGATCTGTTAGATGCACCTATTAAACGAATTACAGCACCACATACACCAGTTCCGTTCTCTCCACCACTTGAAAAGTTATATTTACCAACGCCGGAAAAAGTAATTGAAACCGTATCAGAAATGATCGGAGACCAATCTTTATTACATGTGTAATGAAACGATGAGAAGGGAGAGAGAAACATGGCTGTTGAAGTTGTAATGCCAAAGTTAGGTATGGCGATGAAAGAAGGTATTATTACAAGCTGGAATATTAAAGCAGGTGATAATGTAGAAAAAGGTGAACTAATTGCTAGTATTAACTCGGAAAAAATCGAAACTGAAATAGAAGCACCAGCGGATGGAACTGTTCTTGATATAGCTGTAAGTGAAGATGAGGGAGTGCCGCCGGGTACTGTAATTTGCTATATCGGTAAGCCGAACGAAAAAGTAGAAGTCTATGAAAATACAAATGTTGTAGAAGAAAAAACACCTAATGCAGAACCTAAAAATATAAAACATACAGAACCATATGCGAAAGAAGTAGCGAAGCAAAGAATCAAAATATCTCCAGTTGCGAAAAAGATTGCAAAAACTGAAAATCTTGATATTAGATCATTAATTGGTACAGGACCTGGAGGAAGAATTACAAAGGTAGATGTTTTAAAGACACTTGAGGAAAGAGTTGCAATTTCAGAAGTACTTGAACAAGAAGAAAGTAAAGTCATTCCTGTTACTGGTATGCGAAAAGCAATTGCGAACCGTATGCATGCTAGCTTACAAAATAGTGCGCAATTAACATTAACGATGAAAGTAGATGTGACAGATTTAGTAGCTTTACATAAAGAAATAGCGGAAGTTGTACAAAAACGCTATGATAACAAACTAAGCATTACGGATTTTGTTTCTCGCGCTGTTGTAGTAGCACTTGCGGAGCATAAAGAAATGAACAGCACTTATATAGATGATGCAATTCATCAATTTGAACATGTTCATTTAGGTATGGCAGTCGCGTTAGAAAAAGGATTAGTAGTTCCGGCTATTCGCTTTGCTAATCATTTATCTTTAGTAGAGTTATCTAAAGAAATTAAAAACGTTGCACAAAAAGCAAGAGAAGGTAGTCTAAGTAGTGATGATATGCAAGGAACAACCTTTACAATTAGTAATTTAGGTAGCTTCGGTATTGAATATTTCACACCAGTATTAAATACGCCTGAAACTGGTATTTTAGGTGTTGGGGCAATTGAACATGTTCCAGTATATAAAGGGAAAAAATTAAGAAAAGGAAGTATATTACCTTTAAGTTTAACATTCGATCATCGTGTATTAGATGGTGCACCAGCAGCTGCATTTTTACGCACAATTAAACGTTATTTAGAAGAACCTGTAACAATTCTTTTATAAAGAGAAGGTGAGAGAATGAGTAAATTAGTCGTTATTGGAGGCGGACCTGCTGGCTATGTAGCAGCAATTACCGCGGCTCAAAATGGGAAAGATGTCACTCTTATTGATGAAGCGGATCTTGGCGGGACTTGTTTAAATGTTGGTTGCATGCCTACAAAATCATTGTTAGAAAGTGCGGAAGTGCATGACATTGTGAGAAAAGCGAATAATTATGGAGTTATGTTTAACGAAGGAAGTATATCTATTGATTGGAAGCAAATACAGGCGAGGAAATCACAAATCGTAACGCAGCTCGTCCAAGGAATTCAATATTTAATGAAGAAAAATAAAATAAAAGTTATACAAGGTAAAGTGAAATTTGAAACGGATCACCGTGTGCGAGTTACACACGGTGATAATGTAGATATAGTAGATGGAGACCAGTTCATTATAGCGGCAGGATCAGAACCAACTGAATTACCTTTTGCTCCATTTGATGGGAAGTGGATTTTAAATAGTAGCCATGCAATGTCCCTAGAAAATATACCGAAATCATTATTAATCGTTGGCGGTGGTGTAATAGGTTGCGAGTTTGCAAGTATTTATAGTCGTCTTGGAACAAAAGTTACGATTGTTGAAATGGCGTCGCAATTATTACCTGGTGAAGATGAAGATATCGCACATATTTTAAGAGATAAACTAGAAAATGATGGCGTAGAAATATTTACAGGAGCTGCTTTAAAAGGATTAAATAATTATAAGAAGCAAGCTTCATTTGAATATGAAGGAAGTATCCAAGAAGCCAATCCGGAATATGTTCTCGTTTCTGTCGGCCGAAAACCACGTGTACAAAAATTAGATTTAGAAAAAGCAGGTGTTCAATTTTCAAATAAAGGAATTTCTGTGAATGAACATATGCAAACAAATGTATCACATATTTACGCAGCAGGTGATGTGATTGGTGGAATACAACTTGCTCACGTTGCTTTCCATGAAGGAACGACAGCAGCATTACACGCGAGCGGAGAAGATGTAAAAGTAAACTATCATGCAGTACCTCGATGTATATACACATCCCCAGAAATCGCAAGTGTTGGTTTAAGCGAAAAAGATGCAAGAGAACAATATGGTGATATTCTTATCGGAGAATTTCCTTTTACAGCGAACGGAAAAGCGCTTATTATTGGAGAACAAACGGGTAAAGTAAAAGTTATTGTGGAACCTAAATATCAAGAAATTGTTGGGATTTCTATTATCGGTCCTCGTGCAACCGAACTAATCGGACAAGGAACTGTAATGATTCATACAGAAGTTACCGCTGATATTATGAGAGATTATATTGCAGCACATCCAACTTTATCTGAAGCGATTCATGAAGCGTTATTGCAAGCTGTAGGACATGCTATACATGCTTAAATGGAAATATAATAAACCACTATTCTCTAAATGAAAGAGAGAATAGTGGTTTGAATTTTTATAGAAGAAATTAAATACCTTATTATTTTTTAATGTCAATAGCTGAAGTTTTATCGTTCCATTCAGCAGATAAATTAGCAGTTTTACCATACCAATCAGCATGTTTAAATACAACACCTTTTCCTAATCCTTGTGTTGAAGTATGCTCCCAAAGTGTCGTTGAATAACTTGCTGAAGGCGATGCTGTACTTACAGAAGAAATTCTGTCATTCCAGCTAGAAGGTAAGTTTTTAAAACCGCTGCTCCAGTAAATATATTGTCCACCTTTATTAATATGTTCATAAAAATCTGTACTACCAGCACCGCTACCTAAAGGATTAATTTTATTTTTAATTGCTTTTTTATCCTTTTCAACATAAGCGTCCAATGTTTCTCTACTAGTAAACCCGTAAGCTAACCAATCTCCATTTTCATTTTGCTCAGGTAGAACCATAGTAATTTGGATGTCTTTTTTCGCCTGCTCACTTAATTTTGTAAAAGAAGTAACATTCTGTTCATCAACTTTTAAATAATCAAATGATTTAATTTCATTACTTTTTTCTTCAGCACTTGCTACTCCTAGTCCTCCAGTGAATGCAAATCCCGCTACTAGTGTACCTGCTACTAATTTCTTCAACATATAACCATCCCTTTTTGTTTAGATTTTGTACAGGTGAAACTTTGTACTAGTAAAATGTATGCTAATTATCAACTATTGTAAATATTCTGAAGTTTTAGAAATAAAAGGCGGAATATTTATAGTTTTGCATTTTTTCTTTAGAAAAAATAGTTATTGGAATGATATAATAAATAGATGTATTGCTTTTGTTGGATGTTAAAATGTTTTAGGAGAGGTGCGATTGAAGAATTTCACTGGAGATTGGTATAAAGAAATGCAAATTATAGAATTTGTAAGTTTTATAGAGTCTATAAAAGAATGGTCAGAAATGGATATACAAAGTTTAATAGAGGAAATAAAGGAAAGGAAAACAGATTTATTAAAATTCCTTCCTGAATCCATACACCCATTTATTCATAGCACCACAATTAATTCAGAATATCCTTCTAGTGAATTGAAAAAACTTATGAAAGAATGGATAGAGGATTGTGAGAAAAGAAGGGCTCATTTAGATCGATTCTACTTAGAGCAATTCCATTCGATTAAGAAAAAACTCCCAACAAATGTTATTCAGTTACATGATTACTCACTACATGACAGTGTAGTCAAATCAGTAGACAGAAGATCAAAAGATAAGCTAATTATTACGTTAGATTGCAGTGGTACTTTCAGTGAATTTGATAAACTGGAAGTAACTTTTACAGGAGTAACGAAATGTTCTATTCCGGAACATTTTGAAGGCGCTTGGTGGTTATGTCATGAAATAGATCTTACTAATGAAGGGTTCGAATTGGGTGTTTTATTTGATTGCCCATTTGAAGAAGTGACGATTTGTGCAAAAGATGTATTGCTTGAGAAAGGTTACTAGTAAACTTTATAACTTTACTAACGAAAAAAACAGTCTTACATGACTGTTTTTATTTAGATGCTAAATTATTAAGTTTCCAATATGTATCTGTTAACGGCGCAGCTTTGCTATCTATGTATAAATACATATTATTTAAATCTTTTGGAGAAGTTTTCATATTAAATACAATGTCGGTAGTTAAAGAAAACTCAGATGGAACCTTTTTAGCATTTTCATTTTGTATAACTTCACCTTCGTATTTTTCACCCGTTTTTTCATCTTTTATGAAATATTTTATTTCTGAAAGATCTATCGTTTGTCCGTCAGTACGAGCATTATTTATAGTAACTCGAGCTGTGAGACGCCACTCTTTATCTATTTTTTCGAATTTAGCATTTTCAACAGTTGCTCTATAGTATTCATTTTTATATATTTCCCCATAGTGCATTGCATCCTGCCATTAGTCCTGTAAATAATAATGCTGTACAAGTTACTTTAATTATAGATTTCATAATAATTCCTTTCTGTGTTAAAAAGTAAAACATAGGAATAATTTTACATCAATAGGAAGTTAAATGGAAGTATGTTTGTGGAATATGCAAATATACATTTATTTGGTTCTGAAGTTAACGGAATAGAAAGAGGGAAAAAGCTGAATAAAACGGAGTGAATAAGAATTGAAAATATTGTAAAACGGAAGAAACATGCATATAATTAAAATAAAGATTAAATTTCTGAATCTTCAATAATGGTGGTGGGAACATGTTTACTGAAGAGCGTAGAGAAAAAATTTTAGAGTTACTGAAGAAAGATGGAAGGGTAATTGCTAAAGATCTTGCGGAAAGTTTCGATATGTCTATTGATTCTATAAGAAGAGATTTATCTATTATGGAGAAGGATGGCTTGTTAAAAAGAACACATGGAGGTGCAATCGAACTTACTAGAGTAAGGAATTTAACTGCTGAACCATCGAAACGTTATCGTGATAGTTCACTAGGTGAAGAAGCGATTGCGAAAGTTGCTGCATCCTACATAAAAGAAGGAGATTCCGTTTTTATTGGCGGGGCTTCTATTCATTATGCCATGTTAAAGTATTTACCTGAAACATCGTTTACAGTGATTACGAATGCTTTAGAAATTGCTAGTAAGTTACGGGAGTATAAGAATGTAGATACGTACTTAATTGGTGGAAAGGTGAAACCATCAGGAAATATGACAGATACACTTGCCTCAGAATTGATCAGTAGATTATCTATTGATCTGTATTTCTCTACAGGTGGTGGTATTTCATTGAATGGTATAAGTACTGCAACGCCGGAAGTTGCTTATTTTGGAAAAACAGTAAGTAAAATTGCTAGAAGAAACATTTGTTTAGCTCCTCATAATAAACTCGGAACAAATTGCTTTATAAAAGGAGAGTCACTGAGAGAAATTGACCTTATTATAACAGATGAAGAGACTAGTAAAGAAAAGATTCAACAATTTGAGAAACAAGGCAAAGAAATTTTGATAGCATCAATAGACTGCATTTAAAAGGAGTTTGTAATGATTATAAAAGGACAAGAGTTTCATATAAATGGATTAACTTATACAATTCGTTCTGCAGCTGAAACGGATGCTGAGCAGTTATCGGAAATTAGAGTTCAGATCGATGGAGAAACTGAAAATATGGATAGAGAAGCTGGAGAGGGATTTATAGATAAGATAGGGTTTCAAAAAATAATAAAAACAGATAGTGAAGAGACAAAGAATTTGTTTTTAGTTGCAGAAGCGCACAACCAAATCGTAGGATTTTCAAGATGTGAAGGATCAAATTTGAAAAGATTATCCCATAAAGTAGAGTTTGGCGTTTGTATTTTAAGAGAGTTTTGGGGATATGGAATCGGTAAGAGTCTCTTGCAACAATCTATTCAGTGGGCTGATGAAAATGAAGTGCAAAAGATATCATTACAAGTGTTAGAGACAAATGAAAAAGCCATTCAACTATATAAAAAATTAGGTTTTGAAGTAGAAGGTATTTTGAAACATGATAAAAGACTGTCGGACGGGAAGTATTATAATACGGTAGTAATGGGAAGGTGTATTTGAGTCTGTTCATAAAAGAGGTGGAAATGTATGTTTTATATAAGAAAGTACTATATAGTAAAAAATGAATTTATTAAAATTTTTAATGATCATTTCAATAACACGAACTTACCTAATCAGGTAAAGCATGGTTCCAGGCTAATAGGACGCTGGATGAAAGATAATAATGATGGTACAACAGAAATATTCGCCATATGGGAATATGATAGTTATGAACAGTATAAAGAAATTGAATCAAAAATTAGAAGTGACGAGATGCATGTTAAAAGAATACAGGATTGGTATGAAAAACATGGCGGAAGAGAATATGTTTTACAGAAGTACATAGTAGAGATGAAAAATGAAGAGTTAGTATGTACTATAAAGTGATAGAGAGGTGAGGGATAAGGGGAATGAAAACAAAATTATATTTTAGTTTAGCATCCACTATTTTATTTGCAATAGCGGTGATAGTTTTCTTTATAAACGGCACTCCACAAAAGTGGTTTTGGTTATGTATTTTCTTTGCGTCTATTATACAAAATATAGTTTTACTAAAAAAGAATAAAGAAGCGCATTAAGATATTCAAATTATTAACATATTTGTGTCGTCTTTCTAGTTTTATTGAAAACGCTTTTATTCAGTTTTATAATAAAAGTATGTTTTTACAGATCTCCAAAATAATGAATAGGGAGATGATACAATGTTAGCTTCACCGTTTTACTTACATACATGGAAAAAGTTTGTTGATGAAGGAGTCCTTGATTCGAACCGTATGAACGAAAGAATTTCAGAGTCATGGCATCGATGTAAACAAGCAAATGTGAATCCTCATATGAATAAAGGTCAGAAAATTTTGTCTTCTAATATTTTTCAAGATCAAAAGAAAAAGAGTGAAATCTTCCTTGATATAGCAATACCTCAATTACAAAATATGAGGAAAACCATTGATGAACTGCAAATGATGGCATTATTAATTGATCCAGACGGTTACGTTCTATCGTTAAGCGGAAATCAACAAACGTTAAAACGAGCGAAACATATTAACTTCATTGAGGGTGTGAAATGGACGGAAGCAGCTGTTGGTACAAATGCGATAGGAACCGCGTTACAGATTGAAGAGGCTATTATGATAAGTGGTACAGAGCATTATTCTGTCGCATCTCATAGCTGGAGCTGTGCGGCCGCTCCCATTCATAATGATGACGGGAAATTAATTGGAGTTCTAGATTTCTCTTGTCCAATTGAATTTTCACATCCGTATATGCTCGGGATGGTAACCTCGATTGCACATGCGATTGAACGTGAATGTAGTATTCGAGTGCATCAAAATGAATTACATTTAATCCATCGTTTTTTAGATGTAATTGACAGTGATGAACAAGTTGTCATTTGTAATCATCGTGATGTTATCGTTTCTGCAAGCAAGAAGGTTCGAGAACGAGTTTCTAATTGGTCACGAATGAAACTTGAAGATTTAATGCAACATGGATTGAAGCCTAAATTAGAAGTACCAGTATATAGTAATGATAGAATGATCGGGAAATGTATTTATGTACAGGAAAATAAACAAGGAAATGTATTTTCAACTTCCCCATTTATAAACGGAATTACTTTCCCAGGAGTTATTGGGACAAGCAATGCATTTCAACATACTTTAGAAGAAATTAAGCTTGTATCTCCAACTGACGCTAGTGTATATGTTTGTGGTGAAACAGGTGTAGGGAAAGAATATGTAGCGAGAGCGATTCATGAAAATAGTCCAAGAAAAAATGGCCCTTTTATAGCTGTTAATTGTGGTTCATTGCCGAAAGAATTAATGGAAAGTGAATTATTCGGTTATGCTGAAGGTGCGTTTACAGGTGCGCGGCGCCAAGGATATAAAGGGAAATTCGAACAAGCAGACGGTGGAACAATATTTTTAGATGAAATTGGTGAAGTGCCGCCAGAGATGCAAGTAGCATTATTGCGTGTTTTACAAGAACGAACAGTAACCCCGATTGGCAGTTCAAAAGAAGTACCAGTAAATATTCGTATTATTACAGCGACACATAAAGATTTACTGCGATTAGTAGAAGAAGGGAAATTCCGTCAAGATTTATATTATCGGTTACATGTTTATCCGCTATATGTTCCATCGTTAATAGAAAGAAAAGAGGATATTCCATACTTCATACAAGATTTTTGTGAACGAAAGAATTGGAATGTTGTATTTCCAAAAAGCATTTGTAATCAATTTTCTCAGCATACATGGCCCGGAAATATTCGAGAATTATTAAATGTATTAGAACGCATTTACATTTTGTCGCAAGGTCGCGAAATATGCGAAAAACAAATCTCTTTTTTATTACAAACTATGATGGAAAATCAACATCAACTTGCATTGCAAACAGAAAATAAAACGGAGCATACATTAAATTTCCGGGAAAAAATACAGCGTGATAGCATGATTGAAGCGCTAGAAAAGACAAACGGAAATGTTTCATTAGCTGCCAAACTTTTAGATGTACCTCGAAGTACATTTTATAAACGAATGCAAAAATATAAGCTATAAAGTAGATTTTTGTAATCTACTTTTTCTTTGTGGGCTCATGTTCTGTCGGAATGTGCGCTTACCGGGGAAATAATAGAATAGTTAGAAATTAATTTCCGGCAGGTGGACTTTTGTGAAGTATATTGAAATTGGCATCGGAAATAGGTGGTTTGTTCGAACGGAAACTGAAAATAAAGATGGAACTGAATTTGAGGAACGAGGAATTATAAAACCTATTTATTTTGAGTCTTTATATGTACGAATTTGGTTTCGGAAAACGTGTTTTATTTTTGATACGAAAGAAGGGGTTAAGAAAGTAAGAAAAAGTAGAGATGAGTATAAGTTTATTGTTGGAATTGTAAGTAGGTTAAAACAATAGAATTAAATAGGGGGTGTTTTTATGATTAGAATTACCACATTCATACTCGCTATTATTGTAATGGGCTATTCTATTTACAGTTGGAATGATGATTCGAAGCAAAGTATGCTTATTTTGCAATTACTGTTAGGTTTAATGCTTGCTGGAATGGGGATACAAAATGTTAAAAAGGATGAAAAAGAGAATAAGAATATGGGGCTGTTACTTTTACTTACATCGCTATTTTGTATTATTGTATCGTTAATGAAATATTTAAAATGAGCTTTTACTTAACATGTTGAGTAAAAGTTTATTTTTTTGAAGTTTTCTCATTAAAAATAGTAGTTGCTGTTTGGCACATCTTTCTATCAATACAAAATCTTTCTGTTATCCAATAAGCAAGTTCAGAAGAGGTAAGACTATGTTCGCTTTTCTTACCTTGGAAATATCGTTTTAAGACATTATCATTAAATGATAGAAATTCGTTTACTAGTTTTTCTGATGACATATTTTTTTCCTCTCTATATAGAAGTTAGCATTAAAAATATTATACAATTAATATCAGAAAATACAGTTATTCGTTAATAGAGTGGGAGAGATTTATATGTCGATGTCGCTATATTATAAAAAAATCCGTGAGCAATTAGGCCATGAACTAATTCTAATACCGAGTGTAGCTGCTGTTATTAAAAATGAGCAAGAGAAAATCTTATTTCAATATCCTGGTGGAGAATACTGGAGTTTGCCAGCTGGAGCAATTGAACTTGGGGAAACTCCAGAAGAAGCAGTAGTTCGGGAAGTTTGGGAAGAAACAGGATTGAAAGTGCAAGTGAAAAAACAAAAAGGGGTATTTGGAGGAGAAGAGTACCGTCATACATATCCAAATGGCGATCAAGTGGAATATATTGTTGTTGTGTTTGAGTGTGAAGTTACTAGTGGCGAGCTAAAATCGATAGATGGTGAATCTTTAAAACTACAATATTTCTCTTTATCCGAAAAGCCACCTTTAGCGTTACCGTACCCAGATAAAATATTTTTATAGATGTAAAATAGCACACCTTACTTCTTGAAGGTGTGCTATTTATATAATCCTGTCGTATACATCTCAGTTAACGTATGTACAATCTCTTCTAAGTCGATCTCTTTATCATTTTTCACAATCGCCCAAAGAAACATTTCATTCATCGCGAACCAAGCACGTGCTACAATTTCTTTATTTAATTCAGGCTGTGCTAATCCACTTTCTTGAGAGTACGTAATATCTTGCGTAATATTTTTTATAAAGCGTTCCCGTATCTCGTCCCATTTTTGACGTATCTCTTTTGATAATCCGATTGCTTCTTGTACAACTTGCAATATAGCTCGTTCTTTCTCTGCTAATTGTAGAAATGCTCTAACTTGATTTTGAATCATGCTACGTGTTTCTTCTTTTGTTTGAGGCGAAAAGGAGCGCTCAGCAATATCATAAAATTGATTCATAACATTTTCCATTAAAACTATGAGGAGATCATCTTTGTTTTTAAAGTATACATATGCCGTTCCATAACCAGTTTCTGCATGTTTAATAATTTGTGTAATTGTCGTTTTTTGAAATCCGTTACGTATAAAAATAGTGTACCCAGCGTGTAATAGTTTCTTCTTTGTTTCTAAGGAGCGGTGTTTTCTTGCTGAAAGAGTATTGTTTTTCAAAGAATCACCTCTTTATACTGAAATATCTGAAAATATAATTGTATTGTAAAAGGAATTTATATATAAAGTCAACTGACATAATATCATTGACGTTATATCAACTAAGGTGATATATTTCAATTAGTTAGAATAAAAAGAAAATTAAAAGAAGGTGACACCATGTATAAAGAACCATTTCAACCAACTTATGAATATGTGCTTGAATGTGATAAACATGATGAACTGAAAGATTTTCAAACTGAATTCTATAAAAAAGAAGGAACAATATATTTAGATGGAAACTCATTAGGACTACTTTCAAAAAGAGCAGAGAAATCGTTACTTACGTTGCTACATTCATGGAAAGAGTATGGAATTGACGGCTGGACTGAAGGTGAGCATCCGTGGTTTTTCCTTTCAGAGAAATTAGGTGAATTGACAGCGCCTCTTATTGGAGCTTTACCGGAAGAAACAATTGTAACCGGTTCCACTACTACGAATATACACCAAGTTATTGCGACGTTTTATGAGCCGAAAGGAATACGCACAAAAATCCTTGCTGATGAATTAACATTCCCGTCAGATATATATGCACTTCAAAGTCAAATTCGTTTAAAAGGATTAGATCCAGATGAGCATTTAGTACGAGTGAAAAGCCGAGATGGTAGAACACTTTCTGAAGATGATATTATTCACGCAATGACAGATGATATCGCGTTAATTTTATTACCTTCTGTACTATATAGAAGTGGCCAAATCCTTGATATGAAACGTTTAACAGCGGAAGCACATAAGCGTGGTATTCATATTGGATTCGATTTATGTCATTCAATCGGTTCTATTCCGCATTATTTCAAAGAATGGGATGTTGATTTCGCAATTTGGTGTAATTATAAATACTTAAATGCAGGACCTGGTGGTGTTGCGGGCCTTTATGTAAATAAAAAGCATTTTAATAGACTTCCTGGATTATCAGGGTGGTTTAGTTCTAGAAAAGATAAGCAGTTTGATATGGAACATACATTAACAGCTGCTGATCATGCAGGTGCTTATCAAATTGGTACACCGCACGTATTAAGTACTGCACCTTTAATCGGTTCTCTTGAAATTTTTAAAGATGCTGGAATAGAACGTTTACGTGAAAAATCGCTACATATTACAAGATACATGCTTAATTTAATTAATCATGAATTAAAAGACTTTGGATTTACAATTGGAAATCCATTAGAGGATGAAAAACGAGGCGGGCATATTTATTTAGAGCATGCAGAAGCAGCACGCATATGTAAAGCGCTAAAAGCAAATGGAGTTATCCCTGATTTCCGTGCACCTAATGGCGTTAGACTTGCGCCAGTTGCTTTATATAATACATACGAAGAAGTATGGCATTCTGTTCAAATTTTAAAGAAAATCATGAAAGATGAAGAATATAAGCAGTTTGAAAATAAGCGAGAGGTTGTGGCATAAACATGAAATCATCAGAGTGGATTGATATTTCACAACCGCTAAATAATGATATTGCCACTTGGCCAGGAGATACGCCGTTCTCGTATGAAGTTTCATGGTCAAAAGAAGAAAGTGGTTCAGTAAATGTCGGAAAGTTAACGATGAGTATTCATACAGGTACTCATATTGACGCACCGTTTCATTTTGATAATGATGGAAAGAAAGTAATAGATTTAGATGTTCAAGTTTATGTCGGTCCAGCACGGATCATTGATGTTTCTAATCTTGAAAGCATTGGGAAAAAGGAATTAGAAAACTTTCATTTAGAAGGCGTAGAACGCTTGTTGTTACGCACATCTTCACATGGTAAAGCGAATGAATTCCCAGTTGTAATCCCGCATTTACGTGCTGATATCGCACCATTTCTTTCTGAAAAGGGAATTCGTTTAATTGGGGTTGATGTACCATCAGTTGATCCATTAGATGATAAAGAATTAGCAGCGCACCATCAATTGTTTAAACATGGCATACACATTTTAGAAAATGTCGTACTAGATCATGTAGCAGACGGCGATTATGAATTAATCGCATTACCACTTGCCTTAACAGATGCAGATGGAAGTCCAGTTCGAGCAGTTATTAGACCAATATAAGTAGAATTATATAAAAAGGGGCAAAGGGGCGTTTGGCTAATATGAAAGAAAATGAAAAGGTAATTATGGAAAAAGGAATTCATACGGACTTTAAAGAGAATATGACGTACGGGGAGTATTTACAATTAGATAGTTTACTATCTTCTCAAAAGAGATTATCAGATCATCATGATGAAATGTTGTTTATCGTGATTCACCAAGCAAGTGAACTTTGGATGAAGCTTATTTTACATGAGTTAAACGCAGCAATCGAATCTATTAAAAATGATAAATTACAACCAGCTTTTAAAATGTTAGCACGTGTATCAAAAATTCAGTCGCAAATTATTCAATCTTGGGATATTCTTGCGACATTAACGCCATCAGAGTACATTGAGTTTCGTGATTCACTCGGTCAAGCTTCTGGTTTTCAATCGTATCAATATCGTATGATTGAGTATGCACTTGGCTATAAAACGCCTCACGCATTAAAAATTTATGAAAAAGATCCAGAATTACACGCTCGCCTTCATACAGCGCTACATACACCAAGTTTGTATGATGTCGCAATTCAAGCTCTTGTAAAAGAAGGATTCCCTATTCATAAAGATGTGTTAAACCGTGATATTACGCAGCCTTATGAAGAAGATGCAACGGTAGAAGCGGCATGGATAGAAGTGTATGCAGATGTGAAGAAATATTGGGATTTATATCAGCTTGCTGAAAAATTAATTGATATCGAAGATTGGCTACAACAATGGCGTTTCCGTCATATGAAAACGGTAGAACGCATTATCGGACATAAAATGGGAACAGGTGGATCTTCTGGTGTATCTTATTTGAAAAGGGTACTTGATCAATGTTTCTTCCCAGAGCTTTGGAATGTTCGTACAAAATTATAAAAAACAAACCTGTCAGTTTATTACTGGCAGGTTTGTTTTTTATTTGAACACATTTATGTTTTAATTAAAGCTACAAGATATAATAAATAAGGTAATGATTTAATTGGAGGTAAAGTGTTGGATTTCAAGCAACTAGAAAATAAATTTGAAAAGAAAAAAGTAAATACATTTCTCGTTTATCAAAAAGTTGAGCTAACAAATGAATATTATAAAACGATAGAATGTGCAAGTAATTTATATAAAATAAATTCGATTACAAAAAGTATTGTGTCCATATTAGTAGGTATTGCAATCGATAAAGGATATATAAATGATATACATACACCGATTACAGAATGGATTGAAAATGTATCTAATGAAAAGCAGGGTTTGACTCTTTATCATTTATTAACGATGACTACAGGTGAGGATTGGAAAGAGTTCGGAAATGGAGTAGTGTTCCCAAATGATTTTGTAGAATCGGAAAACTGGGTGCAGTACATATTAGAACAACCAATAATTGAAGAATCCGCTACAAAAATGAATTATAACTCAGGGTCTTCACATTTGCTTAGTTATATTATTCAAGAAGCTACTGGAATACCGACAGAACAGTTTGCGAAAAAATATTTATTTGATCCTTTACAAATTACTGAATATAAGTGGCAGCAAGATCCTCAAGGCATACATGTCGGCGGCTTCGGTATGAAAATGAAATCTAAAGATTTATTAAAGCTCGGAATATTATGTTTGCAGAATGGATATTGGCAGGGGAATGAAATTGTATCCTCGAAATGGTTAGAAGAATCAAGTACACCTCTATTTGAAACGTATGAACATGTCGGGGCATATGGATATCACTGGTGGGTATTGAATAACGAAAGATTTCACATACCGTATTGTATGTACTTTGCTATGGGGTACGGCGGACAATACATCGTTATCATACCTCAATTAGAGCTTGTTGCTGTAATAAGTAGTCATATGCCAAAACGTGGACTCGTTCCATTGAAATTATTTATTGAACATGTACAAGAGAATGATAAGTTGATATAAGAAGAGGAGAGAATGTATGAGAAGTGTAAAAACATTATCTTTATTTAGACTATGTTTAAGTCTTCTAGCATGTAGCGCCATTATTACGCAATTTATAATAAGGGCACAAGTGAAACCGTTCAATCCAGTTAACTTTTTTAGTTTCTTTACGATCGAAAGTAACATCTTAGTTGCATGTATTCTCCTTTTAAGTAGCATCGGAACAGCTACATTTGGTCGGTCAGAGCAGTTTAGTATACTTCGTGGTGCCGCAACTGTATATATACTTACGACAGGACTCATTTATTTTTTGCTATTAAGAGGATTAGAAGAATCACTTCAAACCGCAATACCATGGGTAAATACGGTGCTACATTATATCATGCCAATTGCCATGCTTTTAGATTGGATTATAAATCCACCTAATAAGAAAATCACTTGGAAACAAGCTGCAAGTTGGCTCTTATTCCCGTTCTTTTACGTTGTGTACAGCTTAATACGTGGCACGATTGTAAATTGGTATCCTTATCCGTTTTTAGATCCGAGAATAGGCGGATATGGTAGAGTACTTTTATACAGTATAGGGATAGCGATTGTAATTGGTGCTATTTGTATATTGGTAAGGTTTTTAGGGAATCGAGATTTTAGGAAAGAATTTTAGAAATGAAAGAAACCCCACTGTTAACATTTTAATAGTGGGGTTTCTTTCATTTTATCTACTTGTCTTATGAAACGACATTTTTATAAATTTATCCGTCTTCGTTTCAAACTCAACATCAACAAAAACACCATATTCTTTTCCATCTTCACGTAGCCACAATTTAAATTTTTCAACCGTTATTTGAACGGTTTTCGGTTTTCTACCTATATGAAGGTAATCAATAATCTCCGCTTTTGGGTATTGTTCTTTCGTCTTTTCTACAGCAAGTTTCCCCCATTTGGCATACGGAGGCTGCGCATGAACAATTGATGGGACAGTATATATATTTGAACATGTAGTTATGAACAAAATGACGAGTGCGATACGCTTTAACAATTTTTTCATGATGAACTCCTTTTATCTTTTTTTATATTGTTTACATATTTTTTCAACGATATGAGTTTGGATTTTTTTGTCTTCTTTACATAAAAGCGAGGCTTTTACAAAACATAACCAAGAAATCATTTACATAATTAAGGAGGGAAAATCATGCGTCAAAAAGCTATTTTTAAAATAGCAGTTTTACTTGCGTTCATAGGACTATCTTTGATGGTCAGTAGTATACAACTAAAAAATGTTGAAGCTTTTTCTAATCAAGTCATTCAAAGAGGAGCATCTGGCGAAGATGTCATTGAACTGCAATCTCGTTTGAAATATAACGGATTTTATACGGGAAAAGTGGATGGTGTTTTCGGATGGGGTACATACTGGGCACTTCGAAATTTTCAAGAGAAATTTGGACTACCTGTTGATGGTTTAGCTGGAGCTAAAACGAAGCAAATGCTAGTAAAAGCAACGAAGTATGACAAGTCAACAGCTAATAAAGGAACGACAACGAATAAAGGAAATAGTGGTGGTACTGCACAAGAAAATAAACCATCTCAAAATAAAGGGACAAATGTTCCAAATGGTTATTCTCAAAATGACATTCAGCTTATGGCAAACGCGGTATATGGAGAATCTCGTGGTGAACCGTACTTAGGGCAAGTTGCAGTA
This sequence comes from Bacillus cereus group sp. N14, assembly GCF_016483555.1. Taxonomy (NCBI): domain Bacteria; kingdom Bacillati; phylum Bacillota; class Bacilli; order Caryophanales; family Bacillaceae; genus Bacillus; species Bacillus cereus group sp. N14. Next base: position 374,862 of record NZ_JAEHBQ010000003.1, read on the forward strand.
GCTGCGGTTATTTTAAATCGAGTTACAAGTGCATCATTCCCAAATACCGTTTCGGGTGTAATCTTTGAGCCAAGAGCATTTACAGCGGTAGCAGACGGACAAATATATTTAACGCCAAATGAAACAGCGAAAAAAGCTGTATTAGATGCAGTTAATGGATGGGATCCAACAGGAAATGCATTGTACTATTTCAATCCAGATACCGCAACAAGTAAATGGATTTGGACTCGTCCACAAATTAAAAAGATCGGGAAACATATTTTCTGTAAATAGAGCGGAGGTGGAATTGTGTTACGAGGTATTGTAATCGTATTATTAACAATCGGTGTAGTTGGAACTGGATACTGGGGCTATAAAGAGCACCAAGAGAAGAATGCAGTATTAATTCGAGCAGAAAATAGCTATCAACGTGCGTTTCATGATTTAGCGTATGAGGTTGATTTATTGCACGACAAAATTGGAACAACGCTTGCGATGAATTCACGTGCATCTTTATCACCTGCATTAGCAGACGTATGGAGAATAACATCTGTAGCTCGTTCGGATGTAGGACAACTGCCTTTAACATTAATGCCTTTTAATAAAACGGAAGAATTTTTAGCAAATATCGGTGATTTTAGTTACCGTGCAGCCATTCGTGATTTAGAAAAAGAGCCGTTAAATGATCAAGAATACAAAACGTTGGAAACTTTATATTCAAATGCAGGCAATATACAAGATGAACTAAGAAAAGTACAACATCTTGTTTTGAAAAATAATTTACGCTGGATGGATGTTGAGATGGCACTCGCATCAAATCGTGATCCTGCAGACAATACAATTATTGATGGATTAAAAACAGTAGAGAAAAACGTAACATCGTATTCGTCTACAAACTTCGGACCGACCTTTACTAGTGCGCAAAAAAATAAAAAAGGCGGATTTGAAGCAGAAGGAAAAGCAATTTCTAAAGATGAAGCAGCGAAAATTGCAAAATCGTTTTTGAACTTAAAAGGAAATGAAAAAGTAGATGTTGAGAAAAGCGGAAAAGGTGCGAAAGAATCTTTTTATAGTGTGAAAATTAAAGACGAAGCAACAAATAATGAGTTTTATATGGATATTACCGGAAAAGGCGGATATCCAATTTGGGTTATGAATAACCGAGAAATTAAAGAACAGAAAATTAGTTTAAACGATGCAGGAAGTAAAGGTTTGACATTTTTAAAGGACCACAAGTTTAATAATATGGAGCTTTTTGATAGCTCACAATATGATAACGTTGGTGTATTTACGTATGTAGTAAATGAGAATGGCGTACGAATTTATCCAGAAGCAATTCAAATGAAAATTGCTTTAGATGATGGTTCTATCGTTGGTTTTTCCGCAAAAGAATATTTAGCATCACACCAAAAACGAACAGTTCCCTCAGCAAAGCTAACTGCGGCAGAAGCAAGAAAGAAAATCAATCCAGATGTTAAAGTTATGGAAGAACGTAAAGCTGTCGTAGTAAATGATTTGCATAATGAAGTACTTTGCTATGAATTTGTAGGTACTTTACGGAAAGATACGTACCAAATTTTCATTAATGCAAATAGCGGAGCAGAGGAAAAAGTGAAGAAAATGCAAGCTGTTGAAAAAATTTATGATTAAACTTTAATAGTAAAGTGGTGAGAATAATGAAAATCTTAATATATATGTTGATGATTTGCTTTTTTATAACAGGATGCAGTATTGGAAAAAAGGACAATCCAAACGAAAAACCAGAGCAAAAAAATGTTTCGACGAAAAATGTTAATTATACAAACAAACCAAATAAGCCAAATGAAAAAGCAGCGGATCATTTAGCATCTTTAGCCGCAAGTGTGCCAGGTGTCAATGATGCAACAGCGGTAGTTGTGGGGAAATATGCTATTGTAGGTATTGATGTAAAAGCGAAACTCGATCGAACTCGCGTGGAGTCCATTAAATACTCTGTAGCAGAAAGTTTAAAAAACGATCCGGATGGTGCTAATGCAGTCGTTGTAGCGGATGTTGATACGTATGAGCGACTGAAACAAATTGGAAAGCAAATTAAAAAAGGAAAAACAGGTGAAGGTATACTTGATGAGTTAGCAGCAATTGTTGGCCGAGTAATGCCACAAGTTCCAAATGACATGATTGAAAATCGAGAAACGAATCCAATTAAAGATAATGATAAACAATTACCAAAAGATGAAGAACAAGAACTAAGAAAAGAACAGAATGACCAATCAAATAATCATTTGAATAAATAAAACTAACCCCGTACTAAAATGTACGGGGATTTTTCAATATAATATTTAATATTCAGTTTATTTTTAAGGGAATATATGGTTTAATTATGATGGGGGGGACAACTGTTATGATGAAAAAAAGCGCATTAATAGTATGTAGCTTATGCTTAGGTTTCAGTATGACAGCGTGTGAACAGAAGAAGGAAATGAAAAAACAAACAGCGACTTCTTCTACTGTGTTGGAAAGTGAGAAGAAAGAGACTATCAATATAAATCATTTCTCGAATATAAATGAAGGAATGACTTATATAGAAGTGAAAGATGTAATTGGTTTTGATGGTAATTTACTTATAGAAGAAGGTGTAGAAGATTCTACACAAATTAAACAAATTTTTTCATGGAAGGGAAGCGATCCAACTTCATTAGTTGAAATTACCTTTTTAGATGGAAAAGTGCATTCAAAAGCGCAGCAAGGTTTAAGTTAATAAGTTGAAAAATGGGAGAGTTTAGCATGAACATACATACAGGGGAAATTCAATTAGTTCCGTATAAGGAGAAATATAAAGAAGTTATACAAACATTTACTTTACCAAGTGAACAAGTTCAATTCACATCAGATCCAGGTGAATTATTGGAGAAAGCAAAAAGTGATCGAACAAAAAATGTGATTGTTATTTTAGATTACAATGGGGTACCTGTTGGTCTTTTCGCCTTGCAAACGGGAGATAGAGTACAGGAGTTCACAGATAATGAAAACGCTCTACTTTTAACTTCGTTTTCTATAAATCAAAATAGACAAAGAAAAGGATATGCTAAAAAGTCATTGGCTTTATTACAAGGGTTTGTAAAACGTTATTTTCCGATGAAAAATGAAGTTGTACTTGCTGTGAATGAAAAAAATATTCCTGCACAAAATTTATATGAAAAAGTCGGCTTCCAAGATAAAGGCTTTAGAAGAATGGGACCAATTGGTCAACAAATTATAATGCATTTATCCATCATGAAATAACGATAAAAAAAACTTACTCTTGCATAACAAAGTAGTAAGTTTTTTATTTTGAAAGACAAGAGAATAAATATTAAAAGGCTATATTTAAGAGTAAAGAAATTATAGCTAGTTACATAAAAAAATAAAGATACTTGAAAAGCATTAATTTTAGTTAGTTGTACAATCATTAAATAATACTTTTGGGGGTCATAGCTTTATGGAAATAATTCAATTACTAAAGAAGGATGACTTATTTAATAAGGCAGTAGATGTTTTTTGGAAAGAATGGGGTGAGGAAGGTGGGCGTGCTTTTTATGAAGATTGTATGACTAATGCTTTAACTGATCCAAATGACATACCAAGTTTTTACATTGCAAAAGTAGATGATAAGATTGTCGGAACGTATGCATTAATTCGCAATGATTTAAATAGTCGTCAAGATTTGAGCCCGTGGCTAGCGTGTTTGTTTGTAGATGAAAAATTTAGGGGCAACTCTATAGGAGCAAAATTGTTGAATCATGGACTGCTAGAAGCTGCAAAGAGAGGGTATCAATTTCTTTATCTTACTTCAGATCTTAACGGATATTATGAAAAATATGGATGGAAAGAAATTGGAGTTGCTTATGGGCCTAGTGGAGGGTACATACCTTTGTTTAAAAAGTCAACGGCTCTATAACGAAAGCACTTTTTATTCAACAAACAGGTGCTTTCGTTAAATGAAATTAAACACCAAGAACCTTACTACAATAAAATGTAGCAAGGTTCTTATAGGTTATATTAAATAACTTTACATCAACTTTGAAACACATTTAAACGAGGAGAAATGATATGACAATTTATATTACATTACTAAGAGGAATCAATGTAGGCGGGCATAAGGTAATCAAAATGGCGGATTTAAAACAAATGTTTGAATCAATAGAGTTAAAACAAGTAAAAACATATATTCAAAGCGGTAATATCGTGTTCGAATCTGAAAATGATGTTGATTTTTTAAATAAACGAATACAATCGGAAATTAAAAACGTTTTTGGTTTGGATGTTCCAGTCATGTTAAGAACACATGAGGAATTTATAAATATGATAAAAAGATGCCCCTATGAAGCCGATTCATTGCTAGAAGGTGAAAGTATACATGTTGCTTTCTTAGCAAACGAACTTTCTGAAAAAGAAAAAGATCAGCTGCTTATGCAAAAAAACGAGACTGAAGATTGCTATATTTATGAAAAAGTTGTGTATTTATTTTTCAAAAATAGCATTCGAAATTCTAAATTAATGAACCAGTTTCAGAAGTTACATACACCAGCTACAGTAAGAAATTGGCGGACTGTGAATAAATTAAAAGCGATAGTTGAGGGAATGTAAATATAAAAAGATGAGATTCACTTAGAGCAGATAAATGTTTAAGAGACTATGGTTATAGTATAAAATAAACGAATTAAGGGGTAGGTAAGATGGGGAAATTTATGAAAGACCAAAAGGTAGTTGCATTTACATTTGAAGGGTTGGCACCATGTACGGTTGTAAGAGTTGGTTGGATTTTTATCATGGTACAAGTAGAAGAAACGAAACATTTATATTCTGTAACAAAAAGTAAATTAACACCTATAGAGGAAGAGGAACACTACCTTTTAGAAGAGAGTATTGATGAAGAAGGGGTATTCGATATAGGTAGATTATTTGCTAAAATAGAAGCAGAAGACATGGACCTTGCAAAGAAATCATTTGAAGAAAATGAAGAATTCAAGAAATACGAAGATTTTCACAATCCATCAGAAGGAAAACTGTATGATGGAGAGTACTATACAACAATCAAAACAGGTAAAGAGCTACTAGAACAATACTTTAATCGTGAAGAGCTAGAGCGTAATGGTACTAATTAAATTAGATGTGAAAATCGTTAAAGGTCAAATCTCATTTATGTTAAGAATATAGACTAAAAAATTTTATATTTCATTATTGGGAGGAGAATATAATGGATTTGGTAAACAAATTTTTAAACGGCTTGAGAGCAGCATTATCAACAGATGATCTCGAAGCACTAAATAAATCGTGCGGTGCTACAAAAGGAGACATTGATATATTAAGGACGAAATATCCAAATTGTCCAGAATCATTAATCTCTTTACTTGAAAATATCGATGGTACATATTGGCGAAAATATGGAGAAAACGAAGTCACGGTATGTATTTTAGGTTCAGATGTTGAAGAGTATCCATATTATTTGCTTTCTACACAGGAGATGATTGAAAGTTCAAAAGAAGGAGAAGACGTCTCCTATCTTTTAGAATACCAAGATGAAGAGGATGCTGTTGACTCTAAAATAAATCCAAAAGGACTTCTCCCTGGCACATATATTCACTTTTCAGATTGCATGAACAACGGTGGAACATCCAAGCTGTATATTGATTTTAATCCTTCTGACGAAGGGGTATGTGGTCAAATTATTCGTTTTTTACATGACCCTGATGAATATGAAGTGATTGCAAACAGCTTTGATGAGTATTTACAGGATCTTATTGATGGTGATTTTAATTTTCTAGAAGAATCTCAATAATTTTTGAAGAATTACACTTCAACTAATGGGAGCTTTAGTTGAACAAGATTTAAACAAATTTATTATTTATATTTGTCTACAAACTCATTTAAAAGGTTAGAAATTAAACAACTTTAAAGAGCCTTACTACAATATGATTTGTAGTGAGGCTCTTATATTTTTTAATCAGAATTAAATAACATTATTATCACTTTACAAAATCTCATCTTTTTATTTATATTGTTTTGCGACTATAAGTTCGACGATAGGATAAATAAAGAACGAAGAACAAAGGGCGATAAAAAGAGGAAGATTCTTTATTTCATCGAGTAATAGGAATGCAAATCCTTCTGATAATATTAAAATAAAAAACATAAGGCATATAAGTACAAAATAAGCAATTTTAAAACTTTTATATTGTATTTGCTGTCCCATTTCATCTTTGCTTTCTTCTGATACTCCGTTTGGATCTCCCCACGTAATATGATTGATGAGGTAGCTAATTATTATTGCACTTGCGAAGATTGTTCCACCTAAAATCGCACCTTCAGAGATGTATTTATAGACTCCATGTATAAGTACTCCAAGTAACGATAAAACGATTGTTAGTAAAATGAAATTTTTGTGATTCATATTAGAAATAACACCTCCATAGTTGTAAAAAACTCTTTACATCCATAGTATAAAATTGGAAAAGTTTTATGTCAAATACTTTTTACATAAATGGTGCAAGAACATGATATTTTGTTTTTATGATTAATAAAAAATTACATTACATTTGAATGTAAAAGAATGGGCTCGCATATATTTGGAAGGGATGTCAGATTAATTTAGGGGGTAGTTATGTCTATTCTATTAAAAGCTGGTGCTGATGCAGGAAATAACGGTTTGAAGTTAATGGTGAAAGGGCAAGACCCTATTTTTATTCCGAGTATATATTCTTTATATATAGGAGAGCCTACAGGATTGTTAGATGAGAGTGATGTTTCATTATCCGAATTAGAAAATCACATTGACGTGACCATTAGTTCTCCATCACTAATGTTAAATAACGTGCGGTATATCGTTGGGGAAAAAGTCATTCAAGATCAATTAAAAGGCACTGAGGTTGAGAAGAAATCAAATAAGTCAACTGATGAGTTAATGGTTATTACAATTCTATCTGGTTTAGCAGTAAGTGCTATGCGTCAAAGTCCAACTTCAAGTCATATTAATATTCGTTATGATTTATCTGTTGCTCTTCCTATGCAGCTTATTACACAAGAAATAGCTGCGGAAAATGCGAAACGTTATATGGGGAATCATAAGGTTGTGTTCCATTATCCAAACGGACGTGATGTGACAATTAATATTTCAATCGAATATTGTAAATGCCTACCTGAGGGCGCTTCTGGTACGTGGGGCATTGTATATGATGAAGAAGGAAATGTTGTGAAACATAAAATAGAATGTGAACAAAATCAAGTTTCAGAAATTGATTTTGTTGATAAAACTTTATTGTCTTTTGATATTGGTGCAGGGACGACAGAAGAAGTAGTTTCACTAGGTGTGAACTTTAGACCACAACTAAGTAAGGGCTTATCATACGGTGTGAAAGAAACGTTACTACAAATTATTACAAGATGGAATCGGAAGTATCCAACAAAGACGATTGATAGTATTACAGAGTTTAACCAAATTTATTTAAATGAAAAGCACCCAAGAAATGCGTTACTAGTTGAAGAATCACAACCAGCATTATTAGGTTTAGCAGCGCGTGTCGCAACAGATATTATAAACAAAATTGATGACATGAAGGACGATCCATACGTATTTATTTATGGCGGGGGCGCAGTAATTATTAAAAACAGTTTAAAAATGATTTTAAAACAAAAAGGACGACTAACAAATGTAATCTTTGTAGATAATCCATTATTTACAAATGCACGTGGATTATTAGTCTACACTTGTTCGCCAAAATATAGAGAGCATAAGCAAAAAGAGTTAGGATTTACAAACTTAACGATAAGTTAGTTGGTGGAAGTATGCGATCTAGGCGATATAAACGTGGTGATCGAGTAAAAATCAATATTCATAAATCAGTATCACCTGAAATGATTGCATGGCTGAATAAACAATCAAACCCAACCAATTTCTTTTTCTTTGCAGCGCAGCAACTCTTTAAACAAGTAGGAGATATTGATGTGTCAAAAGCTATACCAAGTAGCCATGTTTTCTCATTATACGTGGAGCCATCATCTTTATTAAAGGTCGAAGTAAATCCCTTTAAAAACGTGCCACTAGAAGCTAATAAATCCACCGAAAATATAAAAAAAAAATCATGGGAATCTGTTGATCAATTAGATTGTCCGTTTTTTTAAACATAGAAAAAATAAGTATTGCCCATCACTATACATACGGATACAGTGATGGGCTTTTTTACATGTAACGAATAGAAGGGGCACGAATTATGGTGTGCCTCTTCTATTCGTTATTTATCTATATTTTAGATGTATGTTCAATAACTTCATGAATGATGTCTTCCCAGTCATCAGGATGATTTTCATGTCCTGCGCCTTCAAGGGTTAGTAGGACTGAGTTAGGAATTTCATCAATAAGTGCGAGACCATGTTCAAAAGGGAGTGCAGTATCGTCTGTTCCGTGAATAACTAATGTAGGTGCTTGTATGGAGTGAAGCACACCTTCATAAGCATCATCACCTTGAAGTAAAGCGTGATTAAACATACTTAATAGATTGTTTGCGCGTTCTATTTCTTGTTTTACTTGATTATAGACTCTTTTTTCATCAAATGTTCGTTTGGATCCACATAATAGGCGAGATCCGGAAACTAAATATTTTGCTACAACATTTTTATTTGTCCAATCTAAATGCGTGCCATTTGCGTGATGTGTTAAAATTCTTTCGTCCATCGGAGGTAAATCGCGCGTGTTATCGTCAGAGCCTATCACACTTGTAGCCAGTAATGTTAACGTTAAAATTCTTTCGGGATGTTTTACAGCAGCGATTTGAGCGATCATACCACCTAATGACATACCAAATAGATGTGCTTTATCAATATGATAAGCATCGAGTACCCCAATTGCATCTTCAGCCATATCTGTAACTGTATAATTGGAAGTTCCAGGCTCATATGTAACAGAGCATCCCACATCACGGTTATCAAAACGAATAACAAATTTCCCCGTGTTAGCCAACTGTTCACAAAACTCTTCATCCCAATAAACCATTGAACACGTAGCACCCATAATTAATAAAATAGCTGGGTTTTTAGGGTTCCCAAAGCTTTCTGTACATATATCAATCTCGTTTATTTTAAATATCTTTTCAGTCATAGAGTTCTCCCCATTTCTTTTGAATGTAATTGAAAATACAGTTTTGAGTGATTCTAAGGTGAGTGTACGTTTTTTTACGGAATTCATAACGCTTCTTACGTAATTACCCCCAAAAATAAGTTTATGATAATTCAAGGCAAAAAATTTTGAGAAATATTTGTATGTTATTAAAATAAATAGCAAGGAGGAATGGAAATGAAAGCAATTGTTATAGATCAATATGGTAGTGTTGAAGAATTAACAGAAAGACAAGTTTTAAAACCGGTTGTTAAAGATAACGAGGTATTAATACGCATTCTCGCAACATCTATTAATCCTGTTGATTGGAAAATAAGAAAAGGAGACTTACAACAACAGTTACGATTTTCATTTCCAATTATTTTAGGGTTGGATGTAGCTGGGGTTATTGAAGAAGTTGGGGAAGAGGTAGAGTGCTTCAAAGTAGGAGATAAAGTATTTACGAAACCTGAAAATATAGGGAAGGGCTCTTATGCTGAATTCATTACAGTAAAATCGGATTTAGTATCTTATATGCCTACTAATCTAAGTTTCGAAGAGGCAGCTTCTATTCCTCTTGCAGGACTTACAGCGTGGCAAAGTCTTGTAGATTACGCAAAAATAAAAAAACATGACCGAGTACTCATTCATGCTGGAGCTGGCGGAGTTGGAAGTTTAGCAATCCAAATCGCAAAATCATTTGGAGCTTTTGTTGCCACAACTGCAAGTAGTAAGAATGAAGAGTTTTTAAAGTCTTTAGGAGCGGATCTTGTTATTGATTATAAAAAAGATAAATTTGAAGAACTACTATTTGATTTTGATATTGTGTTAGATACAATAGGTGGTGAAGTACAAGAAAAAAGTTTTCAAATTATAAAACCTGGTGGTGTTTTCGTTTCGATTGTTCATGAGCCAATTCAAAAAGTAAAAGGGATAAAATCAGGTTTTTTATGGCTAAAACCAAATGGAAAGCAACTAGAAGAATTATCAAATTTAATTGTACATGGAAAAATAAAACCAATCATAAGTAAAGTTGTGCCGTTTTATGAAGCAGGGGTTAGAGAAGCTCATATTTTGAGTGAAGGTCAACATGTTAGAGGTAAAATTGTAATGAAAGTCGGAGGATAATGAAGATAGTGGCTTGTAGAGAAAGTGAAGTTGAACCAGGAAAAAACTTAGAAATAAATACTAGCCCAAAATTCACATTTTCATTTTGGGCTAGTATTTATTATTGGATATGTAATGTTATTTCAATAATATACAATTTCGTATTGTATCATGTAATTTCTCTAAACCAATCAACATATCTTTTTCATTTAACATTGAGTAGCTAATCCGTAATTGATTATTACTTATATCGGTATTTAATAGACAAGCTGTTCCTGGTAAAAAAGAGACATCTACTTCATTTGCTTTTTGTAATAAGGTAAAGGGATCTATCAAATCAGGAAGTGTAATCCATAAATTAAAGCCACCATTTGGTATTTCAAATCGTAATTCTTTAAGTGGTGATAACATATCAATCGTTATATCACGTCTAATTTGTAGAGCCGTACGTAATTTTTCTAAATGATTTTTCATACGTTCTGCACGTAAAAAAGGAAGGAGTGCTTTTTGCGTTAATAAAGGACTACCGATATCCATTGAACCTTTTACAGCATATAACCATTCAAAAATAGGCCCATCGGCAATAAGAGATGCGATACGCAATCCTGGTGCTAACGTTTTACTAAATCCTTTTATATATATTATATGACCGTTCGTATCAAATTTTTTGATAGGAGGGGGAATAGTAGCACCCTCAAAATATATTTCTCCGAAAGAATCATCTTCAATTATAAAAAACTCATATAGCTCTGCTAATTCTATAAGTTCCATTCGCCTTTCATTACTCATTACTGTACCTGTCGGGTTCTGGAAAGTTGGATTCGTATACAATAATACGGGATTTTTACTTTGACAAATATCATCGATTAAGTCGGATCGAACTCCATGATTATCAAGAGAAACTGGTATAATTTTAGCGCCTTTATTGATGAAAATATCAAGTGCAGAACTGTAACAAGGATTTTCCACTAATACAATATCACCAGGTTTTAATAATGTTTGAGCAATTAAATCAAGTCCTTGTTGTGCTCCGCTTGTAATTAATAATTGAGATGGATCGGTCACTAAATTTTGGTGTTCACTTAAGTAATTTGCTATTTCAACTCGCAGTTCATAATCACCCTGTACTGGCCCATAAGTTGCTAGGATCATCTGGTCTTTATGAAGTATTTTATGCATTTCGTCTGCTAAGAATGGATTTGGCAATAAACGAGGATATAAAATTGCTTGTGAAAAATCGTAATATTTTCGGTGCTGATTCATTGCATATTGAGATCGCATAACATTAATCGTTTTCGTTTGTTGCCATTTGTACGGAATTGGTTTGAAATCTTTCTTTACATGTTTATGTATATAAGCACCTTTTCCTTGCTCAATGCGTATATATTCTTTCTTTTCTAATTGCTTATATGCCTTACGAACAGTTAATAGGCTAATCTGCAAATCTTCGGCCATAGAGCGTAAAGATGGAAGGGAGTCACCATGCGCAAGCATGCCACTTTGTACTCTTTCAACGATTTGCATATATATTTGTTGGTAATACGGTATGTTGGATTCTTTACGAAGGACAATCTTCATGGTTTCACCTTTTTCGTTTTTATTTTATTAAAGCGAAAAATATAAAGAGAATCAACTACAATTTTTAGTAACTGTTATATACATAGATACACTGTTATACACCATACCTTCTATACTCATGTTAAGAGTAAAAAGGAGGAAGAAAAATGGTCATTTTCAATTATATTTTAGTATGTATTATTTTCGGAACAACATTTTTAACGATAAAAATCGGAATTGAAGCAGGAGCGCCCCCATTATTTTCAGCAGGAATTCGTTTCTTTTTAGCAGGCTTAATTCTGATGATTATATTTAAGTTAAAGCGAAAAGAAATTATTCCACATGTATTTTCAAAACGTATTATATATGCTGGTTTTTGCTTAACGTTTATGACATTCGCAACTTTGTACTGGGCGGAACAATATATTTCTTCAGGGTTAGCTGCTGTACTTTCTGCTACGGGGCCGATGATGATTTTATTATTACAAGCAAAGAGAAATAAGGCGAAATTACAAAAAGAGCAACTCGTAGCATTAATTATTGCACTAATAGGTGTTATTTTTGTTTCTTTACCAGGAATGCACCAAGAAATAAATCTCATATGGAGTATCGCTTGTTTTGTTTTAATAATAGGAGAGTTATTTTACGGAATAGGCTCTATTCGCTCAAAAGAAATACTTTCGGATTTACAAAGTGTGTCACCATTTCTCATTAATGGTATTCAAATGTTTTACGGAGGAGTTTTATTACTAATTATATCCGTCATAGTAGAACAACCGAGTGTATCTGTATTAGCTTCATGGAGTGTACAGTGGCCTATTTTATATCTTATCTTTATCGGATCAATTGGTGGGCACGGATTATATTATTGGCTCTTATCAAAAACAAACCCTGTATTCCCGTCAACGTGGTTATATGTATCACCGCTAATTGCTATTATTGTAGGATATATCATATTAGGAGAACCTTTAAATCCTACAATGGGCATAGGTGCTTGTTTTATTTTGGTTGGTGTATTTTTAGCTAATCGATCCACACTCCGGAGCTATTTCAAACAAGGGAAATTATTTGAGAAGGAAATGTAGTTGTATAAAGAAGCAGCCCTGTTATATATAGGGCTGCTTGAATTTTATTAACGATACGGATTGACTTTATTTATTGGAAAGGCGTAATATTATTAAGCTATATGAAAGAGAACTGTAAAAAGAGGGGAGTTATTATGAAAATGAATTGGACTGAAGTAAAGGAAAAAATTCGACCGCAAATTTCAAAACCATCATATGAAACTTGGTTTTCTAATACTACTGTTTTATTAGAGGATGATATATTAACGATTTATTGTCCGAATGAATTTGCACGTGACTGGTTAGAATCTCATTACAAAGAATTAGTATTTCATACATTAAGAGAAATGTTTAATACGACGTTTGAAATTCAGTTTGATTTATGTAATGACGAACCAAATAAATTGAAAGATGTTCAAAAAGAAAGGCTTAATAGCTGGGATGAAGTAAAGAAAGCATTAAGGCCAAAAGTAGCTGAGAAAACATTTATGACATGGATTAGAAATACAAATGCTATTATAGATGAGAATAAGTTAATAATCTTTTGTAAAGATGCTTTTCATCGTGATTTGCTTGAAGGTGAGTATAAAAATATAATTTCAAATACCGTACAGAAAATTACTAATGAAGAATATCAAATTTGGTTTGAAATAGGATCAAACGCCGCTTCAATATCACAAACTCATCATATGCAAAATAAGCAACTCACTTCCGGACAAGAGGAATCAAAAATAATTTGGAATCAAATAAAAGATAAAATACAAGTAACAATTTCAAGACCTTCATATGAAACATGGATCAAAGAAACGACAGCCAGTATACATGAAAATTCATTGACTATTTATTTTAAAAACGAATTTCAACAAGAGTGGGTTGAAAAGTCTTATAAAGATTTAATTTCGCATATAGCAAAAGAGTTAACTGGAAATACATATGAGCTTCAATTTGAATTAAAATCAAATACTATTGCAACCGATAATGGTGAAAAATCAAAATCATCTACTGAAAATACTATTTTCGAATTATGGGAGCAGTTCAAATCGTCCAATGATGATTTAAAATATAATAAAGTAGAAGATAGCGATAAACGCATTCAAGCTTTAGAAGAAAAAATAATGAAGTTGGAAAATGTAATAGATACATTAGTGGGAAAATTAGAGGTAGTAGAATTAAAAACACAGTTGGAAAAATAACCAACTGTGTTTTTTACTTAATTCGCTTTATTTATAAATCCTTTATAATGACGTTTCACAAGCTGACTTTCTAAAGTCTTCATTGTTTCAAGTGCTACACCGACGATGATAAGTAAGCTTGTACCACCGATTTGCGCAGAAGGTGGTAATGTAGCAATTTTCGTGAATACGAGCGGTAAAATTGAAATTGCGCCTAAGAAAATTGCACCGATAAATGTTAAACGGTATAAAATTTTAGTTACATATTGTTCTGTTGATTTACCAGGACGAATACCAGGTACATATCCATTTTGCTTTTTCAAATTCTCAGCCATTTGTTCAGGATTTACTTGAATGAATGCATAGAAGTATGTGAAAGCAACGATAAGACCGACATAAAGTGTCATTCCAATTGGATGTGCAAAATCAAGATTTGCAACTAACCATTTTGATACGCTTGAATCAGGGAAGAGCTGCGCAATTGTACGCGGCGTCATTAAAAATGCGGAAGCAAAGATTACTGGAATTACACCAGCACTATTTACTTTAAGAGGTAAATGAGTGTTTTTTGCTCCTTGATATTGATTGTTTCCTGAAACAGCTTTTGCATATTGAATTGGTATTTTACGCACGGCTTGTTGAATGTAAATAACGCCAACAACTATCGCTAAAATTACGAGACCAATTAAAACCATCTTTATGATGTGCATGAATAATTGATCGCCTGCATTTTGAAATTGTTGTAAATAAATTTGGTTCGCAACATTTGGAATCGCTGCAACAAGTCCTGCGAAGATAATCATCGAAATACCATTACCTACTCCGTTAGCGGTAATTTGTTCGCCTAACCAAAGTAAAAATGCAGTACCTGCAGTTAAAACTGTCGCAATAAATAAGTATGTAGTCCAGCTTTGATCTGTTATTAATTGCCCACCTGCTATATTATTAAAACCATAAGACATCCCAATGGATTGTATGAATGCGAGAATGATTGTAAAGTATCGAGTAAATTGAGCTGACTTCTTACGGCCCATTTCACCTTGCTTTGCCCATTCCGAAAATTTAGGTATAACGTCCATTTGTAGTAATTGTACTATGATGGAAGCTGTAATATATGGTGTAATACCTACAGCGAAGATCGAGAAGTGTTGCAATGCTCCTCCACCAAATACGTTTAGCATACCTAAAACGTTGGCTTGATCTTGTACCTTTAATACCTCTGCGTTAGTATGAGGAACTGGAATAAACGTGCCAATTCGAAAAACGATTAACATCGCCAATGTAAAAAGGATTTTCCTTCTTATCTCAGCTACTCTCATGAAATTTGAAATCGTACGAAACATTTTGTCGCCTCCTATATTTTTATCAGTTCAAAACTGATGATTATATCCCGATGAAGTAACCACAAACCTCCTTCCGCATTAAATTCATTTGACAAATGGAATTTTATACATTTTGTAGTTTTCATGGATATAAAAATATAAGGTGTTTTTTAGCGACCTATAAGCTTTTCGTAATCATTCAATACACATAATATATCGAATAAATTAACAAATGTACATACATACGCATGAAAAATGAATGAATAGGGGCATTTTTTACATTTATTTAATGCTAGATTGATAATTAGGAACGTTTTATGTAGTTGTATTGAAAGGATTCGGTGGAAAGTATTAGGGTGTAGCTGTAGCACATGATAACCTCAAGGAAATCTTCAAGGATGTTGAGAAAACTCATATATTTAGTCGTGAATTAGCGAAACTATTAAAGCAAGAAAAGATTTGATTGAAATAGTAGTGAAGGAAAATCTTTTTTCTATAGAGAATATTTCTAACGCAGGAATCTAAGTATATAGGTTCTAATGAAAGGAGAATTCACATGAATATATTTGTAAATGACAAGTTTTATGAAACGAGAAATCAATTATTTGAGGAAATTACTTTGTTAAGTGATGCTCAATTTAATAAAAAACCAGATAAGGATAAATGGAGTATAGCACAAGTTTGTCATCACTTAGTTTTATTAGATGAGAGAGTTATAACGGTTATTTCGTCAGGATTAAAAAAGATGGATAGTTTCCAAAATGAGCGTAAAGAAATTCACAATATTGTATTAGATAGATCGATAAAATTTATAGCACCAGAAATGATTGAACCAAGTATAGAACCATTTGAAGTGCTGCAAATGGTTGATTTGTTAAACGACTCTAGAAAAGAATTGATGCGTTTTCTGAGTACAATAGAAGATGAATCTAAATTAGCAAAAAAATCAGTGATCCATCCAGCTCTTGGAGAATTACTTCTTGATCAGTGGATAGAGTTAATCTATTTGCATGAACAGCGTCATATAGAACAAATCAAAGAGATAAAGTTGCTTTGTGAAGTTGAAAAGTAAAAATTATTATCTATTTATTGAGCGATTTAGGATAGCATCAAGGGTTCGAGTGATAAAATACAAATCCTGATTAAAATTATGATGAATTTAGTTGAAAGAAACCAATGAGCAGAAGGAAATAAGAAACTAGCAGATCTTACTCTTGAAAAGGAAACGAACATTCGAAAAAAACTGAATCCGAATTACTGTATAAGTGTAACCTCGTCTTAAATGAAGGCGGGGTTATTATTTTTGGAAATGATCTCAGCATTTTCATTTAGAAGGAAATAAATTAGCAATGAAATCCGAAAATGTAATCAGCATTACACACTATATCTTTAAGTTATAATGATTTTCGGAAATGAGTTATATGTCCATAATTTTGAAAGTACATATACATCTACCATTGGTTTAGCGCTCTTCACACGTTGGAGGAAGAAGTAAATACTATTCTGCTAGGGGGTATATGCATTTTATTCTCTATATTTTCACAACAGAACCACCTCCAAAATTATCTTTTGCAGTTGAATTTTTCCGAATAATAAGTTACATTTTTAAAGTTCAAGCAACTTTATAGCAGTACAAAAAGGGGAGAAATATTGTCATTATGCAAAAAATGAAATGGAAGAACTATGTATGCTATTTTATTATTCTTATGCTTCTTGTAACAGCAGTAACAGCCAAACCAGCTATTTCTAAGGCTGAGGAATCTGATGTTAATATTACATTGTTAGGTACGGCAGATATTCATGGTAGATTTATGCCTTGGGATTATGCACTTGATGGAGCAAATACGAGTGGAAGTTTAACGCAGCTTTATACGGTTATAAAGAAGGTGCGTCAGGAAAATCCGAATACCATATTATTAGATGCCGGGGACACAATTCAAGGAAACTCAGTAGAATTATTCAATGATAAGCCACAATCTCCAATGATGGTAGCGATGAATACAATGGGATATGATGCTTGGGCATTTGGAAATCATGAATTCAACTTTGGATTAGATACATTAAAAAAAGTCAGTGAGCAATATAAGGGAAAGACGTTAGCAGGAAACATTTATAAGGAAAATGGAGAGCGTTTTCTTCCTGCATATACGATTGTTGAAAAAGGTGGAATTAAAGTTGGAATTATTGGTATGAATACACCAATGATTAGTGATTTTGAAAAAGGGACAGATCATTTGGATGGTTTAGTGGTGAAAAATCCAGTAGAAGAGACAAAAAAGGCAATTAAAGAATTAGAAGGTAAAGTAGATGTAATGGTAGGGGTTATGCATATGGGACTAGAAAATGAGAATGGAATCCCTGGTACTGGGGTTCAAGATATTGCGAATGCTTGTCCGGAACTAAGCACTATTTTTGCAGCTCATATGCATAAACTTGTAAAAAAAGAAGTTGTAAATGGTGTTATTATTACAGAACCAGATAAATATGGAACGCATATCTCACGTATTGACCTTACTTTTACAAAGCAAGATGGAAAGCCGGTTTTAAAAAATAAAACAGCTACCGCTATACCTGTAAAAAATGCTGATGGAACAACGGTATTATCTGATCCTACACTTGAAGAAACATTAACTCCTTTTCACGAGTATGCGAGAGGAGATGCAAATGTTGTAGTCGCTCAATTAAAGGGTAGAAATCTAGTTCCTGAAAATGAAATAAAAGGTATTCCAAGTGTGCAAATTCAAGAGACACCTTTATCAGATTTCTTTCATGAAGTCATGCTCTATTACAGCAAGGCAGATGTAGTAGCTCA